>NZ_JAXCWM010000011.1:0-222872 GCF_034045115.1 Massilia sp. CFBP9012 | reverse complement strand
GAGGCGCTCGGGCCGGTCGTCCTTGACGCGGTCGAGAAAGCGATGACGCCAGCGAAACGTCGTGTTGGGGTGCACGCTGAGACGCTTGGCCGCCGAGCGGACTGTGCGGGAATCGAGCACCGTGTCCAGATAATCGAGCCACTTGCCCTTGTGCCTGAGCCGCGCGAGCGGCGTGCCGGTCAGGTCGTTGAAGGTGCGGCCGCACGCGCAGCAGCGGAAGCGTTGCAAGTCGTTGGCCTGGCCGTGCCGGTGGCAACGCTCGCAGCCGCAATCCGGGCAGCAGCGTACCTTTGACCGTAGCTCGCCGATGAGGGCAACCACCCGGTCGAGCCCGGCGGCGGGATGCAGGGCGGCGAGTACCTGCTGACGCTGCGGCTGGTTCAGTAGCGGTAGTTGGGCGACCAGCTTCGCGAACTTCGGCGCTTTCATGACGCGCTCCCGATCGATAGTGACTGGGATTGGACCGCGGATCAGCTCAGCAGTTCAATGCTCATCCATATCTAACGATGACAGCGCCTCTTGTTTCCGCCATTCCCGTCGGCATACGCCGATCCCGCCTTTTCTCGAATACCCTGATTTAAAGAAATAGCCGCCAGAAATTATTATCCAGCGCCATTTCTTGCATTCGCTTCTTCATTTCAACTTCCCTTTTCACGCATTATATCCCTGATCGCTGTTGAGTGATCTCAAACCCGCCATTCAATCTCGGACAGATAATAAGCTTATACACACAAGACCAATCCGCAAAGCCAACCCCACTCAGCGCAGTAGTTATTCAAACGCCTGGTCGTGCAGTAAACCATTATTTTGATTGCAGCAGCACGTCGTTCTCTTTCAGCGAGAAGCCGATTGCCATGTCAATTCAACGCTACAGCCTGTCTCACCAGCTCTGCGCAAGAATCGTGTCCATGCACCGCACTGCGAAGGCCGCCCTGGCCATCGGGGTCGACCTGGTTGCGCTTCCCGTGTGTTTTTTAATCGCAATGATATTGCGCGGTGGCGATTTACAGCTTGCAAAACAATTTGGGCCCGGCTCTTATTTACTGGTGGCGGTGCTGACGATAATGGCTTTCTGGCTATCCGATTTATACCGGGCCGTCATCCGCTTTATCGACCATCGCCTGCTCACCCTTACCGGTCTCGCATTGGGCATTGCGGTATTATGTGCCTATCTCACTTTGGTATTCCTCAATGAGGCGCGATTTCCGCGCAGCGCGCTGGCGATATATTGGTTCATCGCTTTTTCTTATGTCGTCGTATCGCGGATCGGCGTGCGCAAGCTGCTGCGCAGCAAGCGCGGTCCCTGCGCCGGCAAGGCGCTGGCGGTCGCCATCTACGGCGCCGGCGAGGCCGGCGCCCGGCTGGCCCAGACCATGCGCGACGGCGACGAATACCGCCCGCTGTGCTTCTTCGACGACAAGCACGCGCTGAACGAGCGCACCGTGGCTGGCCTGCGCGTGTTCCACACCTCGCGCCTGGTCGAACTCGGCGCCGCGCTCGGCATCCGCACCATCGTCATCGCCCTGCCCACCGCCGCACCGGAACGCCTGCGCGAGCTGATGCAGCGCCTGGGCCAGGCCGGCGTACCCACCAAAATCCTCACCCGGCTGGTCGACCTGGCCGACGACAAGGCCAACGACAAGTCGGTCCTGCGCGACGCCATCCGCGAAATCAAGTTCGAAGACCTGCTCGGCCGGCCGCCGGTGCCGCCGCGGCTCGACCTGTTCGCACGCTGCGTGCGCGGCCAGGGGGTGCTGGTGACGGGCGCCGGCGGTTCCATCGGCAGCGAGCTCTGTCGCCAGATCGTCACCCTGAGCCCGGCGCGCCTGCACCTGGTCGACCATTCCGAATACGCCCTGTACACGATCCGGCAAGAGCTGGCGGCGCGCTTTCCCGACCTGCCCATCCACGCCCACCTGGGCTCGGTCTGCAACGCCGACCTGGTCGAGCGGGTGCTGGCCGCGGGCGGCATCGACACCATCTATCACGCCGCCGCCTACAAGCACGTGCCGCTGGTCGAGACCAATATCGTCGAAGGCCTGCGCAACAATGTGCTGGGGGCCCAGATCATCGCCGCCGCCGCGGCCCACCACGGCGTCCAGACCTGCGTGCTGATCTCGAGCGACAAGGCGGTGCGGCCGACCAATATCATGGGCGCCAGCAAGCGCATCGCCGAACTGATCTTCCAGGCCGCCGCCGCCCGCGCCGCCGGTGGCGGCGCACCGGGCGATGGCGCCGGCAATGGGGCCGGCAACCGCGAAGGCAACCGCGCAGGCACCACATTCTGCATGGTCCGCTTCGGCAATGTGCTGGGTTCCTCGGGGTCGGTGATTCCCCTGTTCCAGCGCCAGATCACGCGCGGTGGGCCGGTGACGATCACCCATCCCGAGGTGTCGCGCTACTTCATGCTCATCCCCGAGGCGGCCCAGCTGGTGATCCAGGCCGGCGCCATGGCCAAGGGCGGCGACGTGTTCGTGCTCGACATGGGCGAGCCGGTGCGCATCCTAGACCTGGCGCGCACCATGATCGCCATGTACGGTCTCACCGAGCGCACGCCCCAGCAACCGCGCGGCGACGTCGAGATCGAGTTCATCGGCCTGTTCCCGGGCGAAAAACTGCACGAAGAACTGCTCACCGACGGCACCGTCTTCCCGAGCGAGCACCCGCGCATCATGCGCATGAAAGAAAGCGCGCTGCGGCCCAGCGTGCTCGAGACCTGCATCACCTGCCTCATGATGGCCTGCGAGACCCACGAGCGCGGCCCCATCGAGTCGATGGTCAAGGCCATCGTGTCCGAATACCTGCCCTCGACGCCGGTGCCCTTGCCGCAGGCGCCGGTCGAGGAGCCCGTGCCCGTCGGCCTGATTCGCAAGTTCGTACCGTTCCGGATCTAGGGGCGGCCAGCGCCGCCGCTTCACACCGTCGCCATCACGCTGTCACCGTTACATCGTTGCTGTCATACCTGCTGTCATACCCGTCGTCATACCGATATTGTCGAGGAACCCATGCGAGACGAGAACCAATCAGTTCAACTGGAGCAGCTGCTGGCCCGGCTGCGCGACCGCCATGCCGTGATCTGCATCATCGGCCTCGGCTACGTCGGCCTGCCGCTGGCGCTGCGCTACGCCGCCGAAGGCTTTCGTGTACTCGGGATCGACGTCGACGCCGACAAGGTCGCGCGGCTCAACCACGGCGGCAGCTACATCGCCCACATCGATGCCACGGCGATCGAGGCGGCGCGCGCCGCCGGCTTCATGGCCAGCACCGACTTCGCGCGTACCAGCGAGGCCGACGCCCTGATCATCTGCGTTCCCACCCCGCTCACCGCCTACCGCGAACCCGACCTGTCGTTCGTGATCGGCACCGTCGAATCGCTGCTGCCGCACATGCGGCCCGGCCAGCTGCTGTCGCTCGAAAGCACCACCTACCCCGGCACCACCGAGGAAGAGCTGCGTCCGCGCCTGGAGTCGCGCGGCCTGCGCGTCGGCCAGGACGTGTTCCTCGTGTTCTCGCCCGAGCGCGAAGACCCGGGCAATCCCGATTTCCATACCCGCACCATCCCCAAGGTATGCGGCGGCTCCACCAATGCCTGCCTGGAAGCCGGCCTGGCCCTGTACCGCGCCGCCATCGACACGGTGGTGCCGGTCAGCTCGACACGCGCGGCCGAACTGACCAAGCTGCTCGAGAACATCCACCGCGCCGTCAATATCGGCCTGGTCAACGAGATGAAGATCATCGCCGACCGCATGGGCATCGACATCCACGAGGTGATCCGCGCCGCCGCCACCAAGCCGTTCGGCTTCACCCCGTATTACCCCGGCCCCGGCCTGGGCGGGCACTGCATCCCGATCGACCCCTTCTATCTCACCTGGAAGGCGCGCCAGTACGGCCTGCACACCCGCTTCATCGAGCTGGCCGGCGAGATCAACAGCGACATGCCGGGTTGGGTGGTCGGCAAGGTGGCCGACGCCCTCAACGAGCGCGGCCGCGCGGTAATGGGCAGCCGCATCCTGGTGCTGGGCATCTCCTACAAGAAGGACGTCGAAGACATGCGCGAGTCGCCCTCGGTGGCGCTGATGGAGCTGCTGCGCGCGCGCGGCGCGGCGGTCGACTATTCCGACCCGCACGTCCCGGTCTTCCCGCGCATGCGCGAACACCATTTCGAGCTGTCGAGCGTGCCCCTGACACCTTCCTCGCTCGCGTCCTACGACGTGGTGCTGCTGGCCACCAGCCACAGCGCCTTCGACTACGACCTGGTGCGCCAGTACGCCAACCTGATCGTCGACACCCGCGGCGTGTACCCGAACCGCTTGCCGAACGTGGTGCAGGCCTGAGCGGCCGGCCCGCCGATCCGACCCGTCCACGCCCGATTCATCGATATCCACAGCCACGCCCGGAGCCCGCATGCGCCACTACCCTCCTCCCATCCTCGACCGCAAGATCCGCTTCGCCCTGGTCGGCTGCGGCCGCATCGCGCGCAATCACATGAACGCCATGCGCGAGCACGCCGACCGCTGCGAACTGGCCGGCGTCTGCGACATCGATCCGCGCGCGCGCGAAGAAGCCGCCGGCATCGGGGGCGCCCGCCCGTATGCCAGCCTCGATCGCATGCTGGCCGAGCTCGACGCCGACGCCTTCGTGCTCGCCACCCCGTCCGGCCTGCATCCGGGCCAGGCGATCCGCATCGCCGCAGCCGGCCGCCACGTGATCACCGAAAAGCCGATGGCCACGCGCTGGGAAGACGGCAAGCGCATGGTTGCCGCCGCCGACGAGGCCGGGGTACGGCTGTTCGTGGTCAAGCAGAACCGCCGCAACGCCACCCTGCAACTGCTCAAGCGCGCCGTCGAGAAAAAGCGCTTCGGCCGTATCTACATGGTCAACCTCAATGTGTTCTGGACCCGCCCCGACGCGTACTACCGCAGCGCCGGCTGGCGCGGCACCTGGGAATTCGACGGCGGCGCCTTCATGAACCAGGCCAGCCACTATGTCGACCTGCTCGAATGGATCGTCGGCCCGATCGAAAGCCTGCAAGCCTATACCGCCACCCTGGCGCGCGACATCGAGGTCGAGGATACCGGCGTGATGAGCCTGCGCTGGCGCAATGGCGCGCTGGGCTCGATGAACGTCACCATGCTGGCCTGGCCGCGCAACCTCGAAGGCTCGATCACCATCCTCGGCGAGCATGGCAGCGCGCGCATTGGCGGCGTCGCCGTCAACGAAGTCCAGCAATGGGAATTCGCGCAGCCCGATCCCGACGACGCGCTGGTGCTTGATGCCAGCTACCAGACCACCTCGGTCTATGGCTTCGGCCATCCGCTCTATTACGACAACGTGATCCGCGTGCTGCGCGGCGAGGCCGAGCCCGAGACCGACGGCCGCGAAGGCCTCAAATCGCTCGAGGTGCTGGTCGCCGCCTACCGCTCGGCGCGCGACGGCCGCCGCGTCGCCCTGCCGCTGGAGTACTGACCATGGCAATCATCATCCATTCCAGCGCCATCGTCGACCGCGGCGCCCAGCTCGGCGACGACACCCACGTCTGGCACTTCGCCCACGTCTGCGCCGGCGCGCGCATCGGCGCCGCCTGCTCGCTGGGCCAGAACGTCTTCGTCGGCAACGACGTGTGCATCGGCAACGGGGTCAAGATCCAGAACAACGTCTCGATCTACGACGCCGTGACCCTCGAAGACGACGTCTTCTGCGGTCCCAGCATGGTGTTCACCAACGTCTACAACCCGCGCGCCGCGGTGCCGCGCAAGCACGAGTACCGGCGCACCCTGGTGCGGCGCGGGGCCACCATCGGCGCCAATGCCACCGTGGTGTGCGGCGTGACGATCGGCCAGTACGCCTTCGTCGCCGCCGGCGCCGTGGTCAACCGCGACGTCGCGCCGCATGCGCTGGTGGCGGGCGTGCCGGCGCGCCAGATCGGCTGGATCAGCCGCACCGGCGACCGCCTGCCCCTGCCCCTGACCGGCAATGGCGAAGCGCGCTGCCCGCATACCGGCGAGTCCTACGTCCTGCAAGACAGCGTCTGCCGCGCTGCCGACAGCGCAAGCGACCTGATTGGCAACGACCCGAACCCCAGCTCGAGCCAGAGCGCCGCACGAGGATAATCCATGGACTTCATCGACCTCAAGTCGCAATATCTCGCCTCGCGCGAGCTGATCAACAGCCGCATCCAGGCCGTCCTCGACCACGGGCAGTACATCCTCGGCCCCGAGGTGGCCGAGCTCGAGGCGCGCCTGGCGGCCCGTACCGGCGCGCGCCACTGCATCACCGTGTCGTCCGGGACCGAGGCGCTCATCATCGCCATGATGGCGCTCGGCATCAAGGCCGGCGACGAGGTGATCACCACCCCGTTCTCCTTCATCGCCGCGGCCGAAGCCGTGATGCTGGTGGGCGCCACCCCGGTGTTCGCCGACGTCGAAGCCGCCACCGGCAATATCGACGCGCGCCTGGTCGCCGAGCGCATCACGCCGCGCACGCGCGCCATCCTTCCGGTCTCGCTGTACGGCCAGCCGGCCGACATGGACGCCATCAACGCGATCGCCGAGCCCTACGGCATCGCCGTCATCGAGGACGCCGCCCAGAGCTTTGGCGCCACCTACCGCGGCCGCCAGAGCTGCCACCTGTCCACGATCGGCTGCACCAGCTTCTTCCCCAGCAAGCCGCTGGGCTGCTATGGCGACGGCGGCGCCCTGTTCACCGACGACGACGCCCTGGCCCAGGCCATGCGCGAGATCCGCGTCCACGGCCAGTCGCACCGCTACGTGCACACCCGGCTGGGCGTGGGCGGACGCATGGACACCCTGCAGTGCGCCGTGGTGCTGGCCAAGCTCGAGCGCTTCGAATGGGAAGTCGAACAGCGCCAGCGCGCCGCGGCCGAGTACGACGCGCTGCTGCGCCACCAGATTCCCGTCCTCGCCGTGCGCAACGACCGCAGCAGCGTCCATGCCCAGTACACGGTGCTGGTCGACGACCGCGAGCGGGTGCGCGGGAAGCTCGGCGCCGCCGGCATCCCGACCGCCGTCCACTACCCGGTGCCGATCCACCGCCAGGCCGCCTATGCCCACCTGGCGCCGGACGCCTATCCGGTGGCCGAAGGACTGGCCCGCCGTGTCCTCAGCTTGCCGATGGGGCCGTTCCTCGACAATGCCGGCGTGCAGCGGGTGGCCAGGGCCTTGCTCGACGCCTGTCGCAAGACGCGCGGCGCGATGCCCGCCGTGACGCCGGACGAGGTGGCGCCAGACGAGGTGGCGCCTGCTTCGGTCACCCCGGTCGCCTCCACCGCCACCACTCCCGCCACCACTTCATGAGGCATTTGCCGCCATTCTGGCGCCACGTCTCCACCGTCCTCGGTGGCGCCCTCGGCGCGCAGGCCCTGCCGCTGCTGGCGGCGCCGCTGCTGACGCGCATGTGCACGCCGCAAGAACTGGGCGCCTACAGCGTCTGGCTCGGCGTGATCGCGCTGTCGGCGATTGGCGCCACCCTGCGCATGGAGGCGGCGATGATCCTCGACCACGAAGAACAGCACCAGCGCACCTGCTTCCGGGTCGTGTTCTACAGCGCCACCATCGCCGCATTGCTGCTGACCCTGATTGCCACCATGGCGCGGCTGGCCGGCTTCGAACCGGCCCTGCACCTGCCCTGGGCGGCCCTGCTCACGATCGGCGCCGGCGCCTGGCTGATCGCCTGCATGCAGACCACGCTCGCCTATGCCACCTCGCACAATGCCTTCGGCAAGGCGGCGCGCGCCAAGGTGGTGGCGGCCGCCGTCATCGTCGTCACCCAGCTCACGCTGCTGTACGCCGGACTTGGCGGGTCCGGCCTGATCGCCGGCCACCTGTGCGGCCTGCTGGCCGGCTACCTGTATGCGCGGCGCCTGCTGCGTCCACCGCGCGCGCCCGTCGCCTGGCTGCCCGACCCCGAGCAACGCGCCTACCTGCGGCGTCACCAGGCCTTCTGGCGCTACTCGCTGCCGTCGAACCTGCTCAATGGCGCCGTCAGCCAGTTGCCGCTGTTCCTGATCGGGATGCGCCACGGCGTGCTGGCCGCCGGCCTGTACGCGCTGACCCAGCGCGTGCTGTCGGCGCCGGTGTCGCTGCTGGCGGCCTCGGTGCTCGAGGTCTTCAAGCGCGAATCGGTGCTCGAATTCCGCGAGCACGGCAATTGCAGCCGCACCTACCGCCACACCTTCAAGGCGCTGCTGGTGCTGGGCATCGGCCCGGCACTGTTGCTGATGGCCTTCGCTCCGGCCCTGTTCGCCTCCGTGTTCGGCGCCTCCTGGCGCGAGGCGGGAGAACTGGCCCAGCTGATGGCGCCGCTGTTCCTGCTCAACTTCGTCGCCAGTCCGCTGAGCTATGTGTTCTTCGTGGCCGGCCGCCAGAAGGCCGACCTGCTGTGGCAGGTCACGCTGTTCGCCACCACCCTCGGCGCCTTCCTGCTGCCGGGCAGCGTGCACGATAACGTGCTGTGGTACGTGATCGGCTATTCCTGCCTCTACCTGGTCTACCTGCACATGTCCTGGAACTGCTCGCGCAACGGGCTGGCCACCGCATGAATACCTCGTCCACGACGCATCCAGCTCCGCCTCCGGCCCTGCATGCAGGCGCCGCACCCGACATCTGGCAGCTGGCACTGCAGGGCGGGCCCACCCAGCCCCGCGGCGCGGCGCGCGCCCGGCGCGAGCAATGGCTGATGATCGCCTGCTTCTTCATGCTGTTCCCGGGCTTCTTCTTCTACCATACCCTGCTCGGCACCGGCACCACGGGCGCCTTCCTGGGCGGTTACTTCGGCCCGGTGGCACTGGCCTTTGCCGGCCCGATGTGCCTGGTTTACCTTGCCCGCATGCGGCGCGACACTCGGCGCCTGACCCTGGTCGACATCCACTACGGCGTCTTCTTCGCGTATTTCGTGGGCGTGGCGGTGGTCAATGGGGCGGCTGGCGCCAACCGCGCCATCGTGGTCTACCACATGCTCGCCATCCTGTTCATGGTGCTGGTCTACATCCAGTTCTGCTTCATCGACTTCGCCAGCCGGCGCTTCCGCGCCGTCGGCCTGCTCAGCCTGGCCGGGATGTCGACCATCGTGTTCTCGTATTCGGTCGACGGCGTGTTCTACCTCGGCGCGCTCGGCATCGCCAAGGACACCAATGCGCTCGCCACCTACCAGGGTTTCTCGCGCTCCTACCTGTTTACTTACCTCGCGGTGGCCACGTTCACGCGCAGGCTGCCGCTGCGCCTGGCCTTGCATGCTGTGGGCGCGGCCACGCTGTTCGTCAACACCGCGCGCAGCGAGTTCGTGGCCCTGCTGTTCGCGATTCCCGTGATCGAATTCTATTATTCGCGCCATAAACTGTACTTCGTGCTGGCCGGCGTGTGCATCGCCGCCACCGTCGGCCTCTACCTCGACCAGATCCTGGCGTCCCTGCCCTCGAACCGCATCCTCGAACTGTTCGACCTGTCGCACTCGACCTCGGCCAACAAGCGCCAGCAGCTGACCGTGCATGCGCTGCAATCGATCGCCGCCCACCCCATCCTGGGCGACTATGGCAGCTACAAGCCCGGCCATTACTCGCACAACGTGCTGTCGGCCTGGGTCGACCTCGGCCTGTTCGGCATGCTCTACGTGGCCGCGCTTTCCATCGTGCCGATCACGCCGATGTTCTTCCACGAGTACTTCGCCGCACGCCGGCGCCCGCTGTTCCTGCTGGCCTTCGCCTTCGCCTGCGTCACCGTCCTGTTGCTGCTGACGTCCCATTACTTTACTGACATGCTGCTCAGCGCCACCCTCGGCGCCTGCAGCCGCTATGCCTACGAGAGGAAACATGCCGCGCATCGTCCACCTGACCTCGGCGCATCCGCGCTACGACACCAGGATCTTCATCAAGCAATGCCGCACGCTGGCCAACCACGGTCATGAGGTGATCCTGGTGGTGGCCGACGGCCTCGGCGACGAACTGCGCGACGGCGTCCGGATCGTCGACGCCGGAAAACACGCAGGCGGCCCGTCGGGGCGCCGTCCAAACGCTCTCGTGGCGCGTTTGGACCGCATGCTGTGGACCACGCGCCGGGTCGCCGCGCGCGCGCTGGCCTTCGATGCCGACGCCTACCAGTTGCACGACCCGGAGCTATTGCCGGCCGGCCTGCGCCTGCGGCGCGCAGGCATGCGCGTCGTGTTCGATGCCCACGAAGACGTGCCGACCCAGCTGCTCGACAAACCCTATCTGGCGCCTGGCATCGCGCGCCTGGCGGCAGGCCTGTACGCCCGCTATGAACGCTACGCCTGCGCCCGCCTCGACGGCCTGCTGGCCGCCACGCCCCATATCCGCGAGCGGCTCGCGCGCTGCAATGGGCAGACGATCGACGTCGCCAACTATCCGCTGCCAGAGGAATTCGCTCCCGAACGCAGCTGGGACGCGCGCACCGAAATCTGCTACGTCGGCAGCATCTCGGCGATCCGCGGCATCCGCGAAATGGTGCGGGCCTGCGCCCTGCTGCGCACCCCGGCCCGGCTGGCCCTGGCCGGCAGCTTCGCCGACCCGGCGCTCGCGCGCGATATGGCGCTGCTGCCGGGCTGGACCCGCATCCGCGCGCTCGGCCACCTCGACCGCGCCGGCGTGGGCCGGGTCATGGAAAACGCCTTCGCCGGCCTGGTCACCCTGCTGCCGACCGCGAGCTACCGCGATGCGCTGCCGGTCAAGATGTTCGAATACATGGCGGCCGGCATTCCCGTGATCGCGTCGGATTTCCCGCGCTGGCGCGCCATCGTCGAGGCCAGCGATTGCGGCCTGTGCGTCGACCCGCGCGATCCGGTTGCCATCGCCGCCGCCATCGACCACCTGGCGCAGGATCCGCAACGGGCCCGGCGGATGGGCGCCAATGGCCGGCGTGCTGTCGAGCAGACCTATAACTGGAAAAACGAGGCGCAGAAACTGGTGCGATTCTATGCCGACCTGACCCGGCATCCATTGGCCCACCGCCTGGCGCTGACCTAGCAAACAGAAAAAAAATCATGCCGCGCCAGCGCCCATCGTTTAAGCGGTTTCAAGGAAACGCACGGCGATCCACCTTATCGTGTAAAGCAGACTTAGAGGTGAGAATATGTTCTTGCAACACTACAACACATTTATTCAAGCCATTAATTTGCCGGTTGCGAAACTCTGTTTTCACGAGCATATCGATCCGGAAGATATCCGCACGACCTACCGCGCCTTCACCCGGCCGCATCCGCGCTTTCGCCTCATTCGCGCCAAGACCGTCGGCGCGGCACTGATCGACCTGTCGCGCTTCGCCGACCGCCATGCCTACGAGGAGCAGATCAAGGCGAAGAACCACGGCGGCTATCACGCCAAACGGGCGCGCAGGCGCGGCTACCGTTTCGTCGACATCGACCGCAACGATTACATCGACGACATCCACGCCATCAATACCTCGCTCGATACGCGGCAAGGCCGCCCGATGGACCGCAAATATACGGAGAAACGCGAGGCATTCGACACGCTGCCGCATTTCCGCCATCACGGCATTCTCGATCCACAAGGAAAACTGGTCGCATACGCGAGCCTCGCCATCTATGGGAATTTCGCCGCCTTTTCGCAAATGCTGGGCTTTCGCAATAACGACGGCATCATGCACCTGCTGCTGGTGGAAACCATCAGCCGCCTGATCGACGAACAGGAGGTGCACTACGTCATGTACGACACCTTCTTCGGCGCCCAGCCCGGCCTCAAGACCTTCAAGACCATCCTGGGTTTTCAGCCCTATCGAGCACAGTATTCACTGCAATGAAGACTTTCCTCAACCGGGTGTATGCCGACTACCTGATGCCCAGCCGCCTCGGTGAGTACGCCTCGCTGCTGCAGGCGGCGAACGACGCCGGCTACGCACAGGTATCGGTGCGCAGCTTCTTCCGCAACCTGAACCGCCAGGACACGCCGCGCAAGACGCTGGTGCACCGCCATGACATCGACAGCGACCTGCGCACGGCAAAGAAGATGTTCGCGCTCGAGGCCCGGCACGGCGTCCGGGCCAGCTATTACTTTCGCCTCTGCACCCTCGACTACGGCTTCATGCGCGAGATCGAAGCGGCCGGCAGCGAAGCCAGCTACCACTACGAAGAGGTCGCCGATTTCGCCAAGCGCCACCGCATCCGCAAGGGCGACGAGCTGCGCCTGCGCTTTCCCGAGATCCGCGAACTGTTCGCACGCAATATCGGTCAGATCGCGTCGCGCCTGGGCGCGCCGCTGGCCACCGTGGCCAGCCATGGCGACTTCGCCAACCGCCGCCTGAACGTGATCAACCACGAGCTGCTGCGCGACCGCGCGCTGCGCACCCGTTGCGGCATCGAATGCGAATCCTACGACGCCGAATTGCTGCGCGGACTCGACCTGTATATCAGCGACCGCAAGCATCCCGTCTACTACACGCCGATGTCGCCCTTCGGCGCCCTCGGCCACTACGAACGCATCTGCATGCTCACCCACCCGGTGCAATGGGAAACCAACTGGATCGAGAACACCCGCTGCAACTGGCGGCGCCTGGTCGAGGAAATGGCGTGGCGCATATGACGCATCGGATATGACGCATCTGATATGAACATCCTTCTCATCAACCACTACGCCGGCTCGGTTCACCACGGCATGGAGTACCGCCCCTATTACCTGGCGCGCGAATGGGTACGCGCCGGGCACCGGGTGCACATCGTCGCCGCCTCGCAGTCGCACCTGCGCCGCCAGGGGCCCACCATGGCCGGCCGCGACCGCCTTGCCGAAGACATCGACGGCATCCACTACACCTGGCTGCGCACCCCCGCCTATGCCGGCAATGGCGCCGGCCGCGTGCGCAATATGCTGGCCTTCGTGGCGCGCCTGTGGCGTGAAGCTCCGCGCCTGGCGCAGACCTTCGCGCCGCAAGCCGTGATCGCCTCCAGCACCTATCCGCTCGACATCTGGCCGGCCCACCGGATCGCCCGCCTGGCGGGAGCGCGCCTGCTGCACGAGGTGCATGACCTGTGGCCGCTGTCGCCGATGGAACTGGGCGGCCATTCGCGCCACCATCCTTTCATCATGCTGCTGCAGGCGGCCGAGAACCACGCCTGCCGCCACGCCGACGCCATCGTCTCGATCCTGCCCCGGGTACGCGAACACCTGGAGGCGCGCGGCATGGCGCCGCACAAGCTGCACCTGATCCCGAACGGCGTGGATCCGGACGAATGGCCGGCCGCCGGCATGCCGTCGCCTGCGGATGCCCCATGCCGGGAGGCGTTGCCACCAGCCGTCGCTGCGCTTCTTGGCCGCCTGCATGCCGAGGGACGGGCGATCGTCGGCTATGCCGGCAGCCACGGCCTGGCCAATGCGCTCGACACCCTGCTCGACTCCGCCCACCTGCTGCGCCAGCGGCCGTTCGCCTTCGTACTGGTCGGCGCCGGCCCCGAAAAGGACCGGCTACGGCGCCAGGCGCGTTCGCTCGGGCTCGACCATGTCCACTTCGTCGACCCGGTCCCGAAACGCGCCATCCCGGCCCTGCTGGCGCGCTTCGACATCGCCTTCCTCGGGTGGCGGCGCCAGCCGCTGTACCGCTTCGGCATCGCGCCCAACAAGCTGCTCGATTACATGATGGCGGCTTGTCCGGTCCTGCATGCGGTCGAGGCCGGCAACGATCCGGTGGCGGAAACCGGCTGCGGCGTCAGCGTGGCGCCCGACGATCCGTCCGCCCTGGCCGAGGGGCTGGCGCGCCTGATGGCGCTCGATCCACGCACGCGCCGGGCGCTGGGCGTGCGCGGCCGCCGCCACGTGCTCGACCACCTGAGCTATCCAGTCCTGGCCCGACGCTTCCTTGCCGTACTCGCACAGGAGACCCACCATGCCTGACCAGATGCTGCCCGCAGACACCTTTTTACCCTTCGCCCTGCCGGACATCGGCGAAGAAGAGATCCGCGCGGTCGAAGCCTGCCTGCGCTCCGGCTGGGTCACCACCGGCCCCGTCACGCGGCGCTTCGAAACCGCCTTTCGCGACTACCTCGGCGGCGAAGTCGAGGCGATCGCCGTCAACTCCGCCACCGCCGGCCTGCACCTCGCGCTGGAAGCGGCCGGCATCGGGCCGGACGACGAAGTCATCGTGCCGACCCTGACCTTCACCGCCAGCGCCGAAGTCGTGCGCTACCTCGGCGCCCGCCCGGTGTTCGTCGATGCCGACCCGCACACCCTCAACCTGGACCCGGCCGCGGTGGCCGCCGCGATCACGCCGCGCACGCGCGCGATCATCCCCGTGCACTTCGCCGGGATGGCGGCCGACATGGACGCCATCGGCGGTCTCGCGCGCCGCCACGGCCTGCGCGTGATCGAGGACGCCGCCCATGCCTTCCCCACGCGCCACCATGGCCGGTTGGTGGGCACGCTCGACAGCGACGTGACGGTATTCAGCTTCTATGCCAACAAGACCATGACCACCGGCGAGGGCGGCATGGTCGTCACCCGCGACCCCCGGCTGGCCGAGCGGATCCGCTGCATGCGCCTGCATGGCATCAGCCGCGACGCCTTCGACCGCTACACCGCGCGCACGCCCTCCTGGTACTACGAGGTGGTTGCCGCCGGCTTCAAGTACAACCTGACCGATATCGCGTCCGCGATCGGCATCGAGCAGCTGCGCAAGATCGACCGCTTCCAGGGGCGCCGCAGTGAACTGGCCGCACGCTACGATGCGGCCTTGGCCAGCCTGCCCCTGACCCTGCCGGCGCGCCCGGCGCCGGGTTCCGGCTCGACCCACGCCTGGCACCTGTACGTGGTGCGCCTGGAGCATGCGGCGCCTGATGGCGTGGACGGCGCGCACAACGCAGGCACGGCGCACGGTGGACGCGACGCGCTGATCGCGCGGCTGGCCGAACGCGGCATCGGCACCAGCGTGCACTTCATCCCGCTGCACCGCCAGCCCTACTGGCGCGACAGCTGCAGCCTGCGCGCCGCCGACTTCCCGGTCGCCGAGGCCGCCTTCGGGGCGATGTTGACCTTGCCGCTATACACCCGCATGGGCGACGCCGACCAGGAGCGGGTGATCGCGGCGCTGCACGACCTGCTGTCATGAGCAAGCGCCTGTTCGACGTGGCGGCGTCGCTGGCGGGATTGCTGCTGCTGTCGCCCTTGCTGATCGCGATCGCCTTGTGGATCAAATGGGATTCGCCGGGCCCCGTGCTGTACCGCCAGCAGCGCGTCGGGCGCGGTGCGACCTTGTTTACGATCTATAAATTCCGAACCATGCATCAGAGGCGCGACGGCGGTCCGGAACTCACGGTCGGCGCCGACCCGCGCATCACCCACGCCGGCGCCATGCTGCGGCGCTACAAGCTGGACGAGCTGCCGCAGCTGTTCAACGTTGTCAATGGAAGCATGAGCCTGGTGGGACCGCGGCCCGAGGTGCCGCGCTACGTGGCCCACTATCCCGAGCCGCTGCGCCGCATCGTGCTGTCGGTCGCGCCCGGCATCACCGATTGGGCCTCGATCCTCTACAAGGACGAGAACGCGGTGCTGGCGCGCGCGGGCGACCCGGAACGCGCCTATATCGACACCGTGCTGCCGGCCAAGCTGCACTACTACGTGCGCTACGTGCGCGAACGGACCTTCTGGATCGACGTGAAGATCATCCTGCGCACCCTGGCCGCGATCGTTCGCTAAGTAGTCACGTGGAAGACCGGACGATGCTGCGCGTGCTGCACCTGGGCGACCTCGACGTCGCGCTGCCGCTGGGAGCGGCGCTGGCAGCGTGGTTGCTGGCCGCCGGGGCCTGGCGCACGGCGCTGCGCTGGGGCGCATGTTTCGGCGCGGCAGTGGTGCTGGTCGGCGGCAGCAAGATTGCGCACCTGGGCTGGGGCACCGATTTCTCCATGCTCGAGTTCAAGGCGATCAGCGGCCACGCGACGCTGGTCGGCGCGCTCTATCCGTTCGCGGCCTGGATGCTGCTGTTGCGCCAGGGCCAGGGCCAGATCGCGGCGCGGGTGGGCCTGGCGCTCGGCCTGCTGCTGGGCCTGATCGTCGCGGCGCTGCTGGTCGTGACGGGCGAGCACACGGCCGCCGAAGCCTTCAGCGGCTGGCTGCTGGGTGCCGCCGCCAGCCTGCTCGGCGCCGCCTGGTCGGACGACCTGGAGCGGGCCCGGCTGCTGCCGGCGATCTGGTGGTCGCTGCCGGTACTCGCGGTCGGCGCCTGGCTGATGGAATTCGCGCACGTCGGCTACTGGATGATCCTGGTGGCCCTCGCGCTGTCGGGCAACAGCCATCCCTATCCCTGGGATGCCTGCTAACACTGCAGAAAGGAGCTTCACCATGCCGTCCCTCTCGCTTCCCACGATCCGCTGTCGGGCCCAGTCCAACCTGCACGACCATCCGCTGCAATCGCTGGCGCTCTCGCTGCTGCGCGGCGTCGCCGCGCTCGAGGTCGCCGCCGGCCACCTGCGCTCCGAAATCTATCCCGGCCTGCGCTCGCTGGAAGACCCGACGCTGGCTTACCAGGTATTCGCCTTCGTAACCGGTTTCGCCCACCAGGCGGTGGTGGTGTTCTTCCTGATCAGCGGCTGGCTCGTAGGCGGCAGCCTGCTGAACCGCCTGCACCAGCCGCGCGCCCTGGCCAACTATGCGATCGACCGCGTCACCCGGCTATGGACCGTCCTGCTGCCGACCCTGGTGCTGATCCTCGTGGTCGGCCTAGTCATCGGCGTGGCCCAGCCCGGGGCGATCGATGTATCGCCATCAAATAACTACTCGGCCGCGAGCTTCGTCGGCAACCTGCTCGGCCTGCAGACTTTCCTCGTCCCGAATTTTGGTGGCAACTACGCCTTGTGGAGCCTGACCTACGAGACCTGGTATTACGTGCAGTTCCCGCTGCTGGCCCTGGTGCTGTTCGGCCATGGCCGCTTCAAGCGCCTCGCCTGTGCGGCCGCCTTCGTGGTGCTGGTGATCGTGCTGCCGAAGATGATCTCGATGTACTTCATGCTGTGGCTGCTCGGGGCGGCGTTCTCGCGCATCGAGCTGCATTGCGGGAACGGCCTGCGCCTGGTGCTGGGCCTGCTGACGATGGGCCTGTTCAGCTATTACCGCCTGACCGGCAGCAATAACGAACTGGTGCCGGAATCCTTCGTGCAAGACATGATTTGCAGCGTTCCCCTGCTGCTGTTGCTGTCCTCGCTGCACCAGCCGGTCGATCCTTCCGCGCCGCGCTTCCTGCGCATCAACCGCATCGCCACCTTCTTCTCCGAGTTCTCGTTCACCCTGTACGTCACCCACCTGCCGCTGATCTTCCTGGCGATCCACATCGGCGGCAAGACATTCGGACGCGAACAGCTCGATCCCTTCTTGACGCCCGACTACCTCTGGTACGGCGCCCTGCTTCTGGGCCTGATCGGCATCGCCTATGTGTTCTACCTGGCATTCGAGCGCAATACCTTCCGCATCCGCCGGGCTGTGAAGGATTGGCTGCTCGCGCCACGCAGCAACCGTCCCACCGTGTCGGTCCTGTCGCCGGATTGAGTGGGTCGATGCCGGTCGGTGAGTGTGCTTGCCGGTGCGCTCGCTGGCCAGCGCAGTCGGAAATCAGACTACGCGATGGCCGGCACACCGTTTGATGGAATGAATGCTGTGTCTATGCTGCAGTGCGCCAGGTGCAGCGCGCCAGGTCCTGCGGCGCAGCCGTAGGCAGACACAACACAAGAAGCGGCGCCGGCAGACCATCGCGGCCAGGACGCCCGCCGCCCTCCTCTCAGGCGGCGTACCCCAGTTGCGCCGTCCCGTACTGCGAGCGGTGTTCGCCAAGCCGCAGCGCCATATCGTTGAACAGCACCCCGCGCGGCGAAATGCCGGCGTGGTTGAGGCGCTTGATCGACTCGTTGATGTGGTTCTCGGTCGTCACGCCCGAGCGGGCCACGATGAACACGGCGCCGGCATGGGCGCCGATGATGAGCGCATCTGCCACCGCCAGCAATGGCGGCGGGTCGAGCAGCACCAGGTCGTAGCGCCCACTGACCAGCTCGAGCAGATTACCAAGGTTCAGTTGCAGCAGAAACTCCGAACGGTTGTTCGGCAGCTCTCCGGTCGGAATGAAATCCAGGTTGTCCAGCACGCTCCGGTGGATGACCTCGTCGACCGGCATGGCGCCCGCGATGGCGCGCGACAGGCCGCGCGAGCGATCGACGCCGAAATAGCGGTGCAGGTGCCCGTTGCGCAGGTCGGCGTCGATCAGCAGCACCCGCATGCCGCTGGCCGCCATCACCGCCGCGAAATTGGCGGTCACGAAGGATTTTCCGAGCCCACGCGTGGGTCCGGCGATCATGACCACATTGTTCTTGAAGTGCGGCATGGAGAAGCGCAAGGCGGCGCGGAAGCTGCGCAAGCTCTCGACGGCAGGGTCCTCGGGCAGGATCTGGGCCAGCAGCGGCAATCCACCATCCGGCTTGACCTTGCGCATGAGCTTGTCCTCGTTGCCGCTGTGCGGAATGGAGGCATACACCACCCGCGCCCGCAACAGCCGCTCGATCTTGGCCGGATCGTCGATCCCGCCGCGCATGGTCTTGCGGGTGAACGCGAGCAGTGTGCCAAGGAATAGCCCGGTGACCACCGCCAGCGCCACGATCAACGGCCGGTTCGGCTTGATCGGCCGCTCGGGCTCGATCGGCGCATCGACCAGGCGCACATTGCTGACCCGGCCGACCGAAATCAGGCGCAGCTGCTGGGCCGTGTTCGACAGGGCCGTATAGAGATCGGTATTGACCTTGATGTCGCGCGTCAGGCGCGCCTCGTCCTGCTCCATCACCGGCAAGGTGCGGATGCGTGCCGCGATCGCCTCGATCTCGGCATCGACCTCGCGCCGCTGGCGATTGATGGCGGCGACCACCGGATGATCTTCGGTGAATCGGGCCAGCAATTCGGTCTTTTTCTGCATCAGCTCCATGCGGCGCGCCCGCGCGGCCGCCGCCTGCGCCAGGCTCATGCGCGCCTCTTCGCGCAGGTCGACCGTGCCATGGGCATTGCGGAACTGGTTATAGCGGTCTTCGGACTGCTCCAGCTGGCGCTTCAGGATCGGCAGTTGCTGGTTCAGGAAAGCCAGCGACTTTTCGGCTTCCTCGGTCTTGCGCGCCAGGTTCTGGCGCATGTATTCACGGCCGATCTCGCTCAGCAGGCTGTTGATGCGGTCGGCGTCCTGGCCCTGCATCTTGACCTCGATCACACCCGACTGCTTGCCCTGCTCCGTGATGACCATGGAACGCTGGATGCCCTGGATCGTGCCCAGGCGCGACTTGCGCTTGATCTTGAAGCGTGCGCCGGGATTGGAGACCAGGCGATCGACCTTGATCTCGACCAGCCCGTCCGGCGTCTGCACCCGGTAACGCTGGCCGACGCTGGCATCGAAGGCGATGCGCTGGCCGCCTCCGGAAAAGCGATAGCGGTTGTTGGCGCGCGCGGTGATCACGAATTCACGGTTGAGCCAGCTGTCGGGGACCTCGAACACCGATACCGCCGCGCGCTCACCACCCCATACGAAGCCGCCATAGCCGAACAGCCCAGGCTTCGACAGCGCGCCGCCGTTCTGGTTGGCGAACCACGAACCCAGCACCGGGAAGTACTTCGGCTGCACCTCGACGTACAGCTGCAGGTTGTCGACCGCGCGCGAGACCACCATGCGCGAGCGCAGCAGCTCCATCTCGGCGATCGCCGCCTTCTTGGTCTCGAACAGCGACGAGGCCTCGCTCAGGATGTTCTTCGAGGCGTTCGGACTTTCTTCCTCGACGTGGATCATCAGGTTCGCTTCGTAGACCGGATTGGCCACCAGCGCATACAGGACGGCGACGATCGTGATAATGGCCGTGATGCTGCCGATCAGCCAGCGGCTGTCGTACAGGGTATTGAGATAGCCCTTCAGGTCGACCGTGGATTCTTCTGGCAAGGGTTCGGGCGGACGTGGGTCGAACGGTACCGACAGCACCGGCGGGCTGTGCGAGACTTGTTTGAGCGAATGCGCCTCGTGCGGGCTGGTCATGGCGAGACTCCTAGGGACAGCTCAGGCAGTGTGCTGCTCAGGGACGATTCGTGACGCCAACGGCATTGGTCAACGCGCCCGGGAACAGCAGGCTCAGGTGGCGGTTCCAGTTCGCCAGCGGCGAGGCCGCGACGTACACCACGTCCTTGGGCCGCAGCTCGAAGGTCTCGGCCATCGCCAGCGCGCCCGAGTCGCGCGCGTCGAGCCGGAACACACGGGTGCGGTCCGGCGCCTTGCGCACCACGTACACCTGGCGCGCGTCACCGCTCAGGGGACTGATGCCGCCCGTCTCGCCCAGCGCCTCGTTGAGCGTGAGCCGGCCGTTGTGCATGGTGAGCGCCTTCGGCGAGATCACCTCGCCCGAGACGAACACCTTGCTCTCGTCGCGCGAATGCACGCGCACGACGTCGCCATGCGCCAGCAGGATGGTGCCGGGATTGACGCCCTTCTGCACCAGCTCGCGCAGATTGACCTGGTAGCGCTCGTCGCCACGCTCGATCACGATGCGGCTCTGGTCGGCGCCCGGCTGCATGCCGCCGGCGCGGTTCAGGGCCTCGACCAGCGTCATCGGGATGTCGTCGATCGCCTGCAGACCAGGCGTGCGCACCTCGCCATCGACATACACGCGGCGGCTGCGGTAGGCCTGCACGCGCAAGGTGACGTTCGGATTGGCGATATAGCGCGCGAGCTTGCCGGTGAGCAGGGCACGCGCTTCTTCCTCGGTCTTGCCGTCAAGGCTGAGCAGGCCGATCAGGGGAAACTGGATGCGGCCCTGGTGGTCGACCGCGAAGCCGGGCGGCGCGGCGTTCGGCTGGACGACGCCGCTGTCGGCGGCCGAGGTGGCCATGGTCATGCCACCGGCGGCCAGCTCCGGATGGTCCCAGACCACGATCGACAGGATGTCGCCGCGCCCGATGGTGTACGGCGGCGGCGGAGACACGAACAGGGGTGTGAGGTCTTGCCGGGCCACGCTGGCCTGCGCCGCGCGCTCTGTCTCGATCAGGGTATCGGTAATCAGCTCGGTGGTGGGCGCCGACGCGGCGCCGGGACCGCCCGAGCGCCCCGCCTCACGGAAGCCGATGCCGGTCGCGCAGGCCGTCAGGGCGAGACACAGGGCAAACATCAGGCCGACGGTGAACGCGGACACTGGCTCGCGACCCGACCGTGGTGCGCACCTTGAAGCCCACGGCAAAACGCTGATTGCAACTGAACGAAGCCAAGCCATGATTGTTGCCTATCAAAAATACTCGCAGTAGGTGAACGATTCAGTTCAGAGTACGGCGTCCATCAGGCTTGGCTTTGCAGCGCATCAAATGGGGACCGGCGGCGTCGGTTAGGTCGGGTGCGAGGGGCAACGGCGTGGCGGGCTTCGCACAGGGTAGCTCAACGCATTTCTTCGATCAGCTTGAGTCCATCGGCGAAGCGCCAGATGCGGCGGATCTCGATGATGTCAAATTGTGCAGCGACATTCGGCGGAAACGCGGAATAGCGGGCATTCAGGCGCACGAAGCGGCGCACCGCGTCGTCCATGTCGGCCCGCCCGCTCGAGCGGATGATGGTGACGTCGTCGATGCTGCCATCGCTGCGCAGCGACACGCTGACCAGCGGATCGATGCGCACGTCCTGCAGCGACAGGCGCGAACCTCCCAGCACCGCGTTGCGCTCCAGCTTCTGGCGCACGCTGTCGACATAGAGGCGCAGCGGCGCATCGCGCTCGCCGCCGTCGGCCAGCACCCGACGCCCGCCCATGGCCCGCTCGGCCGGCGTGGCGGGCGCATTCACGCTGGGGATGGTCACGCCGCGCAGCAGCTCACGGGCGCGGTTGCCGGGCAAGCCGGCCAGCGATCCGACGCCGGGCTGGCTTGCGCCACCGCTGCCGGCGCCCTGGCCCGGGCCAACGGGCATGGACTCCATCGCCGCCGCACCCGCGCCGGGGCCAGGCGCCTGTGCCGGCATCCGCTGCGCGGCGGCCTGGCGCGCGGCTTCTTCCGCCTGCTGGCGCGCCAGGCGTTCAGCCTCGGCGCGCGCCTGCTGTTCCACCTGCTGTTGCGCCTGTCGTCTCGCCTGCTCGTCCGCCTGTTGTTGCGCCAGTTGTTGTCGCGCGAGTTCCTCGATGCGCTGGCGCTCGGCCGCCTCCTGCGCGAGGCGCTGCGCTTCGAGGCGTTGCCGTTCGGCGCGTTCTTGCTCCCGCTTCCGTTCCTGCATCTGCGCCTGGCGCAGCGCCTGCTCGGCGGCCTGCTCGCGCGCGGCCAGTTCCTGCGCTTGCAGGCGCTCGGCGTCGCGTAGTTGCGCGATCTGCGCCTCGTCCTCCGCCGCCAGGCGTTCCTGCTCGCGCCGCTGCTGTTCCATCCGCGCCTGTTCGTCGCGCTCCTGCGCCAGTCGCTCGGCGGCGTCACGCTCCGCCTGCGCCAGTCGTTCCAGCTCCTGTTCCACCGCCAATACGCGCTGGCGTTCTTTTTCGGCCTCCTGGGCGACGAGGTCCGGTCCGGTGTCCACAACCTCGGCCGGTTCCGCCGGCGCTTCGTCCACGACCGCGTCGGCCAGCGCCGGCGCCTCCTGCAACGATTCAGGTACGACGTCCGGTAAGGGCACGGGGACCGTGAATTCCGATTCCGGATCCGGCGCGGCGACGATGACCGGAGGCGGCACCTCGCGCAGCCTGCGCTTCGGCGCGGGCGGCTTGGGACGCTTCGGGCGCCGGGCCTGGGCCGGTGGCCGCCCCTCGGCCTGGACGATCGGCGGCGGCGGCGGATCGACGAGGCGCAGGCCGCGCGCCGGCGCGGGGGCCGGCTGCGGTGCAGGCGTCGTGGGCGGCGCCGGCGTGTCCGGCAAGGGGGGAATCGGGGCGGTCGCCGGCGGCGCCTCCGGAGAAGGCGCCAGTGTGACGTTGATCGGTCCGCCGCCACCGAGATCGAGGCCGGGCACACCGAACTGCAGCGACAGCAACAACCCGTGCAACAAGACCGAGATGGCAATGCCCACGCCCAGGCGGCGATTGCTGCGTGCCTGGTCGTATCCGCGCCTGCCAGCAGTCGCTTTGCTCATGTGATCGCTTGCGCAGTATTGTCAAGCTGGCATCTTAGCGTTTACTCAGCAGTAAGGCGAGACGCGCACGATTCAAATCCGTCCGAGGGCGCAAAGTTCGTGCCCGACGCATCGCCCTGGCGGCGGCTTTCACTTGCTCGAGGTGCCCGGCATGGCGCCGACCACAACCCTTAACCTGGCCTGGGCGTCGGCCCAGGCCGTGCCGGCCAGTTGCTCGGTACAGGTCGGGCAGGCCTGCATCGGGTTGCAGTCGTGCGTCAGTTCGATATAGTGCAGGCCGACCACGGTCTTGCCCTGGTAGCTGTCGACCCGGCCCGGCTTCGCAGACGGCGCCGCTGCGTCGGGCGCACCGTCGATCCACTTGGCGAACGGTTCAGTGGCGACGCCATCCGGCACATACCAGCGTTTTCGGGTCGGGTTCCAGCGGGCGCCGAGCGCCTTGGCGGCGTCCTTCTCGGCGTAAGGGACGGTGAGGAAAACCATGGACGTAGATGCTCCGGTATCGATATCAATGCAGCCCGCTATTCTACAGGGGCCGGCCCCGGTTCATTCCTCGTTCTTGCGCCTGGCCCACGCCGCGTCGCTCTCGCGCTGCTCGCGGCGGTCCTTGCGCCAGGTGTATACCAGGTTGACGAGCGCTCCCAGCAGGCCGGCGAGGATGCCGACCAGGATGCCGAGGTCGGACAGCGTCAGCGACGTCGCCAGGTCGGCGCCGGCAAGGCGCAGGTATATGTCAATGATCATTGTGTCTCCCCTGCTTCGCCCTGAGTCGGCGCAAGAACAGCCGTACCGTCTCCTGACCCAGCTCAATGCGGTTGATGAAAGTATAGGAAAACTATACCACATCAGTAAATAAAAACTATACTCTTCTGTATAGTTTTCCTATACCATGCCTGCATGGATATTCAGACGACGATTGCAGGCTGGGTCAGGGAAGCGCGCACCGCCGCCGGGCTGTCCGGGACGGCGCTCGGCGCGCGGCTGGCGCTCGAGCTCGGCACCGAGCGCGGCAATACCAAAGCCAATATCTCGCACTGGGAAAACGAAAAGCACAGCCCGAACCTGAAGCAGCTGCTCGCCATTTCGCGCGTCACCGGCCGCAGCCTGCCGCCCGACATCCTGGCGTCGATGTCGGGCGTGTCGGCGAACGAAGCGCCCCCTGGCGGCGTGACGAACGCCCTGCGGGTGGTGGCGGCCGAAGGCGACGACGATGGTTTCGTGCAGATCCCGATGGTCAAGCTGCGGCTGTCGGCCGGCATCACCGGCTACCAGACCGAGCCGGAAAAGCGTGACGGCGGTACGCTCGGCATGCGCCGCACCTGGCTCGAGCGCAACCAATACAGTCCGTCGCACCTGATCGCCATCTACGTCAAAGGCGAGAGCATGGAGCCCTCGTTGTACGCGGGCGACATCGTGGTCATCAACACGCTCGACACCAAGTTGGTCGACGGCGCCGTGTACGCCTTCAACTACGAGGGCGAGGCCGTGGTCAAGCGCCTGGCGCGCGACGCCGGCCAGTGGTGGCTGACCTCGGACAACGTCGATGGGCGCAAATACCACCGCAAGCTGTGCCAGGGCGGCGAATGCATCGTCATCGGGCGCGTGGTGCGCAAGGAAAGCGACCGCATTTGACACTGACCGGCGGCATCGTCACCGTGCGCGGCATCCGGCTGGCGCTCGTCTTCACCCCTCCCGATTGCCTGCGGACCGGTGCCGGCGACGCCCTGCTGGCGCGGCTCGGCCCCTGGTTTCCGCGCCTGCCGGTCATGCTGGCGGCGCCGCGCGCGCATCCGACGCTGGCCTACGCGCAATTCGATGCGCACGCGCTGCTGCCGGAACTCGACCTTGCCGACATGGTCGAACGAGAGATCGATCTCGACGGCCCGCCGCCCGACGACAGCACCTTGCCGTTCTAGGGCGTCACCTGCCCAAAGGCGTTGGGCGCGCGCTCCAGGATGCGCTGCAACGCCGGGTGGTGCACGCGCCGCTCGACCGTTACGGCATAGATCTGCTCGACGATCGAATCGATCACGCCCACGTGCTCCAGTCCATACTGCGCGCACAGCGAATCCGCCAGCACGGTCGGCGCCACCATGAAACCGGCGCCTGCGCCGGCGAAGGAACCGAGCAAGGCGCCATCGTCGAATTCGCCCACCACGATCGGACGCAGTCCATGCGCTTCGAGCCAGGCCTTGAGCTGGCTGTGCAGGGCCGCGTCCTCGCCCGGCATCAGGAACGGCGCGCCCTTCAGGCGTTGCGGGAATGGCCCGTCCCAGCGCCGGCAGACATCGCGATGAGCGACCACGGTCACCGTGCTCGACCCCAGCAGGTGACTGTGGCCGCGCACCGCGCCGCCGGGCGGCAGGCCCTGGTCCGAGATCAGCAGGTCGAGCCGGTGCGCGCTCAGGTCTTCCATCAGGTCAGCGAAGCGCCCTTCCCTGCACACCAGGTGCATGGCCAGGCCGGCGTCACGCGCCGGCTGCAGCAGGCGGAAGGCCATCGTCTTGGCGATCACGTCGCACAGGCCGACCCGCAGGGTTTCGGTCTCCGTGAACACGCCGCGCCGCACTGCCTGCTCCAGCTCGTTGCCGAGGCTGAAGATCTGGTCCGCATAGCGCAGCACCGTCTTGCCGGCTTCGGTCAAGGCCAGCCCACGCCCCTTCTTGCGCAGCAATTCCTCGCCAAGCTGGTCTTCCAGCACCTGCAACTGGGTGCTGATCGCCTGCGGCGACACGTGCAGCTGTTCCGCGGCGCGCGCCACGCTGCCCACCGTCGCGACCGCATGAAAGTATTGGAGGTGCTTGTAATTGATCATGCAATACCACCAAGAAATGGAATGATTTCGAAAGATTACTCGATTTTACTTTCGAATAATCGCGCCGTATATTGATGACTCCCAGTTCTTGAAGAAGCGAGGAATGCAATGAGAAGTTATCCCACCAACAGCCCGAAAGCGATGTGCCGCCTGCTGGCGCTGGCCATGATCGTCGACGGCCGCATCGCGCCGCAGGAACTCAAGAGCCTGCACCGCAGCGGCGTACTCGGGGCGCTGCGGGTGAGCGAAGACACCTTCGACGACACGGCGGGCGAGCTGACCCAGGACTTGCTGGCGACCAGCGCCGACCGCGAAGCCGGCATGGTCGAGATCGCGCCCGAGACGATCGATCGCCTGCTGGGCGAGGTGCAGGACGAGCTGCTCCGCGCCACTGTCCTCAAGGGCATGCTCGAGATCGTGCGCGCCGACAACGTGATCGACCACCGCGAGCGCAGGCTGCTGCGCCGCGCGATGCACGCCTGGGCTGGCTCGGGCGTCGAGGCCGACAGCGCGCTTTGACGAGACGGGGTGGCGCCCTCGCATGCATACATTGAAAGACATGCTTGCAATTCGAGGCGCCGCCGTTACAAAGCGACACCATTTCAATATATTGCTGGACTAGCCCAGCCATACAATGAAGACCTCACATTGCGCGAGGTCCATCATGTCGAATTATTCCCAGGAGTACCGGTACAAGCTGACGCCGTCCGAGATGGACTGGTCCCGGCAGCTCGACCTGCGGCCGGTGCACGACCCGGATCTCGGCCAGTATTACGGCCGCACCGCCAACTTCGGCACCCATGACCCGTATGCCAGCCAGGACGACATCTTCGTCTTCCACGCCACCAGGGGCATGGCCTATACGGTCCAGAGCGGCAGTTACTTCGATCCCATTGACTTGCGCATCTACGACGACGATGGCCGGGAAATTGCCAGCGACGATGGCAGTGGCGCCTATGGGTATGACTACGCGTCCTTCGTCGCCCCGTATTCCGGCTGGTACTACATCGACGCATCGTGGAGCCAGGGCTACTACGACACCTATGCCAGCCTGAACGTCTACGAAGACCGGGTGCCGGTCTACCTGCCGGCCAACACCATCGTCGGCAGCGGCGGCCACGACATGCTGTATGGCACGCGCTCGGACGACTTCGTCGACGGCGGCGCCGGCATCGACACCTTCGTGCTGGAAGGCTATCGCGACGAATACACGGTCAGCGTGAAAAACGGCACGATCACGGTCAGCGACCTGCTGGGCCTGGACGGCGTCGACACCTTGGGCAACGTCGAGCGGCTGTCCTTCGAGGGCGGCGATGTCATTTCCTACGAGACCACGGGCTTCCCGGCCGAGGCCTATCGCCTGTACCAGGCGGCCTTCGACCGCACGCCGGACAAGGTTGGCCTTGGATACTGGATGGGCAAGATGGGGGACGGGGCGAGCCTGCACGCGGTGGCGGACGCCTTCGTCCACTCGTCCGAATTTGGCAAGCTGGTCGGCCCTGCGGCCAGCAATGCGGACATCATCACCCTGCTCTATGCGAACGTGCTCGACCGTGCACCGGATGCGAAGGGATTTGACTACTGGCTGGATGCGCTGGACAGCAAGAAGGCGACGGTGGCCGATATGCTCGTCGGGTTCAGCGAAAGCCCGGAAAACCAGGCGAAGGTGATCGGTTCGCTGGAGGCAGGTTACGAGTTCATCGTGACCTGATCAGCAAGTAGGTCGAACAGCGCATCGAGTGACGCAGTGTGGCCCGCCCTGAGGGAATCGAACCCCCGACCCACGGCTTAGAAGGCCGTTGCTCTATCCGACTGAGCTAAGGGCGGTCTTGGAAGAGGCGCTACTATAAACCCCCAGCATTGATACTTGCAATATGACAATGCAAGCCTTGCTGGCGTAGCGATGCTGAAAACAAAACAGGCCGTCTATGACGGCCTGCCTTGATGAATCTTTTGGTCGGAGTACAAGGATTCGAACCTTGGACCCCCTGGTCCCAAACCAGGTGCGCTACCGGGCTGCGCTACACTCCGCCGTGAGAAACATTATAAGCGATGGCGACGCGAAACGCCAGCCCCTGCCTGCATCTGGCCGGACTGGCGATTTAATCAGGCAGCCAGCTTGTCCGCGATACGGCGCGCCATGCTTTCAGCCATGGCCGCCTCTTTCGCTTCCACCATCACGCGGATCAACGGTTCGGTGCCGGACGCACGGATCAGCACGCGGCCGTTGTCGCCCAGCTCGCGCTCGACCGCTTCCTTCTCGGCCACCAGGGCCTGGTCGCTGGTCCAGTCGAAGCCCGGCGTAACCTTCTTGTTGATCAGGGTCTGCGGGAACAATTGCAGCTCGCTGCAGCATTCCGCCAGCGATTTATTGCCGCGCACCAGGGCCGACAGTACTTGCAACGCCGACACGATGCCGTCGCCGGTGCTGTGCTTGTCCAGCGCCAGCAAGTGGCCCGAGCCTTCGCCGCCGAACAGCCAGCCGCGTTCTTTCATGACTTCCAGCACGTAGCGGTCGCCGACCTTGGCGCGCGCGAAGCCGATGCCCATCTGCTTGAAAGCGACTTCGAGCGCCATATTCGTCATCAGGGTGCCGACGGCGCCCGCCACCGGGCCGGTGCTCATGCGGTCGCGCACCATCACGTACAGCAGCTCGTCGCCGTTATAGACGCGGCCGTTGGCGTCCACCATGATCAGGCGATCGGCGTCGCCGTCCAGCGCGATGCCGAGGTCGGCCTTGTTGGCCACCACGGCTTCGGACAGCGCCTTCGGCGCGGTGGCGCCAAAGCCGGCGTTGATATTGAAGCCGTCCGGCTGGGCGCCGATCGAGATTACTTCGGCGCCCAGTTCGTGGAACACGTGCGGTGCGATGTTATAGGCGGCGCCGTGGGCGCTGTCGACGACGATCTTCAGGCCGCGCAGGTCGAGCTCGTTCGGGAAGGTGCTCTTGCAGAATTCGATGTAGCGGCCCTGGGCGTCGCGCAGGCGGGTCGCGCGGCCGAGTTTATCGGAGGCGACGCAGCCCATCGGCTGGTCGATCGCTTCTTCGATCTCGAGCTCGACGGCGTCCGGCAGCTTGGTGCCGTGTTCCGAGAAAAACTTGATGCCGTTGTCCTGGAAGGGATTGTGCGAGGCCGAGATCACGACGCCGGCCTGCAGGCGCAGTGCGCGGGTCAGGTAGGCGATGGCGGGGGTCGGCATCGGGCCGGCCAGCATCGAATCGACGCCCGCGGCGGACAGGCCGGCTTCCAGCGCCGCTTCGAGCATATAGCCCGAGATGCGGGTGTCCTTGCCGATCAGGACGACCGGGCGACCGCTGCTCGACTTGCGGCCCTTGGCCAGGACGGTGCCGGCGGCATAGCCGAGACGCATCACGAATTCAGGAGTAATTGGCGCAACGCCCACCGTGCCACGAATGCCATCGGTGCCGAAATATTTCCGTGCCATCTAGTTCTCTTTTCTCTTATTGAAACGATTTTTACAGGACCGAGAGTGGATGCGTCGCCGCATGCCACACTTTCAGGGCATCGACAGTCTCCGCCACATCATGCACACGCACGATTCTAGCGCCATGCGCTACCGCAGCCAATGCCGCGCCGATGCTGCCGGCCACCCGCTGTTCGACCGGACGCCCGGTCACGGCGCCGATCATGGATTTGCGCGACATGCCGGCCAATACCGGCAGGCCAAGTTCCTCGCGCATGCGCGGCAAGCCGCGCAGCAATGCATAGTTGTGCTCGACTGTCTTGCCGAAGCCGAAGCCGGGATCGACGCAGATACGCTCGCGCTCGATGCCGGCCGCGGTCATCGCATCCACGCGCTCGCGCAGGAAGGCGATCACCTCCCCCACCACGTCGTCGTAACGCGGCGCCTGCTGCATGGTGTCGGGCGTGGCCTGCATGTGCATGACGCACAGGCCGCAATCGCTGTCCTGCACCGCGGCGATCGCGCCCGGCGCACGGAAGCCGTTGATGTCGTTGATCATGTCGGCGCCGGCGATCAGCGCTTCGCGCATGACCTCCGGTTTGCAGGTATCGACCGACAGCGCCACGTCGAGCGTGCGCAGCGCATACAGGGTCGGCATCACGCGCCGCAGCTCTTCGTCCAGCGGCACGCTCGGCGAGCCGGGACGGGTCGATTCGCCGCCGATGTCGATCATCGTGGCGCCATTCTTGATCATGGCCTCGGCATGGGTCAGCGCGAATTCGAGGCCCTGGTAGCGACCGCCGTCGGAAAACGAGTCCGGCGTAATGTTCAGGATGCCCATCACCACTGGATAGACAGATTCGGCCCCCTCCAGCGCGAAGCTGAAGTGGCCGCATTGCAGTTTCTTGGTCATGGCGTAAAACAGCGGGGTCAGGTCTGACAATCAGACACGACCTCGACAATAAATGTATTTAAAGGTTGAGCTCGTGTCCGAAAGTCAGACCTGACCCCAGCTTTTTGCAAAACAAAAAAGGCACCCTGACGGGTGCCTTTGAGGGGGGAGACAGCGTCAGGCCGGTGCGGTGGCATTCGGCGCCACACCGCCCGAGCCACTGTCGCCAGGCGGCGTGCGCTTGGTCAGCACGGTCTTCGGCTGGCGCGGCTCGCGGCCGGCCATGATGTCGTTGATCTGCTCGGAATCGATGGTTTCCCAGTCGAGCAGCGCCTTGGTCATCATCTCGACCTTGTCACGGTTCTCTTCCAGCAGACGGCGTGCCAGCGCGTACTGCGTGTCGAGGATGGCGCGGATTTCGGCGTCGACCTTTTGCTGCGTCGCTTCCGAGATGGTCTTGGTGGCGCCGCCGAAGAAGCCTTCGTTCTCGCTGTCTTCGTAGACCATCACGCCCATGCTGTCGGACATGCCGAAGCGGGTCACCATCGAGCGTGCCAGCTTGGTGGCGCGCGAGAAGTCGTTCGAGGCGCCGGTCGACATCTGGCCGACAAAGATCTCTTCAGCAATACGGCCGCCGAACAGGATCGAGATTTCCTCGAGCATCTTGTCTTTGTAGCCGGACAACGCGTCATGCTCCGGCAGCTGCCAGGTCAGGCCCAGCGCGTAACCGCGCGGCATGATCGTGACCTTGTGCACCGGATCGGCCTTCGGCAGCAGCTTGGCGACCACCGCGTGGCCCGACTCGTGGTAAGCCGTATTGCGGCGTTCCTCTTCGCGCATGACCATCGACTTGCGCTCCGGCCCCATAAAGATCTTGTCCTTGGCATCTTCGAAGTCGATCATCTCGACCAGGCGTTTGCTGCGGCGTGCGGCGAACAGCGCCGCTTCGTTGACCAGGTTGGCCAGGTCGGCGCCCGAGAAGCCCGGGGTGCCGCGCGCCAGGATGTCGGCCTTGACGTCGGTGCCGATCGGCACTTTACGCATGTGCACGTTGAGGATCTGTTCGCGGCCGCGGATGTCCGGCAGGCCCACCATCACCTGGCGGTCGAAACGGCCCGGACGCAGCAGCGCCTTGTCCAGCACGTCGGCGCGGTTGGTGGCGGCGATCACGATCACGCCCGACTGGGCTTCGAAACCGTCCATCTCCACCAGCAACTGGTTAAGGGTTTGTTCGCGTTCGTCGTTGCCGCCGCCCATGCCGGCGCCACGGTGACGGCCGACCGCGTCGATCTCGTCGATGAAGATGATGCAAGGCGAATGCTTCTTGGCATTCTCGAACATGTCGCGAACACGCGACGCACCGACGCCGACGAACATCTCGACGAAGTCGGAACCCGAGATCGAGAAGAACGGCACCTTGGCTTCGCCGGCGATAGCGCGCGCCAACAGGGTCTTACCGGTACCTGGAGGACCGACCATCAGCACGCCGCGTGGAATGCGGCCGCCCAGTTTCTGGAACTTGGTGGGATCCTTGAGGAAGTCGACGATCTCCGAGACTTCTTCTTTCGCTTCGTCGCAACCGGCGACGTCGGCGAAGGTAACGGTGTTATTGGTTTCGTCGAGCATGCGCGCCTTCGACTTGCCGAAGGAGAAAGCGCCGCCCTTGCCGCCGCCCTGCATCTGGCGCATGAAGAACACCCAGACGCCGATCAGGAGCAGCATCGGGAACCACGAAATGAACACCTGCTGCAGGAACGATGGCTCCTCGGGCGGCTTCACGTCGAAGCGCACGCCGTTTTCACGCAGGTCGCCGATCAGGCCGCGGTCCAGGATGGTCGCGGTCGCGCGCACCTTGGAATCGTCGCTGCGGGTGGCGGTGATATTCGAGCCTTCGATCGTCACATCCTTGATGCGACGTTGTTTGATCTCATCGAGCAGCTCGGAATAAGCAATGGTCTTGCTGCCGCCGGCGACGCTATGGGTGTCGAACTGCTTGAACAGCATGAACAACAGCAGCGCGACGACCACCCAGATGGCGGATTTGGAAAACATATTATTCACGAGCACTCCTCCGATGCAATTGCATCTCTACCGATTTCAGTATTCTGATTTTACCCGCAATAAGCCGACACCGCCACGCGGCGCAGGCAATAGTGCCAAAATACTATGTTTTTACGTCCCAATGGCCGCAGGCCGCCCCGTAAGGGGGCGCAAGCAGCGGGATCACGCGGCAGATGTATGGCCGCGCGCCGGGATTTCAAGGGGCAATTCTATGCCCGGATGCAGGTTTACGCCGATGGGTTCTTCAGGCCGCGCCCCAGCAGGAAAATCTCGGATGATTTGTCGCGACTCGCTTTGGGCTTGACCTGTTTCACCACCTTGAATTCGGTCCGGAATTTTTCCAGGATTTGTGTAAAACCCATGTCTTTAAAGCACTTTACCAGTAATGCCCCTTCGGGTTTCAGGTGGGCCTGCGAAAATTCGATCGCCAGATCGATTAAATGTTCCATGCGCGCCGCATCGGCATGACTGATGCCGGACAAATTGGGCGCCATATCGGACAGCACCACATCGACCCTGCGGCCGGACAGGACAGTATCCAGCTGGGAGAGCACTTCTTCCTCGCGGAAGTCACCCTGGATATATTGAACGTCCGCGATGGCTTCCATCGGCAGGATGTCCAGGCCGATGATGGTGCCGTTGATGCCGCCGCCGTCCTTGCCTGCCAGCTTGCGCCGGGTGTACTGGGCCCAGCTGCCGGGGGTGCAACCGAGGTCGACCACGGTGTGACCGGACTTGATGAGCTTTTCAGCCTCGTCGATCTCCTTGAGTTTGTAGGCCGCACGTGCCCGATAACCCTCTTTCTGTGCAAGTTTCACGTAGGGATCGTTAATATGGTCGTGTAACCAGTTTTTGTTTAATTTGTTCTTGGCCATTCGCGTAGAATACTGCTTTTATAGGTACATCAAAAAATATAGTTATGATCAAACTCACACCGGCCGAGCGCAGTGCCCTGCGCGCAGAAGCTCACGGGCTCAATCCAGTCGTCATGATCGGCGAAGCCGGCCTTACCGAATCCGTCGTCAAGGAAATCTCGGCCAGTCTCGACGCACACGGCCTGATCAAGGTGCGCGTGTTCGGCGACGACCGCGAAGCGCGCGTCGCCATGTACGACCAGATCGCCACCGACCTCGATACCGCCCAGGTCCAGCACATCGGCAAGCTGCTGGTCCTCTACCGTCCAAAGAAAGAGGCGGTCAAGGAGCGCAGCGGCAAATCGGGCCCGGGCATGCGCGAAGTCACCATCGTCAAGGCCAGCGCCAGCGGCACCAAGAAGCCGAGCGTCACCAAGGTCATGCTGAAAGGGAACGAACGCGTCACCGCCGGCGGCAACATCAAGCGCGCCAAGCCGCGTCAGACCAGTTCCAAGAAAAATTCGCTGAATAAGTGAACAAAAAAACCGGGGCAACCCGGTTTTTTTACGTCGGTACAGTTTGCGCTCAACGCAACCTGACCAGCAGCCACGCTCCAAGCAAGCTCTGCACGAGATAGAAGAGCTGCGACACCCCATGCATCACGGCGAACTGCGTCCAGTACGGCGACGCCCTCACCCCGCCCGGCCCTGCCAGCTCACGCAATTGCGCCATGGCCGGCTGCAGCCCGACGAAAATCACCAGCGTACACACCAGCATCGCCAGCACCAGCAGGTTCAGAAAACGCCGGCGCGGCGGCGCCAGGTCGGTCGACACCCGCAGCAAGACCAGCAGTACCACAGCACAGGCGATAGACAGCCACGCCTGGCGCGTGAGCAGCACCGCCACCAGGTCGCCCGCCTGCACGCTGCCAAGGACCGCGAACGCCGCCGGCGCCGCGATATAGCCGAGCGCCCAAAGGACACCCGCCCACAGCGCGGCCACCAGCAGGCGCGCGGCCGGCAAGCGCCCTGCCTTGACTCCGCTGGCCGCGGTCCCTTCCATCAGACGTAGCGGACTTCGAGGATTTCGTATTCGCGCGGACCCGACGGGGCCTGCACTTCGACCACGTCTTCGGCAAACTTGCCGATCAGCGCGCGCGCGATCGGCGAGGTCACCGAGACCTTGTTCAGTTTCAGGTCGGCTTCATCCATGCCGACGATCTGGTAGGTGACTTTCTGGCCCGATTCCAGGTCTTCGAGGTCGACCGTGGCGCCGAACACCACGCGGCCTTCGGCGTCGAGCGTCGACGGATCGATGACCTGGGCGGTCGAGAGCTTGCCTTCGAGCTCGGCGATGCGGCCTTCGACGAAGGCCTGGCGCTCCTTGGCGGCGTCGTACTCGGCGTTTTCGGACAGGTCGCCATGCGAACGCGCCTCGGCGATCGCGTCGATCACGATGCGGCGCTCCTTGGTCTTGAGCTGGTGCAGCTCTTCTTTCAGGAGTTCTGCGCCGAATTTGGTCAGTGGTGTGTTCATGGTTCTCTGCTGTTTGTGTTGTACGGGACACCCGTAGCATCTCAAAGCGAAAACCACAGAGGCACGCGGCGCCAAGGCCGCGCGAGCTCTGTGGTTCACTTGTGTACTAAGCTGTCCTACGGGTACTGCGTGTGCTTAGTGTAAGGTTTTATGCAGGCCTTGTAAATCGTACACGCGCAGTTCGTCGATGTGACGCATGCCCTCGATCGCCGCTTCGGCGCCGAAGATCGTGGTGTAGGTCACCACGTGCGCCGCCAGTGCCGAGGTACGGATCGCGCGCGAATCGTTGATCGCGCTGCGCTTTTCCTCAACCGTGTTCACGACCATCACGATTTCACGGTTCTTGATCATGTCGACCACGTGCGGACGGCCTTCCAGCACCTTGTTCACCGAACGTACAGGAATGCCGGCGGCAGCGATCACGGCCGCGGTGCCCTTGGTCGCCACCAGGTCGAAGCCCAGCGCCACCAGGTCGCGCGCCACGGCCACGGTGCGCGGCTTGTCGGACGACTTCACCGACAGGAACACCGTGCCCGACTTCGGCAGCTTGATGCCGGCCGCCAGCTGCGATTTGACGAAGGCTTCGCCGAAGGTGGTGCCCACGCCCATCACTTCGCCGGTCGATTTCATCTCTGGCCCCAGGATGGTGTCGACGCCCGGGAACTTCACGAACGGGAACACGACTTCCTTGACGCTGTAGAACGGCGGGATCACCTCTTTGGTGATGCCCTGCTGCGCCAGCGTCTGGCCGACCATGCAGCGCGCCGCGATCTTGGCCAGCTGCAGGCCGGTCGCCTTCGAAACGAACGGCACGGTGCGCGAGGCGCGCGGGTTCACTTCCAGCACATAGACGGTGTCGACGGTCTGGCCGTTTTCTTCCGACTGCTTGATCGCGAACTGCACGTTCATCAGGCCGACCACGTTCAGGGCCTTGGCCATCAGCGAGGTCTGGCGCTTGAGTTCATCGATCGTGCTTTGCGACAGCGAGTACGGCGGCAGCGAGCAGGCCGAGTCGCCCGAGTGCACGCCGGCCTGTTCGATGTGTTCCATCACGCCGCCGATGAAGGTCGCTTCGCCGTCCGAGATGCAGTCGACGTCGACTTCGATGGCGTCGTTCAGGAAGCGGTCGAGCAGCACCGGCGAATCGTGCGAGACCTTGACCGCTTCGCGCATATAGCGCTCCAGGTCGCGCTGCTCGTGGACGATTTCCATCGCGCGGCCACCCAGCACATACGAAGGACGCACCACCAGCGGGTAGCCGATCTCTTCGGCCAGCGCCAGGGCGTCGGCTTCGGTGCGCGCGGTGCGGTTCGGCGGCTGGCGCAGATCCAGCTTTTGCAGCAGCTGCTGGAAACGCTCGCGGTCTTCGGCGGCGTCGATCATGTCCGGCGAGGTGCCGATGATCGGCACGCCGTTCGCTTCCAGGTCCAGCGCCAGCTTCAGCGGGGTCTGGCCGCCGTACTGCACGATCACGCCGACCGGCTTTTCCAGTTCCACGATCTCGAGCACGTCTTCCAGGGTCAGCGACTCGAAGTACAGGCGGTCCGAGGTATCGTAGTCGGTCGACACGGTCTCTGGATTGCAGTTGACCATGATGGTCTCGTAGCCGTCTTCGCGCATGGCCAGGGCGGCGTGCACGCAGCAGTAGTCGAACTCGATGCCCTGGCCGATACGGTTCGGGCCACCGCCCAGCACCATGATCTTCTTCTTGTCGGTCGGGTTCGACTCGCACTCCTCATCGTACGTCGAGTACATATAGGCGGTGTCGGTCGCGAATTCGGCGGCGCAGGTATCGACCCGCTTGTAGACCGGACGGATGCCCAGCTCATGGCGGCGGGCGCGCACGGCCATCGGCTCGACCTTCAACAAGAAGGCCAGGCGGCGGTCGGCGAAACCTTTTTGCTTGAGCTTGTACAGCAGCGGCTTGTCCAGCGACTCCAGGGTCTGGGTCTCGAGCCACAGCTCGATGTCCACGATCTCCTTGATCTGCACCAGGAACCATGGATCGATCTTGGTCAGGTTGTGCACTTCTTCCAGGGTGAAGCCCTGGGCGAAAGCGTCACCCACATACCAGATGCGGTCCGGGCCAGGTTCGCCCAGCTCTTCCTCGATCTTTTCGCGGTCGCGGGTTTTTTCGTTCAGGCCGTCGACACCGACTTCCAGGCCGCGCAGGGCTTTCTGGAACGATTCCTGGAAGGTGCGGCCCATCGCCATGACTTCACCGACCGACTTCATCTGCGTAGTCAGGTGCTTGTCGGCGGTCGGGAATTTCTCGAACGTGAAGCGTGGGATCTTGGTGACGACGTAGTCGATCGACGGCTCGAACGAGGCCGGGGTCGCGCCGCCGGTGATCTCGTTGCGCAGCTCATCCAGCGTGAAGCCGACCGCCAGTTTCGCGGCCACCTTGGCGATCGGGAATCCGGTCGCTTTCGAGGCCAGCGCCGACGAACGCGACACGCGCGGGTTCATCTCGATGACGATCATGCGGCCGTCCTTCGGGTTGATCGAGAACTGCACGTTCGAGCCGCCCGTGTCGACGCCGATCTCGCGCAGCACGTCGATCGACGCGTTACGCATGATCTGGTATTCCTTGTCGGTCAGGGTCTGCGCCGGCGCCACGGTGATCGAGTCGCCGGTGTGCACGCCCATCGGATCCAGGTTCTCGATCGAGCAGATGATGATGCAGTTGTCGTTCTTGTCGCGAACAACTTCCATCTCATACTCTTTCCAGCCGAGCAGCGATTCTTCGATCAGCAGCTCGTTGGTCGGCGATGCTTCCAGGCCGCGCTTGCAGATCGCTTCGAATTCTTCTTCGTTGTAGGCGATGCCGCCGCCGCTGCCGCCCATCGTGAACGAAGGACGGATGATGGTCGGGAAGCCCAGCTCGCGCTGCACGGTCCAGGCTTCGTCCATCGAGTGGGCCACGCCCGAACGCGCCGAGCCCAGGCCGATCTTGGTCATCGCGTCCTTGAACTTCGAACGGTCTTCGGCCTTGTCGATCGCTTCTGGCGTGGCGCCGATCAGCTCGACCTTGTACTTGTCCAGCACGCCGTGGCGGTGCAGGTCGAGTGCGCAGTTCAGCGCGGTCTGGCCGCCCATGGTCGGCAGGATCGCGTCAGGACGCTCTTTCTCGATGATGCGCTCGACGACCTTCCAGGTGATCGGCTCGATATAGGTCACGTCCGCCGTTTCCGGGTCGGTCATGATGGTCGCCGGGTTCGAATTGACCAGGATGACCTTGTAGCCTTCTTCGCGCAAGGCCTTGCAGGCCTGGGCGCCGGAGTAGTCGAATTCGACTGCCTGGCCGATGACGATCGGGCCGGCGCCGATGATCAGGATGCTTTTGATATCACTACGTTTTGGCATATTATTTTTTCTCCGCTGCTTGCATCAGGCCGATGAAGCGGTCAAACAGGTAGGCGACGTCGGTCGGACCGGGCGAGGCTTCCGGGTGGCCCTGGAAGCAGAACGCCGGTTTGTCCGTGCGGGCGAAGCCCTGCAGCGAGCCGTCGAACAGCGAGACGTGGGTCACGCGGCAGTTGACCGGCAAGGTTTCCGGATCGACCGCGAAGCCGTGGTTCTGCGAGGTGATCAAGACCTTCTTGCTGTCCAGGTCCTGCACCGGGTGGTTGGCGCCATGGTGGCCGAACTTCATCTTCATGGTCTTGGCGCCGGACGCCAGCGCCATGATCTGGTGACCGAGGCAGATGCCGAAGGTCGGGATGCCTTTTTCGATCAGCTCGCGCGAGGCCGCAATGGCGTAATCGCATGGCTCCGGGTCGCCCGGGCCGTTGGCCAGGAAGATACCGTCCGGATTGAGCGCCAGCGCGTCGGCGGCGGTCGATTGCGCCGGCAGCACGGTGACCTTGCAGCCGCGTTCGGCCAGCATGCGCAGGATGTTGCGCTTGACGCCGTAGTCGAAGGCGACCACATGGTATTTAGGATTGGTCTGCTTGCCGAAACCTGCACCCAGTTTCCACTCGGTTTCGGTGAACTCGTAAGGCTCAGTAACGGACACGACCTTTGCCAGGTCCATGCCGGCCAGACCCGGGAACGAGCGCGCCAGTTCCAGCGCCTGGGCTGGCGACGGCTCGGCGCCTTGGGCGGCGGTCAGGATCGCGCCGGCCTGGGCGCCTTTTTCGCGCAGGATGCGGGTCAGTTTGCGGGTATCGATGCCGGCGATGGCAACCACGTTCTCTTGCTTGAGATAGTCGCCCAGCGATTGGGTCGAACGGAAGTTCGAGGCCAAGAGCGGCAGGTCACGGATGATCAGGCCGGCGGCGTGCACCTTGCTCGATTCGACGTCGGCGCTGTTCACGCCGTAGTTGCCGATGTGCGGATAGGTCAGGGTAACGATCTGGCGCGAGTAGCTCGGATCGGTCAGGATTTCCTGGTAGCCGGTGATCGCGGTGTTGAACACCACTTCGCCGGTCGTATGACCGACGGCACCAATGGAATATCCTTTGAAGATGGTCCCGTCAGCAAGTGCCAGGATGGCTGGAACGGAGGGGCCAGAAAAAAATGGCGGCAAGGGCAACTCCCGAAAAAGTTGCCGTAGCTTCGCCACGTCAGACCGACATCCAACTGTCCTGGACGCAGTAGAGCCGCCCGGTGTTGGAGGTCATGTTGAATGAGGGATGGTGGGTATGCGCTACGGCTAAGTTTGAATTAGATAAACTTCCGAATTATAGCGCGAACTCTGATGTTCGGCAATGCGGCGCTGCCACACACCCGCCAGCAAATTCACGGAAGATGACACGCCCGGCCATCTTCCCTGCCCTGCTGAAACTTATGTTGCGGGTGCAATATGGCGCCCGCAACTTGTCCTCAGGTGGCGCTCAGACGGCGCTCAGTGCGGCAATCCCTGCCCGCGCGATCTGCACGTCCTGTTCCGACTTGACGCCCGAAACGCCGACGGCGCCGATCACGTGGCCGTCGACGATCACCGGCACGCCGCCTTCGAGCATGCCTTCCAGCTTCGGCGCGCTCAGGAAGGACATGCGGCCGCCATTGATCACGTCTTCGTAGAGCTTCGATTCGCGGCGGCCGAGGGCGGCGGTATTGGCCTTGGCGGGCGCGATATACGACGAGACCGGCGGCGCGCCGTCCAGGCGCTGCTGCCACAGCAGGTGGCCGCCGTCGTCGACGATGGCGATCGAGACGTTCCAGCCATTGTTGACGGCTTCGGCTTCGGCGGCTGCGCCGATTTTCTTCACGTCCGCCAGGGTCAGGTAGGGTTTGGTGTTCACGGTATTGCCTTTCTTATGGAATTTGCTGTCGGAGCTTGAGCTTGGCTTTGATTTGCGGCATGACGGCGGCGGCGGCCTGCTCGCCGGCCAGGATGGCGAGATTGCGTCCGCCGAAATCGCTCGATCCCATATTGCCGAGCGCGGGCGTGATCACGATGTCGGCGTCCTTCAGTTCGAAATGGTTCAGGCGCTGGCCCATGATGCTGAAGGTCTGCATCAGCACGTCGAGCGAGCTGGCCGTGGCCGCGCCTTCGGTCGCGCTCGAGATATTGACGGCGATAATGAAATCGGCGCCCATCTCGCGCACGAAGCGCACCGGCACCGGCGCCACCAGGCCGCCGTCGACATATTCCTTGTTACCGATCTTGACCGGCTGGAACACGCTCGGCACAGCCGACGAGGCGCGCACCGCCATCCCGGTATTGCCGCGGTTGAACAGGATCGGCTGGCCGCTCTTGAGGTCGGTCGCCACGGCGCCGAAGCGCAATTTCAGCTTTTCCATCGGAACATTGCCGATCGCCTTGTTCACATAATTCTGCAGCGCCTCGCCCTTGAGCAGGCCACTCGATTTGCTGAGCCACGGCATGGCCCAGTCCGAGATGGTCGCCTCGTCCATGGCGAGGGCCGTTTTTTGCAGGGCGAAGCCGTTCAGGCCCGATGCATACAGCGAGCCGACCACCGAGCCGGCGCTGGTGCCGACCACGATCTCCGGATAGATGCCCTGGGCCTCGAGGGCCTTGATCACGCCGATATGGGCGAAGCCGCGCGCGGCGCCGCCGCCGAGGGCCAGGCCGATACGGATCTTCTTGGGCGGCAGGGGCGCGGCCGCCGGAGGAACGACGGCCGGAGCGGCCGGGACCGGCGTCTGGACCGGCGTGCTGCCGCAGGCGCAGAGGAGCAGTGCGGCGCAGGCCGCGAGGGAGGTACGACGAGAGAGCATGGAATGTGCCGAAAGGAACGAGGCTGGGATTGTACCCCGGCTCGTTCCCCTCGACGCAAGGTCCGCCATGGGGGCGGACCGGCAACAGCGATTACAGGCTGCCGCGCAGGCTCAGCGACACACTGCGTGGGTCGCCGTAGTACCAGGCCAGGCCGGTCGGACCGAATTTCTTGTAGTAGACCTTGTCGAACAGATTGTTCACATTGGCCTGCACCGACAGCTTGTCGCTGAAGCGCCAGGCGAGCATGGCGTTGGCGACGCCGTAGCCACCCTGGGTCGCGGTCAGGCCGGCGCCGCGCACATAGGAATCGCTCTGCATGTTCACGCCGCCGCCGACGGTCCAGCCCGGGCCGGAGCGGTTCGGGCTATAGCTGGTGAACAGGCGCAGCTGGTGTTTCGGATCGATGGTGCGCAGCGGCTGGCCGGTGTTGGCGGCGGTGCCGCTCACGTATTTGGTACGGGTGTTGGTATAGCCAGCCATCAGTTGCCAGCCAGGCAAGACTTCGCCCGACACTTCCGCTTCCAGGCCCTCGCTGCGCTCCTTGCCGCCGGCGATGCGGCAGAAGCCGGTCAGGTTGGTCGGAGGGCAGGGATTGACCGACGACGTGTCCTCGATCGCGCGGCCGACGTTTTCGACCTGGAACAAGCCCATCGAGGCGTTCAAGCGGCCGCCGAAGAACTCCCCTTTCAGGCCGAGCTCGATGTCCTCGCCGATGACCGGTTCGAGCAGGTTGCCGTCGGCGCCGCGCGCCTCCTGCGGCTCGAAGATCTCGGTATAGCTGGCGTAGGCGCTGATCTCGTTCGACAAGTCATAGACAACGCCGACATACGGCGTGGCTTCGCGCGTGACCTTGAAGCCGCTGCCATTGGTGCGGCGCTCGGTTTCGTACCAGCTCAGGCGGGCGCCGAGCAGGACGGCCAGCGGGTCCGCCAGCGAAAAGCGCGCCGTGGCGTAGGCGCCGTTATTGGTCGTCACGGTCGGTGCGGCGCCGCCGGCCGGCATCGTCGTCACCTCGCGCTCCGGATAGGTCGAATACGGATCGAAGGTGCGGATGTCGATGGTCTGCTTGAACAGGGTGCCCGCGCCGTAGGTGGCGATCGTCCGGTCGTACACGCGCTCGGCGCCCACCACCAGCGTGTGCTTGCGTCCGAACAGCGTGAACGGGCCATTGGCGACGATGCTCAGCGCCTGCTGGCGGCTGTCGTCGCCGGTGTACTGCGACGTCGTCATGTCCATCAGGTAGGGATTGGTCGTGCTGGTGCGCGCGATATACGTCTGCTTGAAGCCATTGGTCTTGAGGCGCATCCCGAGATAACCGGCGTTCGCGCGCACGCTCCAGCCATTGTCGAAGCGGTGTTCGATGCCGATCTGGGCCTGGTCGTTGTAGCGGTTCCAGCGGTTCCAGCTGGCGCCCAGAAAGGTGTCGATCGGCAGGTTCAGCGAGGAACCGTCGAAGTTGCCCGGCAAACCGCCCCAGGCGCCGGTGGCATCGAGGTCGGTGTGCTGCAGCCAGGCGGTCACCGTGGTGCGCGGCGTCAGGTCGGCCTGGACCACGCCGTACAGCACTTCACGGTCTTCTTCGCGCCCATCCTGGAACAAGTCCTTCTTGTCCTTCACCGCCACCACCCGGCCCCGTACCGAACCGCTCTCATTGAGCGGGGTCGACACGTCCATCTCGACCCGGCGGCGGTCCCACGAGCCGACCGTCAGGCCGCTTGATGCCTGGAAGGCGGCCGTCGGCAGCTTGCGCACCATATTCACGGTGGCGGAAGGGCTGCCGGAACCGCGCAGCATGCCCGAGGCGCCGCGCAGCAGTTCGACCCGGTCCAGGACGGCCGTGTCCGGCTGGATGAAGTAGGCGCCGGACTGCTTGTAGCTGAGCCCATCGATCTGCATGGCATCGACGCGGAAGCCGCGCGAGTTGTAGGCGATGCGCTCGCTGTCGGTGTAGTCGACCGTGATGCCGGCGGTATTGGTGAGCACGTCGGTCAGGTCGAGCATATTGCGCTCTTCCATCAACTGGCGGGTGATGACGGTCACCGGCTGCGGCGTGTCGCGGATATCTTGCTCGCCCTTGAACAGGGTCGAGGAACGGGTGGTGAACGACTTGCTCTTTTCGGTGGTGGCGTCGTGCTTGCCCGTGATGTTGACGGTGGGGATCGCGTCAGTGGCGATCTCGTCCGGCGCATCGGGAGCGGCAGGGGCAGCGGCCATGGCGGCCAGCGGGGACAGCAAGGCGGCGCTTGCGCACAGTGCGGTGGCCTGGCGCACGAGACGGGCGACGGGCGTTGGATCGGATACAACGGATGGCACTGGGCGCAACATGATCACTCCTTGAAAGTGTTTTGATAATGAGAATGATTCGCATTATAATTCGTGTTGAATAGTTGACGCAACGCACATATTTGCCGCTTCTGCCAAAAGAGACATGCTTTATTTGGCAAAGCCGCTGGAATCATCCGACTCGACCACACCTCATAAAGAGAATAAAGACCATGAAGAAACTGCTGCTCTCCTCGCTCCTCGCCCTTGCTGCAATCGCGCCTGCCGCCCAGGCGCACCACGTCTGGCTGGAGCAGGATGGCAAGACGGTGAAGCTGCAGTTCGGCGAGTTCGGCCTGAACCAACGCGAGACCACGCCCGGCCTGCTGGACAAGTTCGTCGCGCCGCGCGCGACCCTGCTCAAGGCTTCCGGAGAGACCGCGCTCACGCTCGAGAAGACGGCCAAGGGCTATGTGGTCGGCGGCGCCAGCCTGGCGGCGGGCGACGCGATCGTGGCCGAAGACAATGCCTATCCGGGCTGGGAAACGACCAAGGATGGCAAGACGAGTCAGCACATCTGGATCCCGGCCGCGCGCCTGGCGACCAGCTTCGCCGCGCAGCAGCCGAAGCTGGCGCTGGACATCGTCCCGACCGGCACGGCCGGCGAATTCAAGGTGTTTTATAAAGGCCAGCCGCTGCCGAAGGCGAAGGTGGCGATCACCGTGCCGAGCGGCTGGTCGAAGGAAGCGCTGGCCGACGCCAACGGCGCGGTGAAGTTCGACCTGCCGTGGAAAGGCACCTATGTGCTGGAGACGGCGCATACCGACAAGACCGGCGGCGAGCGCGCCGGCGTGCAGTACGCCAGCGCCAGCCATACGTCGTCGCTGACCGTGGTGCAGCCGAAAGGCATCGCGGCCCTGGCCGCGGGCCCTGCACTGGCGCCGGGCGCCGAGCACTGATCGCCGTCCGCGCCGTCCGTCTTAGATAGAAAGGCCCGAGTCCGATGACTACCCTCACCTGGCGCTACCGCGGCGGCGTGGCCGCGCGCGCGGTCGCGGCCATTGCCGGCGGCTATGTGCTGACCTCGATCGCCAGCGCCCTGATCGCCATCGCGCTGCCGCTGCCGCGCGCCGACGCCGTCACCATCGCCACCCTGCTCTCCTTCGTGGTCTATACCTGCGTCATCCTGTGGGTGTTCGCCACGACCAGCGCGCTGCGCGCCTGGGTCGGGGTAGTGGCAACGAGCAGCGTATTGGGCGCTGTGTTATGGATCGCCGGGAGGGCGTCATGAAGGAAGGCTTGCGCCAATCGATGGCATGGGTGCACACCTGGTCGGGCCTCCTGGTGTGCTGGCTGCTGCTGCTGGTGTTCATGGGCGGCACCGCCGCCTACTACAAGCACGAAATCACGTTCTGGATGAAGCCCGAGCTGCACAAGGCGGCCGATGCGCCGTCACGGGTGACGCCGGCCGAATCGGCCACGCTCGCGGTGCGCGAGCTGCAGCAGCGCGCGCCGAAGGCCAATGCCTGGTTCCTCGACCTGCCGCACGAGCGCAATCCGCTGATCTACGCCAGCTGGACCAACCCGCCGAAGAAGGGCATGACCCGTGAAGAACGGCGCGCGGCCTTCCGCACCCAGAACTTCACGCTCGATCCGATGACCGGCGAGAACACCGCCGCGCCGCGCGACACCCGCGGCGGCGAGTTCCTGTACCGCCTGCATTTCGACCTGTACTACATGTCGGCGATCTGGGGCCGCTGGATCGTCGGCATCGCCGCCATGTTCATGCTGGTTGCCATCGTCAGCGGCGTGATCACGCATAAGCGCATCTTCAAGGACTTCTTCACCTTCCGTCCCAAAAAGGGCCAGCGTTCATGGCTCGACGCGCACAACGCCACTGCAGTGCTGGCGCTGCCTTTCCACCTGATGATCACGTACACCGGCCTGGTCACGCTGATGTTCATGTACATGCCCTCGCCCACCAAGGCGCTGTACGGCGCCGAGCAGAACGCCATGTTCGCGGACGTGTTCCCGAACGCCGAACGGGTGAAGCCGGCGAAGGAATTCGCGCCGCTGGTCGACATCGCGCCGATGCTGCTGCAGGCCGAACGTGCCTGGGGCCAGGCGCCGACGCGCGTGGTGGTGACCAACCCGAACGACGCCAACGCCCGGATCGAGCTGCATCGTCCTGCCGGCCAGCAGCTGTCGAACATCGAGCCGACCATGACCTTCGACGGCGCGAGCGGCACGCTGCTGTCCGGCGCCAAGCCAATGAGCACCACCCTGGACGCGCGCGCCGCCATCTACGGCCTGCACGTGGCCCACTTCGCCGACCCGCTGCTGCGCGCGCTGTTCTTCGTGTGCGGCCTGGCCGGCACCGCGATGGTCGCCACCGGCGCCCTGCTGTGGGGCGTGAAGGAGCGCCAGAAGTACGCCAAGGCGATCGCCAAAGGCGGCAAGGCCGGCTTCGGGGTGCGCCTGGTCGATGCCCTGAACATCGGCGCCATCGCCGGCCTGCCGATCGCCTTCGCGGTCTACTTCTGGGCCAACCGCCTGCTGCCGGTCGAGATCGCGCAGCGCACGAACCTCGAAGCCAACTGCTTCTTCATCGCCTGGGGCCTGGCCGCGCTGCTGGCCCAGATCCGCCCGACGCGCGCGATGTGGCGCTTCCAGCTGACGCTGGGCGCGCTGCTGCTGGCAGGGATCCCGGTACTGAACGCGCTCACGACCGACACCCACCTGGGCGTGAGCCTGTTCGGCGGCCCGGCCCTGCGTGCGGTGGCCGGCTTCGACCTGGTGGTGCTGGCGCTCGGCCTGCTGCTCGGCTACGCGGCCTGGTGGCTGGGCAGGCCGAAAAAGCCGGCGGCGGCCAAGAAGCCGGCGCCGGCCGACGTGACGACCAACAAGCTGGAGGCTGCATGAGTGCACTGATCCTGGCCGGCACGGCGCTGGCCTATAGCGGCTTCGCCGCCAAGGGCCTGTCGATGGACCGCCATTACGCCGACATCCACGGCCGCGGCGCGGAGCCGGACGCGCGTCTGCGCCTGCACTTGCGCCTGCTGGGCTGGCTCGCACTGGCGCTGTCCTTCGGCGCCTGCATCGCGGCCTGCGGCTGGCATATCGGACCGGTCGTGTGGTGCGGCGTGCTGTCGCTGTCCGCCTGGAGCGTCACGCTGCTGCTGCAGTATGCGCCGCGCCGCGCGATCCAGGCAGCGTGGATCGGCGTGCCGGCACTGGCGCTGCTGGTGGCCCTGCTGGCCTGAGGCGATTCCTTCGGTCCTATTTCGGCAGCCGCTCGTCGGCGCCCGGGGCCATCCCGATCCGCACGCCCGAACCACGAATCCACCGCGCGCCCCGGACGATCGCCCGCCTGAGGGCCGGTTCGGCGAACGCGGCGATCAGCCAGGCCACGGCCAGCGTCGCGACGATGGCCAGCGTCAGGGCGGCCGGCCGGCCCAGGCCCCTGTCGCTGGCGACAACGAGCATCGCCCCGCCGACGACCTCGTGCACGAGGTAGAACGGATAGGTGACCAGGCCGAGCATCCGTATCCTGGCCGCCGTGCGCGCGGAAGGCGTCCAGCGTTTCGCATTGACGAGGCAGACGCGGATCGCCGCCAGCAGCGCCGCGAAGGCCAGCAGCGCGCCAACCGTCACCCACCTGATGTCCAGCGGTCCCGCATCGCCGGCGGCAAAGATGGTCGTCAGGCTCACCGAGCGGCAGACGATCTCGAGCGCCGCCGCCGCCAGGGACAGCCCGAACAGGACCCGGTCGCTGCGGTCCAGCGGCTGCCGCTGCGTCGCCATCCATAGATAGATCCCGATCGCAAAGAAGACGCCGTGGCGCAGCAGCAGCATGTTCTTCAGGCCGTAGCCGAGGTCGAGCACGCCCGGCCCGGACGTCGTCACCAGCAGATAGAACAGGGAAACCAGGTAGGCGCTGCTGGCCACGGCCAGCAATCGCGCCACCGCGCGCAGCCGCACCCGTCCCCGCAGCAGTGCGATGAACACCAGGGCATAGAAGGCGATCTCGATCGGCAAGGTCCAGTAGGCGGTGGCCAGCGCATCCTCGCCCACCAGCATCACGGAGCTGGCGAACGCCCACCACTCGGGATTTACGCCGATGCCCAGCGCGTAATAGGCCGGCGTGGGCACGACCGACAGGATCGCGAAGCTGATCGCAGCAGCGACCCAGGCCGCCGGATACAGACGCAGGAAGCGATTGCGCGCGAAGCGGTACGGCGTGGAGGCGATGGCCGAGTTGGCGATGACGACGCCCGAGATGACGAAGAAGACCTGCACCCCGACCCACCCGAACGGCATGATATGGGCTTCATTCGGGATCCGCCACGTAAAATGAAACAGCGCCACCACCAGCGCGCAGCCGAAGCGGACGAGGTCCAGGCCGAAGGCATAGGATGCGTAATGCGGTGATAAATGGTCGCTGCTCAAATCTTGCCTCCAAAGTAAGGAGGCAACGATAAAACAAAAGCACGCCACTTGTCTAAAGATATGTCCGCCTAACCGCATTCCCGACACATCGCACCGCCCCGATGCCCCAGCTGGAACGCGCCCGCCTCATCGACCCACACCTCAGCGCCTCACGCCGGCCCGCAATTAGGGCGCAATTAGGGTCAGAGTCGAATTACCGAGCAATTTCCTATTTTCGACCCCCTCTCTTCCCTTACTACCATTCCCCAGCCACAGCTTTCTGAAAAGACAATTAGGGTCAGAGTCGAATTGTTTGACAACTTTTAAAGTTGCTCGATAATTCGACTCTGACCCTCATGCGCTTTGCACCGAAAATGAGTGATTCAACTGCTTGCAGACACGTTTTTCGGTAAGTTCTTCGAGAGCAAATTGTTCATAGCTGAACAATTTCCCCTCACCGAAAAAACACCCAAAAATTAATTAGGGTCAGAGTCGATTTATTGAGCAATTTCTGAGAATTGCCATTAATTCGACTCTGACCCTAATTATCCTGCGAGCAAAATGCATCAGGGCTCTTGAAGCGAACACAGAGCCCCTCAGTATTTCACAAAGTTGTCAAACAATTCGACTCTGACCCTAATTGTGGTGGGGTCAGGCGGGTAGTGAGGTGTTGGGGAGCGAGGCGGAGAAAGTGCTGCCTTTGCCTGGCTGCGAGGTGATCGTCAGCTTGCCGCCGTGGCGCAGCAGGACGTGCTTGACGATCGCCAGGCCGAGGCCGGTGCCCTGCGTTTCGCGCGAACGGCTCTTGTCGACGCGGTAGAAACGCTCGGTCAGGCGCGGGATGTGTTCGGGGTCGATGCCGATGCCGCAATCCGTTACCGCGAAACTCAGCGCATCGACGCCGCGGGTCCAGGCCAGGCGGATCGTGCCGCCGTTCGGCGAGTAGCGCACCGCGTTCGAGGCCAGGTTGGCGAAGGCGCTGCGCAGTTCTTCCATGCTGCCCATCACGTCGGGGCCGTCGACCGCGACCTCGATCTGGTGCCGCCCGCCCGATAGCGCGCGCGCCTCGGCCGCGATCGAGTCGATCAGGCTGCGCACGTCCACCTTCTCGCGCTTGAGCGGATATTCGTCCGACTCCAGCCGCGACAGGGTCAGCATGTCCTGGATCAGGCGCTGCATGCGGTGCGCCTGCTCCGTCATCAGGTTCAGGTGCGACATCCGCGTGGCGACGTCGATGCCCGGATCGGACAGCGCGATCTCGAGGAAGCCCACGATCACCGTCAGCGGCGTGCGCAGCTCGTGCGAGGCGTTGGCGATGAAGTCGCGCCGCATCGCTTCGATGCGCTCGGTGTCGGTGGCGTCGTGCGTCACCAGGATCTGGCGCCGGTTCTCGAACGGGATGATGCGGCATTCCAGCTTGCGGCCGCGGAACGACAGCGTCAGCGGCTGCTCGTAGCGCCCCAGCACGATGTAGTCGATGAAGTCCGGATGGCGCACCAGGTTCGTGACGCGCAGGCCCTTGTCGCGCTCCATCGTCAGGCCCAGGTGACGCTCGACCGCCGGATTGCACCACTCCAGGAACAGCACGTCGTCCATGATGGCAACGCCTTCCGGCAGCAGGTGCATCGCCTGGCGGAAGCGCGCCAGCCATTCGGTCAGCTCGGCCTGGTGGCGCTCGTCGTCGCGCCGCAGGCGGTAAAGACGGGCAAACGCATCCGTCCAGGCGCCCCAGCCGTCCGGCAGGCGCGTGCTGTGCGGCTCTTCCAGCCACTCGCCCAGCTTGTACAGGTACGACAATTGCGTGAACACGGCGACCGCCATCCCGGCCAGCGCCAGCGACAGCGCAGCCACGAGACCGAACCACCACCACACCACGCCGGACACGGCGAACAGCAGCGCCGTGCGCAGCAGCGCCGGCACCCAGAACAACAGCTTGGGATTCATCGCGTCCTTCGACACCGCTTATTTCTCGGACAGCATGTAGCCGACGCTGCGCACCGTGCGGATCAGGCCATCGGCCGATTTCAGTGCCTTGCGCAGGCGCAGCACGTGCACGTCGACCGTGCGCTCCTCGATCACGGCGTGGTCGCCCCACACCTTGTCGAGCAGCTGGGCGCGCGAGAACACGCGCTCCCGATGCGCCATCAGGTACTTCAAGAGCTTGTACTCTGCGTTGCCGATGTCGATCTGCTGGTTCTCGACCGTCACCGTGCAGCTGTTCGGATCGAGCGTCACCGTGCCGGCGCGCAGCGGCGCCTCGGCCAGGTGCGGGCTCTTGCGGCGCAGCAGCGCGCGCGAACGCGCCAGCAGCTCGCGCGGCGAGAACGGCTTGGTGATGTAGTCGTCGGCGCCGTTGTTCAGGCCCGCCAGCTTGTCCTCTTCCATGCTTTTTGCCGTCAGCATGATCACCGGCAGGTCCTGGAAGTCACGGTCGGCGCGCAGGCGCGACAGCAAACGCAGGCCGCTCTGGTCGGGCAGCATCCAGTCGAGCAGCAGCAGGTCGGGCTTGCCCCGGCTGATGCTCTCCCAGGCGCCGGCGGTGGTGTCGGCGGTGCGGATGTCCCAGCCAGCCTCGCGCAGCGAATAAGTCACCAGCTCGACGATCGCCGGCTCGTCTTCAACGACCAGGACCGAGGTGTTGTCTGCCATCGTATTATTCCGCCACCTGGTCGAGCACTACCTTGCTGTGACGGATGTCGCGGCCTTCGACCACGTAGATCACGTACTCGGCGATGTTCTTGGCGTGGTCGCCGATGCGCTCGATCGCCTTCGCCACCCACAGCGTGTCCAGCGCCGACGAGATCGTGCGCGGGTCTTCCATCATGTAGGTGACCATGCTGCGCAGGATGGTGCGGAACTCGTGGTCGACCACCTCGTCGCCGGCGATGATCTGCAAGGCCTGCTTGCCGTCCAGGCGCGCAAACGCATCCAGCGAATCGTGCAGCAGTTCCGAGGTCGCCTTGGCGATGGTGCGGATCATGTCGTAGTGGGCAAAGCCCGTAACGCCGCGCTCGTGCAGGCTTTTCGCGGTGCGCGCGACCTTGGTCGCCTCGTCGCCGATGCGCTCCAGGTCGGTGATGACCTTGATGGTGGCCATTACGGTGCGCAGGTCGTTGGCGGTCGGCTGGCGCTTGACGATCAGGTGGCTGCAGGCGTCGTCGAGCGAGACTTCGAGCTGGTTGACGGCCTGGTCTTCGGCCATCACGCGCTCGGCGCGCGGGATGTCGCCGATGCGGAAGCACTCGAGCGCTTCCTCGAACTGGGTTTCCACCATGCCGCCCATCAGCAAGACCTGGGAACGGATGCCCTCGAGTTCCTGGTCGTACTGCTTGGATGAATGCTCGCCTGTCATAACTTCTCCGTCAAATATTCTTGTGAAGCCGGCGGGGCCGGCAAAATGAGCAACCGGGTCGTATCAGCCGAAGCGGCCGGTAATATAGTCTTGCGTTTCCTTGCGCGCCGGATTCATGAAGATCTGGTCGGTCTCGCCGAATTCGACCAGCTCGCCAAGATACATGTAGGCAGTGTAATCCGAGCAACGCGCGGCTTGTTGCATATTATGGGTCACGATGGTGATCGTGTAATCCTGCTTCAGCTCGCTGATCAGTTCCTCGATCTTCGCGGTCGAGATCGGGTCCAGCGCCGAGGTCGGTTCGTCGAGCAGCAGGACGTCTGGCTTGACCGCCACGCCGCGCGCGATGCACAGGCGCTGCTGCTGGCCGCCCGACAGCGACAGGCCGCTCTTGTTCAATTTGTCCTTGGCTTCTTCCCACAGGGCCGCCTTTTTCAGGGCCCATTCCACGCGCTCGTCCATCTCGCCCTTCGACAGGTTTTCGTACAAGCGCACGCCAAAGGCGATGTTGTCGTAGATCGACATCGGGAATGGGGTCGGCTTCTGGAACACCATGCCGACCTTGGCGCGCAGCATGTTGACGTCGACACCCGGCTCCAGGATATTGCGGCCGCGGTACATGATCGAGCCTTCGGCGCGCTGGCCCGGGTACAGGTCGTACATCCGGTTCAGCGTGCGCAGCAGGGTCGACTTGCCGCAGCCCGACGGGCCGATGAAGGCCGTCACCTGCTTGGCGTGGATGTCGAGCGAGACATCCTTCAGGCTCTGCGTCTTACCGTAAAAAAAGTTCAGGCCTTCGATTTCGATCGTCTTGGCTTTTGCAGCGGCCGGGGTCGGAGTCGTATTGAGCATGGCTTGGTTCATCACTTTGTCTTTTATCAGGTCGATTAACGCGGAGTTTTTTGGCTGAACAGGGTCCGCGACAGGATGTTCAGCAACAGCACGGTAGCAGTCACCAGCAGTGCGCCGGCCCAGGCCAGCGAGCGCCAGTCGTCATACGGGCTCATGGCGTAGGTATAGATCACCACCGGCAGGTTGGCCAGCGGCGCGTTCATGTCGTTGCTGTAGAACTGGTTGTTCAGCGCGGTGAACAGCAGCGGCGCGGTTTCGCCGGTGACGCGGGCAATCGCCAGCAGCACGCCGGTCACGACGCCGGCCTTGACGGCGCGCAGGCGCACCGTGATCGCCACTTTCCAGTGCGGCGCACCGAGGGCATAGGCGGCTTCCAGCAGGCTGGCTGGCACCAGGCGCAGCATATTGTCGGTAGTACGCACCACAACCGGAACCGCGATCAGGGACAGCGCGATGGAGCCGGCGTAGCCCGAGAAGTGCTGCACATTGGCCACGTAGATCGCGTACACGAACAGGCCGATCACGATCGATGGCGCCGAAAGCATGATGTCGGTCACGAAGCGCGTGATCTGTGCGAACTTGTTGTTCTCGCCGTACTCTGCCAGATAGATGCCGGCCAGGATGCCGATCGGGGTCGAGACCAGGGTCGACAGGCCGACCATCATCACGCTACCGACAATGGCGTTGCGCAAGCCTCCGCCCGGGGTGCCCGGGGCTGGCGTATCGGCCGTCAGCAGGGTCGAGCTCAAGCCGCCCAGGCCGTTGTACAGCAGGGTCCACAAGATCCAGGCCAGGAAGGCCAGGCCGATGCCCATGGCGCACACCGACAGGGTGATGCCGATGCGGTGCGCCAGCAGGCGCTTGCGATAAACAGGGTTCTTGACAGCGTTATTCATTATTTGGTGCCTTCATTACGCGACATACCCACCAGCATCAGCTTGGCGGCCGACAGCACGATGAAGGTGATGCCGAACAGGATCAGGGCCAGCGCAAACAGCGACGACGAATGCAGCGCGGTGGCTGCTTCGGCAAACTCGTTGGCCAGGGTCGACGAAATCGAATTACCCGGCGAGAACAGCGACGCCGACAGCGAGTGGGCATTACCGATCACGAAGGTGACTGCCATGGTCTCGCCCAGCGCGCGGCCCAGGCCCAGCATCACGCCGCCCACCACACCATTGCGGGTGTACGGCAGCACGACCTTGCGCACCACTTCCCACCGGGTGCAGCCCAGGCCATACGCCGATTCCTTGAGCACGGTCGGCACGATCTCGAACACGTCGCGCATCACCGAAGCGATGAAGGGAATGATCATGATCGCCAGGATCAGGCCGGCAGTCATGATGCCGATGCCCATGGTCGGTCCCTGGAAGATAGCCCCGATGATCGGCAGCTGGCCGATGGTTTCCTTCAGCGCCGGCTGCACGTATTCAGCGAACAAAGGCGCAAACACGAACAGGCCCCACATGCCGTAGATGATCGACGGCACGCCGGCCAGCAGTTCGACCGCGGTGCCCAGCGGGCGGCGCAGCCAGGCCGGGCAAATCTCGGTGAGGAACAGGGCGATCCCGAAGCTGATCGGGAACGCGACTGCCAGCGCGATGATCGAGGTGGCCAGCGTGCCCCAGATCGCGATCATGGCGCCGAATTCGTCGTTCACCGGATCCCATTCGACGCGGGTGATGAAGCCCGGCCCGAACTGGCTGAATGCCGGCGCGGCGCCGATCGCCAGCGAGATGATGATCCCGACCAGCACCAGCAGCACCGAAGCGGCGAACAGCAAGGTGATCTTGTGGAAGAAGAAGTCCTGGATACGCTGGTTGCGCATGGTGCCGCGCAAGGCTTCGTAGTGGCGGGCGTCTTCGGCTGCGGCCTTGTCGGACAGGTCGTTTACGGTGACGGATGGGTGGGCGCTCATGGTCTTATGGACTCGTTATCAATATCGTTTTGTCAATATCGCTGGCATGCGGAAAGACCGGTCGCGCCGGCCCTCCCGGGTTTGGGAAATGTGGATTACCAGAGCGCCTTGCCGGCCGCGTCCTTCAGGTTGGCGCGCCAGGTATCCTGCACCAGCTTGGTGACTTCGGCCGGCATCGGCACGTAGTCCAGTTCGGCGGCCGACGGCGCGCCGTTCTTGTAGGCCCAGTCGAAGAACTTCAGCACTTGCTGGCCCTTGGCGGCATCCTGGGTCTTGTGGACCAGGATGTAGGAGGCGCCGGTCACGGGCCATGCGCCCTTGCCCGGCTGGTGGGTCAATACCACCGCGAAGCCCGGGGTGCCCTTCCAGTCGGCGCCGGCGGCGGCCGCCTTAAAGGCGTCGTCCGAAGGCTGCAGCCAGCTGCCGTCGGCGCCTTGCAGCTGGGTGTGCGACATCTTGTTCTTCTTGGCGTAGGCCCACTCGACGTAGCCGATGCCGCCCTTGATGCGCTGCACGTTGGCGGCAACGCCTTCGTTGCCCTTGCCGCCCACGCCGACCGCCCACTTGACGGTGGTGCCGGCGCCGATGGTCGATTTCCAGGTCGGGCTGACCTTGCTCAGGTAGTCGGTCCACAGGAACGAGGTGCCCGAGCTGTCGGCACGGCGCACGACGGTGATGTCGGAGGCCGGCAGCTTGACGCCCGGGTTCAGCGCGGCGATCTGCGGCGCGTTCCACTTGACGATCTTGCCCATGTAGATGTCGGCGATGACGGCGCCGCTCAGCTTCATCTGGCCCGGGGCGATGCCGTCCAGGTTCACGATCGGCACCACGCCGCCCATCACGGCCGGGAACTGGAACAGGCCCGCGGCATTCAGTTCATTCGCTGCCAGCGGCATGTCGGACGCGCCGAAGTCGACGGTCTTGGCCTTGATCTGCTTGATGCCGGCGCCCGAACCCACCGACTGGTAATTCAGGCCTACGCCGGAAGCCGCCTTGTACAGCTCGGCCCACTTGGCATAGATCGGGTATGGGAAGGTCGCGCCGGCGCCGGTGATGTTGACGTTCTGGGCGCTGGCGGAGAATGCCGTTGCGGCCAGGGCGATCGAGACGAAGAAGTGCTTCATGCGCATATCGGATCCTTTGGAAGTGACACCACGGGACGGTCCCGCTGACGATGAGCCGCAGTCTAACGGGCGAATGTGACAGGTTCATGACATATTTGGCCAATGTGACATGAACATGACACGCGCGCAAGGATGTCATCCCCGGGAGCGACGCGGCGCGCGGATGGAAATCGGCGTCAACCGAATATTGTCATGTTCCGCATTGTGGATACTTGTAAATACACCATTGCCTGCTACCCTGAGATGGTAGTCATGACATGGAGGGGATGCCGACAGGCGTTTTGTTTTATATGTTAGATCTGATGGTGATGGGGATTCTGAGCGGACTGGCCGCCCTCGTGGCGTTCGAGATTTACCAGGAAGTCCGCGGCAGTTCCTCCGATTTACACGACCGCTATCACGAATAGCGAATGGCCCGCTCAGTGGGTCAATACAGCAGGCGGCGAGGCCGATGGCGCTCGCCGCTTGTCGTATACAAGGCGTCATTGTCGAACTGCCGCCTTCATGACATTTATCGCATGAAGCGCGCCAGCGCCGTCACCGCGGCCAGGTCGGGCTGCAGGAACTGGAAGCCGACCTTGAATTCACCGCTGCTGAAAATGCAATACGACACCTTGACCCGCGTATGGATGGTGACGAAGCCGCCCTCGACCAGCAGGTCGAAAGCCAGTTGCCCGCCCTGCCCGACCGCCAGCGGATCGGCCAGGCTGATGCTCACGCCATTGGCGCCGACGTCGGTGGTCTTGCCGCCGATGGGCGGCTGGCCGTCCATGGCGAGCATGGCCTTGGTGCGGTACACCTTGCGTGGAGATTTCCTTTGGTCTTGATACACGTGTTTAGCCGAATACAGTGAACAAGACACAATTATAGAATCTTTCAAAAAATCCGACAGGCAATAGCCCAGCCCGCTTGGCAGGTATTGACGATCAGTCGACCTCGCGCAACTTATTGAACGCCTCCTCGATGCGTTCGACGGTAATGATGCGCATGCCCTCGATCTTGCCCTTCGGCGCATTCGATTTCGGGATCACCGCCAGCGAGAAGCCCAGCTTGGCCGCTTCGCGCAGGCGTTCCTGGCCGCGCGGCGCCGGCCGGATTTCGCCGGCCAGGCCGACCTCGCCGAACACCACCAGCCCACGCGGCAGCGGCTTGTTGCGCATCGACGAGTTGATCGCCAGGAGCACGGCAAGGTCGGCCGCCGGTTCGGTGATCTTGACGCCGCCGACCGCGTTGATGAACACGTCCTGGTCGAAGGCCGCGATGCCGGCGTGGCGGTGCAGGACCGCCAGCAGCATCGCCAGCCGATTCTGTTCCAACCCAACGGACAGGCGGCGCGCGTTGGGCAGGTGGCTGGTATCGACCAGTGCTTGAATTTCGACCAACAGCGGTCTCGTGCCCTCCTGGGTCACCATCACGCAGGAACCCGGCACCTGGCTGTCGTGCTGCGACAGGAACAGGGCGGAAGGATTCGACACGCCCTTCAAGCCCTTCTCGGTCATCGCGAACACGCCCAGCTCGTTCACCGCGCCGAAGCGGTTCTTGATCGCCCGCACCAGGCGGTAGCTCGACTGCGTATCGCCTTCGAAATACAGCACGGTGTCGACGATGTGCTCCAGCACGCGCGGGCCGGCCAGCGCGCCCTCCTTGGTAACATGGCCGACCAGGATGATGGTGACGCCGGTTTGCTTGGCCACCCGCGTGAGCTGGGCCGCGCACTCGCGCACCTGGGCCACCGAGCCGGGGGCCGACGTGAGCGCATCCGAATACATGGTCTGGATCGAGTCGATCACCACCACGTCGGGCTTCAAGTCGGCGATGGTGCCGAGGATTTTCTCGAGCTGGATCTCGGCCTGCAACTTCAGGTCTTTCGCATCCACCGCCAGGCGCTTCGCGCGCAGTGCGATCTGGGCGCCCGATTCCTCGCCGCTGACGTAGAGGGTGCTGCGGACGGTGGAAAGACTGGACAGCGCCTGCAGCAGCAGGGTCGACTTGCCGATGCCGGGGTCGCCGCCGATCAGGACCACGCCGCCGGCCACCAGGCCGCCGCCCAGCACGCGGTCGAATTCCTCGATGCCGGTGCCGAAGCGCGGCACGTCGATCGCCTCGATGTCGGCCAGGGACAGCACCGGCGCCGTCTGCGCCAGGCTGCGGTGCGGGGTCTGCGACATGCGGTTCACGCCGGGCGTGTCGACGACCGTCTCGACCATCGTGTTCCATGCCTTGCAATCGGCGCACTGGCCGGTCCAGCGGGTGGAGATCGCGCCGCACTCGCTGCAGGTGTAGTTGGTTTTTGCTTTTGCCATCGTGTCTATATGGGGATTGTCGGGCCGCGGTTCAACCGTCGGTGCCGAGACGGCCTTCGGTCACGCGCACGCGCGGCGCCAGCGCGCACATCAGCTCATAGCCGATGGTGCCCGCGGCCTGGGCCACGTCGTCGATCGGCAAACCGTCGCCCCACAGGGTGACCTTGCTGCCGATGCGGGCGTTGGGGATGGGCGTCAGGTCGACGGTCATCATGTCCATCGAGACCCGGCCGACCAGGGTGGTGCGCACGCCGTCGACGATCACCGGCGTGCCGTGCGGCGCGCTGCGCGGGTAGCCGTCGGCATAGCCGCAGGCCACCACGCCGATCGTCATCGGGCCTTCGGCCTCGAAGCGGCTGCCGTAGCCGACCGTGTCGCCCGGCCCGATATGCTGGATGCCGATTACTTCGGAGCGCAGGGTCATGGTGGGACGCAGGCCGAACTCCAGGGCGCTGCGCCCGCCCGGCGTGCCGCCGTACAGCATGATGCCGGGGCGGACCCAGTCGTTCGACAGCTGGCCGGCGAGTTCGGCCTGGTGCAGCACGCCGCCCGAATTCGACAGGCTGCGCTCGCCGGCAAGGTCGGCCGCCCCCAGCTGGAATCGCCGCACCTGCTCGGCGATCGTCAGGCGCGGATGTTCCAGCTCGTCGGCATTGGCGAAGTGGGTCATGTGGGTGATCGAGCGCACGTCGCGGATAGCGCGCAGGCGCTGCCAGGCGGCGGCATATTCAGCGGGCGGAAAGCCCAGGCGGTTCATCCCCGTGTTCATCTTGAGGTAAACGTCGATCGGGCGGTACAGCTGCGTGTACTCGAGCAGCTTGACCTGCTCGATGCTGTGCACGGCGGTGGCGATATTGTGCTCGGCCAGCATGGGCACATCGGCCGCTTCGAAGAATCCCTCTAATAAAAGAATCGGCTTGATCCAGCCGAGTTCGCGCAGGCGGATCGCGCTTTCCAGCTCGACCAGCGCCAGGCCGTCGGCGGTGGAAAAGCCCCGCAGCGCGCGTTCCAGGCCGTGGCCGTAGGCATCGGCTTTCACGACGGCCCAGATCTTCGCCAGCGGTGCGCAGCTGCGCGCCTGGGCGAGGTTGTGTTGCATGGAATCGAGGTGGATGGTGGCGAAGAGCGGACGCGGCATGGCAATCTTTTAAGAAAAACGGAAGGAATCCGGTATAAAACGTCAAGTGCCTATTTTACCGGAGCGGGCCGCGCGGCGGCGCCGTAGCACCGTTTCCCGTTTCGCCTGTCTATGCATTCATGGTATAAAGCAACCCGGACCAGATTTGTGAATTCTCGAATGAACCGTGGTTTCTATACCATCATGGCGGCGCAGTTCTTCTCGTCGCTGGCGGATAACGCGCTCCTGTTTGTGGCGATCAGCCTGCTCGTCGCAATGGACGCGCCGGCATCGCTGACGCCGTTGCTGAAGCTGTCATTCGTGCTGTTCTACGTCTTGCTCGCCGCTTTCGTGGGCGCCTTCGCCGATGCGCTGCCCAAGGGGCGCGTGATGTTCATCGCGAACATCATCAAGGTCTTCGGCTGTGCGCTGATGTTCTTCACCATCCATCCCCTGATCTCGTATGCCGTGGTCGGCTTCGGCGCGGCCGTGTATTCGCCCGCCAAGTACGGCATCCTGACCGAACTGCTGCCGCCCGAAAAACTCGTGCCCGCCAATGGCTGGATCGAGGGACTGACCGTGATGTCGATCATCCTCGGCACCGTGCTCGGCGGCACGCTGGTGAGCGAGCGCGGCACGGCCTTCCTGCTGTCGTTCGAGGCTTTCGCGAACCTGGGCATCACGACCGGCGCCGAAGCGGCGATGGCGGTGGTGGTCGGCATCTATATCCTGGCCGCCCTGTTCAACCTGCGCATTCCGGACACCGGCGCCCGCTACGAGCACCAGGAACGCAATCCGGCCAAGCTGATCGCCGATTTCGCCAACTGCTCGGCCACCTTGTGGCGCGACAAGCTGGGCCAGATTTCGCTGGCAGTGACGACGCTGTTCTGGGGCGCCGGCGCCACCCTGCAATTCATCGTGCTGAAATGGGCCGAGCGCTCGCTCGGCATGCCGCTGGACAAGGCCACGAACCTGATCGGCGTGGTCGCGATCGGCGTGGCGCTGGGCGCGGCGATGGCGGCGCGCATGATTCCGCTGCGCAAGTCGCTGACCGTGATCCCGATGGGCATCATCATGGGCCTGGTCGTGACCAGCATGGTGTTCGTGCACTCGGTGACGGTGGCCTACCCGCTGCTGGCCCTGATCGGTTTCCTGTCGGGCTTCTTCGTGGTGCCGATGAACGCGCTGCTGCAGCACCGCGGCCACGTGCTGATGAGCGCTGGCCACTCGATCGCGGTGCAGAACTTCAACGAGAACCTGTCGATCCTGGTCATGCTGGCCGCCTACGCGGTCATGATCACCCTGAACCTGGATCTGGACATCATCATCGTCATCTTCGGCCTGTCGGTCGCCGGCATCATGCTCCTGATCCAGCGCCGCCACACCCTCAACCAGCGCGAACACGACTCGCTCGGCCTGATCGGCGAAGGCAAACACTGACCCCAGCCCCCAATGAGGGTCAGTGTCGAATTGTTTGACAACGTTTCGCGCCAGCCATTGCTCGGTGCGCGATCAAGTAAGCTGATTACCACAAGCACTTGCGCGGACAGCGCACTCTGACCCCAATTACCCGCCGGCGCGGGAAATTGCTCAATAAATCGACTCTGACCCTAATTATTTTGCAAGAAAATATGGGGAAGTTTGGCAGTTCATTGTCGGTACATTCCGCTGCGGCTCAGCATCCTCCGCACTTATTGCCATCCCTCCACTTAAACTGATCCGACCAGCAAAAAAATAATGAGGGTCAGAGTCGATTTATTGGACAATTCCTCAAAGTTGTCAAACAATTCGACTCCGACCCTCATTGTTTACTGTCGAGTCGGCCACCTGGGAAGGGAGGACTCGGGGGTGAATTACCGGGGGTTCCGGAAAGTTGTCAAACAATTCGACTCTGACCCTCATTGGAGGGGTGGCGGGGGTCAGGCTGGCTTGGCCAGCCGCGCTTGTGCGGCGCGTGAGCGCCAGTCGTTGGGGACGATGAAGCCGCGGTCGACTTCTTCGATGAATTCGTCTTGGCGGCGCATGGTCGCGACCAGGACGGGTGTGTTGGGGGATGCGAACTGCGTCGCCAGGGCGGCGGCGAGTTGGGGACGGGTCATCAGTGGCACTGCCGGCTGCGCGCGCAATGGGGCGAGCCACTGGAGCTTGGGCAGGATCAGGAAATCCTCGCCGGGGACTGCGTCCAGTTCGTCGAGCGCGCACCAGAAGCCGCGGCAGTGGGCGGACGTGATGCCCTGCATCGCCGGCCAACTGCCGGACGGGTAGAACAGCCAGCCCTTGATGAGGGCTTGGGCCTGGGTCACGGGGAGCGGCAGCAGCGCCTGTGCCGCGGGGTGCTCGCCCAGCGCCAGCTGGCGCTCGAAGACCTTGCGCATCTTGAGGCCCAGGGTATCGGCCAGGTTGGGGCCGACCAGGGCGTCGAATTCGTTCGATCCGCCGCCATCGAGCAGGTAGAACTTGGTGGCGAATTCGATGTGCGTCAGCGCCTCGGGGCCGCGCTCGAGCAGGAAGTCGAATTCGCCTATCGTGTCGTTGCGGCTGGCGCGCACCTGCAGGCCGTGGCGCACCAAACGGCCCTGCTCGGCAAAATAAAAGGCCATCAACTTTTCGGCGTACAGCCCGAGCCGGGTGTACGTCTTGTCGCCCAGGGCCGCGTCGAGTCTGGCGGGGTCCTGGTCGAGTCGGGCCAGCCAGTCGGCCACGTCTTGCGTGACGGGGCCAAGTGTGGCGATGCGGCCGACCCACTCAGGCGCGGCCGCATCGAGCAGGTCGGGCGAGTCGAGCAGCCAGGCCAGTGCGCGCACCCGGTCCTGCCGCAGGTGACCCCAGCGGCAGTGAAAGCCGGCCTGGTAACTAGCCGCGCGGTCCAAGGGATCGCGCCCGGCACAGGTCGGCCCAGGCCAGCGCCTTGTTTTCGCTGCGCAGCAGCAGTTCGCCCGGATGCAGCGTCGCCACCAGCGGCGTTTCGCCAAGACGATGGACCTCGCCGCGGGCGCCGGCCAGCGGCTCTTGCAGCGCGCGGCCCAGCAGGCCGTTGGTCGCGACCTGGCCCAGGGTCAGCACGGTCGTGGCCCCGGTCAGCGCCAGCTCGCGTTCGACGAAGGGACGGCAGGCGGCGATCTCGCCCGGCGTCGGCGCGCGGTCGCCGCCTTTCGCGTTCAGCGGCCGGCATTTGACCAGCGGCGTGACATAGACATCGCGCTCGCGCGCCAGACCGACCGCGTGCAGCATATTGTCGAGCAGCTTGCCGGCGTCGCCCGTGAGCGGCTGGCCGGCCTCTTCGTCGAGCGCGCTCGGGGTGCCGGCGGCGATCAGCCAGCGCGCCTGGCGCGGACCGGCGCCGTACACCGGCTTGCGGCCCTCGCCGCAGGCGCAATCCTTGCAAGCGACGATCACCTGGCGCAGCCCGGCCCAGTCCAGATGAGCGACGTCGGGCGCCACCGGTTCGGGCGCGGCGCTGTCGTCCCAGGCCGAGTCGTCGGCAACCGGCGGCGGATTGCGGTAAGGCGGCGCGGACAGCGGCGTGTGGACGCGCGCGGCCGGTGCCGGCTCAGATGCAGGCGCAGGTGCAGCAACTGGCGCCACTGCAGGCGCGGCGGCTTCCGGCGCCGCCTCGACGACGGCCGCTTCGGCCACCGGATCCGCCTCGGACTGCGGCACATCGCGCAGCTGCCACAGCGGGCCGATGCCCATCTCGGCCAGGAACAGCGCATCGCGCTGGCTCGTGTTCTTCATAAATCCAGCCTCATCACGATCGCATCCTCGCGGCTTGCCGGGCCGGCCGGATAATAGCCCTTGCGGCGGCCGATATGGACATAGCCATGGCGCCGATACACGTCCAGCGCCCGTTCATTCGACGGCCGCACCTCGAGCAGGATCGAGGTCATGCCCTGGCTGCGCGCGCGCGCCGCGACCTCGTCGAGCAGGCGCCGGCCCAGGCCCTGGCGCTGGCGCTTGCCGGCCACGGCGACGTCGAGCAGGTGCGCCTCGTCGAGCGCGTACATCAGCAGATAGTAGCCGGCCAGCTCGCCGGCCGCATCGCGCACGGTCCAGCAATCGTAGCCGCTGACCACGGAATCGACGAAGTTACCGCGGCTCCAGGGATAGGGAAAGACGCCGCACTCCAGCGCCCATACCTCGTCCACGTCGGCCGCCGTCATCGGGGCCAGACGCAAGCCGGTGCCTTCCAGCTCCCTCATGCGCCAGCCTTGGCCTGATTGATCGCCTGACGCTCGGCGCTCGTATAAGCGACCTTGTTGCGCAGGTAGATCGGCTGGGCCTGGGCCGCAGGTACGCCCTGCCCCGCCGCCAGCGCGGCGCGCGCCAGCAGCGCCAGCTCGCGCGCATGCGGCACGATGTCGGGCAGCGCGGCTTGTGCAAACGGCTTGTCGGCGAAGGCGTCGGCATACTCTGCGAAGCCATTACCGCAAGCTTGCAGGCCCTCTGCCGCGAGCGGCGCCACGTCCTGCGGCGCCGACAGGGTCGGCGCCACTACTTCGCTCCAGCCACCATCGAGGAACCGGTACTGAGCCCAGTACACCTCGCCCATGCGTGCGTCGAGCACGGCCAGCACCTGATCGGCGCCGGTGGCGGCGCGGCAGGCTTCGGCCATCGCTTCCAGCGTCACCAGCGGCAGCACAGGCAGTTTGGCGCCATAGGCCAGGCCCTGGGCCACGCCGCAAGCCGTGCGCACGCCGGTGAAGGAGCCGGGACCGGCGCCGAAAGCGACGGCGTCGCAGTCGGCCAGCGCGATGCCGGCCTCGTTCAACAACTCCTGCACCATGGGCAGGACCGATTGCGAGTGGCTGCGCACGCCGGGGGTCGAGCGCACGATGACATTGTCCCCGACCAGCAGCGCGCAGGACGCCAGCTCGGCCGAGGTTTCGATAGCAAGGATGGTAGACATGTCGCTATTTTAACCTCTCGGCCCGGCGCCTTCCATGGTGGCGCCGCGAATCGCCATCGCAGTGCAACACGATTAAAAAGTCGCTGTACAATGCCGCACATGCAGAGCCTGACCCTCGACTCCACCACCCGCGACGCCGTCGCCGCCGCCGTCCATGGCGATGGCTGGACCATTGCCTGCCTGTGCGCCGCCTGGTGCGGCACCTGCGCCACCTATCGCGCCACCTTCGAAGAGCTGGCGCTGCGCCACCCGGACAAGCAGTTCGTCTGGATCGACATCGAAGACCAGGCCGACCTGGTGGGCGACCTCGACGTCGATAATTTCCCGACCCTGCTGCTGCAGCGCGGCGGCACGGTCGCCTTCTTTGGCACCATGGTGCCGGACGGCGGCGTGGCCGATCGGCTGATCCAGGCCCAGGCCGAGCAGAGCGATGCCGAATTGGCGCGCCTGGCGCAGTCGAGCGAAGAACGCCGGACCTGGCAAGAGGAATCCAATCTGCGCGTGCTGCTCGGCGCGCCGGACTGACTCCGTCCTGATCGACTCAAGCGTCAAAGCTGTCCCTGCGCCAGCAGTTCGCGCGTGCGCTTGAGCGTCGACAGCAAGGCGCTGCGGTAGCCGTTCTCGCCATCCATCCAGGCCTGCTCGGCCTGTTCTTCCGCGCCGCCCGGCGCCTTGTCACGCAAACCCAGGTAGCAGTAGAAGCGCAGCTGCAGCGCGCCCTCGGCATCCTCGAACAGTTCATTGACGATGACGCCTTCGCGCGGGCCCGAGGCCTGGAAGAAGGACACCTTGCGCTCCACTTCGAAGCCGATGATTTCGCGCAGGTCCTGGCCTGCGATCGTGGCCTCGCGCACGATGTGCGTCGCGCTCTCTTCCGCCACGTCGGAGCGGGTGCACAGGCCCGGCGGCAGGAACAGGCGTGCGTCGCGCGCCTTGCGCACCAGGCCGGCCCAGGCCTGGGCGCGGGTCAACGGGGTTTCGCCTTGCGGGTTCACGGGGACGGTGGCGGTCGAATAAATCATGGCGTTCTCCTTGGTGGGCTGATGTTGAGAGGGTGATGTCGGCTGACACTTCGTATGCTACGCATCCCACACACGGTCCGAAAGCCGTTATATTTGGACACCCTGTCTCAATGGTGGAACACATGGACTTGCTTGCGCTTGCCGATTTCAATCTCGTCGCCCGCCACGGCGGCTTTGGCCGCGCCGCGCGCGCCAGCGGCCGGCCGAAGGCCACCCTGTCGCGCCGGGTGGCCGAACTGGAGGCCGGCCTCGGCCTGCGCCTGCTCGAACGGGGCGCGCGCACGCTCAAGTTGACCCAGGAGGGGCTGGCGCTGCACGAGCGCACCCGGGTCTTGCTGGCCGAGATCGACGCGACAGCCGAGGCGATCGCGTCGGGTGCGGACCGCCCGCGTGGCCGCCTGCGCATCAGCGCGCCGCTGCTGTTCTCGCAGCTCGCGATGGGCAAGCTGGCCGCCGGCTTCGCCCTGCGTTATCCCGACGTGAAGCTCGAGATCACGACCGAAGACCGCAGTGTCGACATGGTCGAGGAAGGCTATGACCTGGCAATCCGGGTCGATCCTGATCCGGACGAGCAGCTCGTCGGGCGCATCTTTCTGCGCGACCGGCTGGTGGTGGTGGCCGATCCCGGCGTGGCGCGCCCGAGGGAAGGAAAGCCGGCGCCGGCCGTCGTGCGCGGTGCGGGCGACAGCGCATGGAAGCTGCTCCCGGATACCGGCACTGGCACGACCTGCATGATGGTCGACCCCGTCCTGACACTGTCGTCGCTCATCATGGTACGCGATGCGGTGCGCGCCGGCGTCGGCGCCGGGCGTCTGCCGCTGTCGCTCGTCAGCCACGACCTGGCCGCCGGCACCCTCGTGCACTGGGGCGATGTGGATGCGCCGGAGGTCGCCCTGTGGGCGTTGTATCCTTCGCGGCGCCTGCTCGGCGCCAGGGTGTCGGCCTTTCTCGACTACCTCAAGGAAGCGTTCCCGAAAGGGACGCCGGACGAACTGGCGGCCTGCATCGCCGGCGGCCGCTAGCGATCAAGCCAACTTCAAAGGCAGGCTGCGCAGGCGCTTGCCGGTCAGCTTGAACACCCCCGCCGCCACCGCCGGCGCCACCGGCGGCACGGCTGGCTCGCCCACGCCTTCCGGATGCGCGCTGCTGGCCATCACGATGGTTTCCACATGCGGCACCTGCCCCATGCGCGGCAGCGGATAGTCGCCGAAGTTCGACTGCTGGATCTTCCCAGCCTCGATCGTGATCTCGCCGGCCAGCGCCGCCGACAGCCCAAACACCACGCCCGACTCGACCTGCTGGGCCACGATATTCGGATTGACCGCCAGGCCGCAATCGATCGCGCACACCACCCGGTGCACGCGAATTTCTCCATCCGCGACCGACACCTCGGCCACCTGGGCCACCGTGCTGCCGAACGAGCGGTGCAGCGCCACGCCGTGCGCGCGTCCCGCCGGCGCCTGGCCGGCAGCGGCCACCGCCGCATCGAGCACCGCCAGCGCGCGCGGCTGGCCCGCCAGCAGGGTGCGCCGCAAGGCCACCGGATCCTGTCCGCCGGCGTGCGCCACCTCGTCCAGGAACGACTCCTTGAAGAAGGCATTGTGCGAATGCCCGACCGAGCGCCAGTAGCCGATCGGCACCTGGCTGTCCACGATCACGTGCGCCACGCGCTGGTTCGGGATCGCATATTGATGGTCGTACTCGCCCTCGGCGGTGGTCTTGTCCGGCCCCACGCCCGGCAGACCCAGGCTGCGTTCCACGTACTGGTGGCCGACGGAGCCGCTCGCCGATCGGTTATCCCAGGCCAGGATGGCGCCGTCCTCGTCCAGCTGGGCGGTGAAGCGCGCCAGCGCCGCCGGCCGGTAGACGTCGTGCATCGTGTCCTGCTCGCGGGTCCAGATCAGCTGCACCGGCTGGCCGCCCGTGGCCCTGGCGACGGCCACCGCCTGCGCCACCATGTCGACTTCGAGCCGGCGCCCGAAGCCGCCGCCCAGCAGCATGACCTCGATCGCCACGTCCTCGCGCGCCACCCCGGCCACGCGCGCGGCGCAGTCGACCGCGATGCTTGGCACCTGGGTCGAGGCCCACAGCCGCACCTTGCCGTGCGCCACCTGGGCGGTGCAGTTCACCGGCTCCAGCGCCGCATGCGCCAAAAACGGCGCGCGGTATTCGGCTTGCAGCGTGCGCACGGCGCCCGCGACCTCTTGCGCACCCGTCTCGTGATAGACGTAGCCGCGCTCCTCATCGAGCGCGCGCGCCAGGCCGGCCAGGACGGCGGCGCTCGACAGCGTCGCACCCTCGCCCGGCTGCCAGGTGACCGGCAGGGCCTGGGCCGCCTGGCGCGCCTGCCACCAGGTCGACGCCACCACCGCCACGCCGGCTCCGGCGCCGGTGCGGCCCTCGAGCGCGGACGAAACGTCGACCACGGCCAGCACGCCCGGCATGCGGCGCACCGCGTCGGCGTCGAACGCCGCGACCGTGGCGCCGATCGTCGGCGCCATCGTCAGGGCCGCGTACACCATTCCGGCCGGGCGCGCATCGATGCCGAAGCGCGCGCTGCCGTCGGACTTGGCGCGGCTGTCCAGGCGCGGCAATGGCTTGCCGATCAGGCGGAAATGTTTCGGTTCCTTCAGGCGCACGTCGCGCGCGGTAAGACCGCCGCCAGCCTGCGCCGCCAGCCCGGCCAGCGCGCCATAACCGGCGCTGCGGCCGTCGGCGCGGATCACGAAGCCGTCCGCGGTGCGGCAATCATCCACCCGCGCGCCCCACTCCTGCGCAGCCGCCTTCACCAGCATCGCGCGCGCCACCGCGCCCGCTTCGCGCATCGGCAGCCAGGCATCGCGCACGCTGCTCGAGCCGCCGGTGAACATGATGCCCAGCTCGCGGCCGATCTTGGCCATCAGCCACTGGGCGCCCTGGGCCGTACGGCCGCCGTCGTCCGGGTGGAACGGCAGGTTTTCGCTCAGCACCGTGACGTTGGCATAGATCTTGTCGATCGGCGGTGCGATGACGCGCACCGCGTCCAGGCCGATGTCGAGTTCCTCGGCCAACAGCATCGGCAGCGCCGTGTGCACGCCCTGCCCCATTTCGCTGCGCGGCACCACCACCGACACCGTGCCGTCGGGCGCGAGCGCGACCCAGCCATTGAGCGCGACCTCGTCGCCGGCCAGCGCCAGCGGGCGCGAAGGATGCAGGCGCTGGCGCGGCGGCTGCGCGCCCCAGCCGATCAGCAGCGCGCCGCCGGCGGCCAGGCCGGCCAGCAGGAAGTTGCGGCGGCCGGGTGCAGGCATATTTTTACGCATCGTGCGTCACTCCCCAGCGCGCCAGGATCTCGTCGTGCGCGAGCGGCTTGCCATACAAATAGCCCTGGGCGAGGTTGCAGCCGTGGCGCAGCAAAAACGCGGCCTGGTCCTCGCGCTCGACGCCTTCGGCGATCACCGACAGGTTCATGCTCTTGCCGAGCTGGATGATGGCGATCGCGATCGCCTCGTCGTCCGGATCCTGCGGGATGTCCTTGATGAAGCTGCGGTCGATCTTGAGGGTCTGCACCGGCAGCTGCTTCAGGTAGGCCAGCGACGAATACCCGGTGCCGAAGTCGTCGATCGCAAGGCACACACCGATCGCGTGCAGGTCGTTCACGTACTGCAGCGCGTCGCCCGTGTTCATGATCACCGATTCCGTCACCTCGAGCTGCAGCCGATGCGGCGCCAGGCCGGTGTCCTGCAAGACCCCGGCCACGGCCGCCGCCATGCCGCCGCGCTCGAACTGGCGCACCGACAGGTTGACGGCGATCTTCGGCACCGACAGGCCGTGCGCTTCCCAGGCCACCATCTGGCGGCAGGCTTCCTGCAGCACCCACTGGCCCAGCTGGCCGATGAAGCCGGTGTCCTCGGCCAGCGGGATGAAACTGCTCGGCGCGACCTGCCCCAGTTCGGGACTGTTCCAGCGCAGCAGGGCCTCGACCCCGATCAGGCGGCCGCTGTCGATCTCGACCTGCGGCTGGTAGGCCAGATGGATCTCGTGCTTGTCGATCGCGCGCCGCAGCAACGCCTCCATGCGCAGGCGCAGCTCGCCGTCGCCGCTCATCGCCGGTGCGTAGAACCGGTAGCCGTTGCGGCCGCGCGCCTTGGCCTGGTACATCGCCACGTCGGCATTGCGGATCAGGATGTGCATGTCGCGCCCGTCCTGCGGATACAGGCTGATGCCGGCGCTGCCGGTGACGAACAGCTCGTAGCCCGAGACGTCGAAGGGCTGCTCGAACATCGCCATCAGCTTGTCGGCCACGCGCGTGGCGCCACGCACGCCGTCGACGTCTTCCAGCAGCACGATGAATTCGTCGCCGCCCAGGCGGGCCAGGGTGTCGCCTTCGCGCAGGCAGCGCGACAGCGCCAGCGCCGCCTGCTTGAGCAACTCGTCGCCCACGTGGTGGCCGAGCGTGTCGTTGACGTTCTTGAAGCGGTCGAGGTCGATGAACATCACCGCCAGCTGCTCGTCGTCGCGTTCGGCGCGCGCCATCGCGTGGCGCAGGCGGTCGTGGTACAGCAGGCGGTTGGGCAGCGCGGTCAGCGCATCGTGGTGGGCCAGGTGGTCGAGCTGGATCTGCGATTCGCGCTCGCGCGTGATGTCGCTGAACACGCATACATAGTGGGTGGTGGCGCCATCGTCGTCGCGCACCGCCGACACCGTGAGCGCTTCCAGGTAGGCTTCGCCGCCCTTGCGCGTGTCCCAGATCTCGCCGCGCCAGAAGCCGGATACGGCGAGCTCGCGCCACAGTTCCTGGTACAGGGCGGGATCGTTGCGGGTGCCGGCTTGGGCGTGGGAGGACAGGCTCGACGTGCGCCCCAGGGCCTCCTGCTCGGCATAGCCGGTGATGCGGGTGAAGGCCGGATTGGTGGCCACGATCCGGCCATGCACGTCGAGCACCATCACGCCGTCGGCGATGTGTTCCAGCACATTGGCCGACAGGCGCAGCTTTTCCTCGGCCAGCTTGCGTTCGGTGATGTCGGCGAACACCCAGATGCTGCCCTCGTTGGCGCGGTTCGGCTCCAGCGCACAGCCGCTCATCAGGCACCAGAACAGGCTGCCGTCGCGGTGGCGCAGCTGGCGCTCCTCGCCCAGGTCCATGCTTTTCTCGAGCAGCGGATACTGTTCGACGCCGATGCGTTCGTAGTCTGCCTGGTTGGGATACAGGATCGCGGTCGACTGCCCCACCATCTCGCCTTCGCCGTAGCCGAACAGCTCTTCGCAGCGGCGGTTGCTGGAGACGATGCGGCGCTGGCGCACGAACAGCACGCCGAACATGACGTTGTCCAGGATCGCGCCCTGCTCGGCCAGCAGCGCCTCGATGCGCATCTCGTCGTGGCGGCGCTCGCTGATGTCCGAGATGATGCCGTCCACCCGCACGCCATCCGGCCCATGCAGCGCCGGATCCCAGGCGGCCTGCGGCTGGCCGTGCTCCTGCACCCAGCGCTCGATGCCGTGGGCGTCGACGATCCGGTATTCCATCTCGAAGGCGGCGCCCGACAGGGCTGCGTCGCGCACGGTGCGGTGGTAGGCGCGCCGGTCTTCCGGATGGACGATGGCGGCCCAGTCCTCGGTGGTGGCGCACATGAAGCGCGCCGACGGGTAGCCGGTGATCTTCTCGATCTCGTCGCTGACGAATTCGATCGCCCCGCCCGCCCGCGCGCGATAGACGGCGCCCGGGACCTGGGTCACGATGGTGCGGAACTGTTCCTCGCGGCGCGCGACGTCGGCGAACAGGTCGCGGATCGCCAGGCGCATGCGCTCCATCTGCTCGCCCAGCCGCCCCAGCTCGTCGTGGGCCGACAGCGCCAGCGGGGTCTCGAAGTCGCCGCGCGCCAGGCGGTCCGAAAAGCGCATCAGCTGGCGCAGGGGCGACAGCAGGCGGCGCCGCAGCAGCAGCGCGATCAGGAGCAGCGACACCGCCAGTTGCAGCGCCAGCACCAGCGCGTAATTGCCCTGCAACGTGTCGTTCAGGCTTGCGCCTGCGTACTGCTGCAGGCCGACCAGCAGGTAGCTGCCGACCACGGCGGGGGCCAGCAGGCCGGCGAACACCACCAGCAGCAGTGCACCGTAAAGCGAACGGCCGTACAGCGAACGCAGGCGGGACGGGGTGCGGGCAACGGGACTCGACATGGACGCGGGACTGTCGGGCGAGCCCGATGCATAAAGGATTGCCAGATTATGCACAGTTGCTTGCCGGGAGTCACTAACTATGCGGATGACACCGTCGGCGGCGCGCGACAGGACTTGCTATGATGGGGCGATTCTTACATAGGAGAACCAGATGAGCCATTCCCTGTATGCCGCTTCGGTGCCGGTGTTCCGCCAGTTGCTGGGCAGCCTGGCCGCCGTGCTCGAAAAAGCCGAGGCCCACGCCCAGGAACGCCGCATCGAGCCGGACGCCCTGCTGCAGGCGCGCCTCTATCCCGACATGTTCCCGCTGGCCAAACAAATCCAGATTGCCACCGACTTCGCCAAGGGCGCCAGTGCGCGCCTGGCCGGGGTCGAGCCGCCGCGCTACGAGGATGGCGAGCGCAGCTTCGCCGAGCTGCAGCAGCGCATCAGCAAGACGCTGGGCTTCATCGACAGCCTGGAACAAGCGGACGTGGAAGCCGGCGCCACCCGCGCCATCACCCACGGCAGCGGCGAGCGGGCCCGCCATTTCGACGACGGCGCGCACTACCTGACCCACTTCGCGTTGCCGCAATTCTTCTTCCACGTGACGACGGCCTACGCGATCCTGCGCCACAACGGCGTCCCGATCGGCAAGAAGGATTTCATCGGGGCCTATTGACAGGCTCCAGGGCAGTTAACTTGATTAACTGTTCCGGCGCGGATAACCCTGCGCCAGGATGCGCTGCCACACGACTTCCTTCGCGGCAGCGTCCATCGACACCCAGTGGGCGACTTCTGCGACCGTGCGGCCGCAGCCGCGGCACACCTCGTCGAAGGTGGTCGAGCACACCGCCACGCACGGGGTATCGGGACGTTCGGCCGGCGCCGGTGCCGCCCGCGCCACTGCGGCGCTGTCTTCAGGCCGGGCCGACATCGAGCTTGTCCCAGCCTTCGTGGCCGAGCTTTTCCATGGTCGCGATATTCTTTTCGAAGATCTCTTCCGCTTCCGGGAAGGCGTCGACCGCGCGCGCGATGCTGTCCTCGCGCAGCAGGTGCAGGATCGGGTACGGCGCGCGGTTGGTGTAGTTCGCGATGTCGTTGGCGTCGCTGTCCGCGAACTGGTAATCAGGGTGGAAAGAAGCCACCTGCAACTCACCGTCGAGCTGCATGTCCTCGACCGCGACGTCGGCCACGTCCAGGAATTCGTTGTAGTCCTCGAAATCGTTCAGCACGAAGGGGTGGATCAGCAAGGTCGTGTCGATCTGCTCGGGGCTGGTATCGGACAGGCGCTGCAACTCGTCCATCAAGGTCTCAAGCAATTGCTCGGGCGTGGTGGCGTTTGAGACGACGTAGCGCACCTGCTCCTTGACATGGACCGACTTGGCGAAGGGACAGAGATTGAGGCCGATGACGGCGCGCTCCAGCCACTTGCGGGTGGCGGCGACGATGGCGTCATCGTCGGCGTTCAGATTGGGGGTGCTCATGGTGAAACTTTCGAAAGCAAAGTGAACGGCAAAGACTGGATTGTACGCACTCTTTGCGCCCACTCATAGTTCGACCCCGCCACGGCGCTAAGGTTTGCCAGACGCGACCATTATCCGAGATGGGTCGGACAAAAAGCGCCCTGCTCGGCAATATCCGTGATATGTGCGGCATCTTCCGTTTTCATGATGCCAACGGATGACATCTATCCTTCGATTTGAATTGTAACGACAGCGACTTAATTCTTGACTGACTCGACAATTGATACGTACACTGCCCTCTTGTCCTGTCCGTTCGTTCCTGGACGCAACACTGGAAGCGCCTCACATGAAGCCCATGCACGACACCAAACGTTCCATCTTCACCCTGGCTGCGCTGGCCCTCCTGGCGGCAGCACCGCTCTGCCAGGCGATGGACGCGGCCCCGGCTTCTGGCGCCCACGCCGCTTCCAGCTACGAACGCCCGGCGCTGTCGCCATCGACAATGAAACTGGATGCCGACGAATACCGCGAGACCGACGTCTGGGGCCGCATCCGCAGCGGCTATGCGATTCCCGACCTGAACAATGCCCTGGTGGCGCGCCACGCCCAGGCCTATGCGGCGCACCCGGGCAACCTGTCGCGCATTTCCGGGCGCGCCTCGCCTTATCTGTACCACGTGGTGTCGGAGCTGGAAAAACGCGGCATGCCGACCGAACTGGCGCTGCTGCCGGTGATCGAATCGGCTTTCAATCCGCAAGCCATGTCGAGCGCCAACGCCGCCGGCCTGTGGCAGTTCGTGCCGGGCACCGGCAAGGATTTCGACCTGCGCCAGAATATGTTCAAGGACGAACGGCGCGGCGTGGTCGCCTCGACCGACGCCGCCCTCTCCTATCTGCAGCGCCTGTACACGATGTTCGGCGACTGGCCGCTGGCCCTGGCGGCGTATAACTGGGGCGAGGGCAATGTCCAGCGCGCCATCAAGAAAAACCAGGAACTGGGCAAGCCGACCGACTTCGACAGCCTGGCCGAGCTGATGCCGGCCGAGACCCGCAACTACGTGCCGAAGCTGCAGGCGGTCAAGAACGTGGTGGCCAATCCATCGCAGTACGGCGTCACCCTGCCGGCGATCGACAACCAGCCTTATTTCACCACGGTCGACAAGACCAGCGACATCGACCTGGCCATCGCGGCCCAACTGGCCGAAATGTCGCTCGACGAATTCAAGGCGCTCAATCCGCAATTCAAGAAGCCGGTGATCATCGGCGGCGAGCGCACCAAGATCCTGCTGCCGACCGAGAACGCCGAGAAATTCCACATCAACCTGGCGCAATGGGGCCATGCGCTGTCGACCTGGACCACGCACAGGATCACCGGCGCCCGCGTGACCATCGCCCAGCTGGCCTCGAAGTTCGGCACCACGCCCGAAGTCATCCGCCAGGCCAACAATATCCCGCCACAATCGCGCCTGAAAGCCGGCTCGACGATCCTGGTGCCGAAGACCTCGGCCTCGAGCCATGGCGACATCGCCGAGAACATCATCGAGAACGCCGTCGTCGCCTTCGAGGCCGACCGCGGCAAGGCCAAGCGCAATGCCTCGCGCGTCAAGGCCAAGGCCGCGAGCAGCAAGACCGGCAAGCGCATCGCCCGCAATACCTCGTCGGCGCGCAAGCAGCGCTGATGTTGCTGTGCAGCATTAGCTGCACAGTTTTGTTCACCGTCGTGCAAAGAATCGGAAAAACCTGTATAGTTCCGTTTGTGCGCTGCGACATCGCGCCCGCTCGATACGATCTCCAGGAGATTCGATGAGCCGGCAGCAACAGCGTTAGCAGTACAACCAGCAGCTACGCAAACCCCAGGCAGCTCGACATAGAGCGCCTTTCCAAAGCCTCCCGCCTTGTGTGTCGTTTCCAGACACCGTCCCGGCGCAAAGCTTTTGTGCCGAAATTTCTTTCACTACTAAGTCATTTCGTTTGTCGGTTCGCGTTGCATTTTTACGTTCGCGCCACATGTGCGAACGCATGATTTATTTCGAAAGTAAGAACACATGAGTTTTGAAGCACTTGGCCTGCACGCGTCCATCGTCCAGGCAGTCGTCGACAGCGGCTACACCACCCCGACCCCGGTCCAGGCGCAAGCCGTCCCTGCAGCCATCGCCGGCCGCGACCTGCTGGTGTCCTCGCAAACCGGTTCGGGCAAGACCGCGGCCTTCATGCTGCCGGCCCTGCATCGCCTGGCCAACGCCGAGCCTACCCCGGTCGGCAAGACCCCTGCGCAAGAAGCGCAGGCTGCCAAGGCACGCGGCGAGCGCGTCCGTTTCAAGCCGGCGCAACCAAAGATGCTGGTCCTGACCCCGACCCGCGAACTGGCACTGCAAGTGACCAGCAACACCGACAAGTATACGGCCCATATGCGCCGCGTGCGCTGCGTCTCGATCCTGGGCGGCATGCCGTACCCGAAGCAGATGCAACTGCTGGCCAAGAATCCTGAAATCCTGGTCGCCACCCCGGGCCGCCTGATCGACCATATGGACTCGGGCAAGATCGACTTCTCGCAGCTCGAGATCCTGGTGCTGGACGAAGCCGACCGCATGCTCGACATGGGCTTCATCGACGACATCGAGAAGATCGTCGCCGCTACCCCGTCGACCCGCCAGACCATGCTGTTCTCGGCAACCCTGGAAGGCGTCGTGGGCAATATGGCCCGTCGCATCACCACCGATCCGATGACGATCCAGATCGCCAGCGCCGGCAACCGCCACGAGAACATCGTGCAGCGCGTGCACTTTGTCGACGACCTGTCGCACAAGAACCGCCTGCTCGACCACCTGCTGCGCGACGAGTCGATGGACCAGGCCGTGGTGTTCACCGCCACCAAGCGTGACGCCGACATGATCGCCGACCGCCTGAACATCGCCGGCTTCGCCGCCGCCGCACTGCATGGCGACATGCACCAGGGCGCCCGTAACCGCACGCTCGACGGCATGCGCCGCGGCAGCGTGCGCGTGCTGGTGGCCACCGACGTCGCCGCGCGCGGCATCGACGTGCCAAGCATCACCCACGTGGTGAACTACGACCTGCCGAAGTTCCCGGAAGACTACGTGCACCGTATCGGCCGTACCGGCCGCGCCGGCCGCAACGGCACCGCGATCTCGCTGGTCAACCACGCCGAGAACATGAACATCCGTCGCATCGAACGCTTCACCCGCCAGCCGATTCCGGTCAATGTGGTCGAAGGTTTCGAGCCGAAGCGCAGCGCGGCGCCACGCACGGCAGCGCGTCCGGGCTGGAAGCCGGGCGACGGCCGCAATGCCGCCAAGCCGGCACAGCGCGGCTTCGGCAAGCCGACCGGCCCGCGTGAAGGCGGTTACGCCGACCGCGCGCCACGCGAAGGCTTCGCGGCGCGTCCGCAGGGCGACCGCCCTGCCGGCGAGAGCCGTTACGCCGACCGTGGCCCGCGCGAAGGTTACGCGCCGCGTCCACAAGGCGACCGTCCGGCCGCCGACCGTGCGCCACGCGACGGCAACCGCTTCGGCGGACCGCGCGAAGGCCAGGGCCAGCGCCGCGAAGGCGGCTACAAGGGCGCCCACCCGCGCTCGATGGACGGCGCCCGCCGTTCGTTCGGCGAGTAGTCTCCGAACGCTTAACAGCACAAACTGCAGTAACCACGTCGTCCCCGCGCAGGCGGGGACCCAAGTTTCTCGATGCGCCGATTACTTCAAGCGAAGTGGCGGCGCATATTAACTTGGGTCCCCGCCTTCGCGGGGACGACGTTTTTGGGCCAACGAAAAATTACGTCGCCAGCTTGCCGCCAAGCGCCCGCGCCGAACTTGCGCGATAATTCGACCATCAACGATCACCGGACATGCCATGAGCACCCTCGACCAACCCATCAAACTCACCTCGTTCTCGCACGGGGGCGGCTGCGGCTGCAAGATCGCGCCCGGCGTGCTGGCCGAGATCCTCAAGTCGTCCGGCGGCTTTCCGCTGCCGAAGGAGCTGATGGTCGGCATCGAGACCTCGGACGACGCCGCGGTCTACCTGCTCAATGACGAGCAGGCGCTGGTCGCCACCACCGATTTCTTCATGCCGATCGTCGACGATCCGTTCGACTTCGGCCGCATCGCCGCCACCAATGCGATCTCGGACGTGTACGCGATGGGCGGGACCCCGATCATGGCGCTGGCCCTGGTCGGCATGCCGATCAACAAGCTGCCGCTCGAGACCATCGGCCAGATCCTGGAAGGCGGCGCATCCATCTGCCGCGAAGCCGGCATCCCGATCGCCGGCGGCCACACGATCGATTCCGTCGAGCCGATCTATGGCCTGGTGGTGATGGGCCTGGTGCACCCGTCTAAGGTCAAGAAGAACAGCGCCGCCCGCGCCGGCGACGTGCTGGTGCTGGGCAAACCGCTGGGCGTGGGCGTGCTGTCGGCCGCACTCAAGAAGGGCGTGCTGGGCGAGGACGGCTATGCGGCCATGATCGCCAACACCACCAAATTGAACAAGCCGGGCCGCCTGCTGGCCGACATGCCTGGCGTGCACGCCATGACCGACGTCACCGGCTTCGGCCTCTTGGGCCACCTGCTCGAACTCGCGCGCGGCGCCCAGCTGCATGCGCAACTCGACATGCCGGCGATCCCGCTGCTGCCCGGCGTGCTGCAACTGGCGCACGACGGCTTCTTCACCGGCGCCTCGGGACGCAACTGGGATGCCTACGGCAAGGACGTGGCGCTCGACGAGGCCCTCACCCCAGCCCAGCGCGCGCTGCTGACCGATCCACAAACCTCGGGCGGCCTGCTGGTGGCCTGCGATCCGGCCTCGGTCGACGAGGTGCTGGCCCTGTTCGCCCGCGAAGGGTTTGCGGATGCGGCGGTGGTCGGCCGCATCGACGCCGGCGCCGCCGGCGTCAGCGTTCGCGCCTGACGTATTACCGACCCGGGCGCCGCGCGGCGCCCTTCAGTCGCCACTTCCCCCGTCGCCCCCACTCTCACTGCGGCCATCGCCACGCGCAAACAGCTTGTCGCGTGCCAGCCTGCTGATCGCCACGGTGGCCGGATGGCTCATGCGGCGCTCGGTCGTGATCGCATACACCTGCTCGACCACCGACTCGACCTCGCCCAACGCGACCAGGCCGTACTGGCTGCTGACCTGGGCCGCGATCACGCTCGGCGCGAAGAACACGCCGGCGCCCGAGCGGCCGAAGGCCTGGATCATGGCGCTGTCGTCGAACTCCCCCACCACGCGCGGATGCACGTCGCAGCGCTCGAGCCAGCGCAGCAGGCGCTGGTGGATCGCAAAATCCTCGCCTGGCAGCAGCATCGGGGCATTGTGCAGGCAGGCCGGGAATGGCTGGTCGAACGCCGCCGCCAGCGCTTCGGTGCAGAAGGCCGTCATCGGGCTCTCGCCCAGCAAGTGGTTGTAGGCGCGCACGCTGAAGTGGCCCGGGATCGGGCGGTCGGCGACCACCAGGTCGAGCCGGTGCACGGCCAGGTCGGCGATCAGGCTGTCCAGCCGCCCTTCGCGGCAGATCAGCTTGACAGGGTCTTTCAGCCTGAGCGCCGGCTCGACCAGGTCGACGGCGATCAGCTTGGACACCGAATCGGCGCAACCGACGCGATAGGACGTGGTCGCGAAAGCCTGGTCGCGCACCAGCTCCAGCAGCTCGTCGCCCGTATTGAAAATGGCTTCGGCATAGCTCACGATGCGGCGCCCGGTGTCGGTCAGTTCGAGCTTGCGCCCGACGCGGCGGAACAGCTCCACGCCCAGGCTGTCGGCGAACTCGGATAGCTGGCCCGAGATCGAGTGCGGCGTCAGGTGGAGCTGTTCGGCTGCGCGCGCAATGCTGCCGGTTTTCGCTACCATCCAGAAATAACGCAGGTGTTTATAGTTGAGTGTCGACAAGGCGCTCTCGCGTAAAGATCGAAAAACTCGATGTTACATCAAACTATATTCGATTTGTACGATGTATTGGTGCGACCTATAGTGTGGTTTTTACCCATTGGAGGACTGTCATGCCCCCTCGTCTCACTGTCAGTACAAGGAGTGCCCGATGAACGGATTGGAAACCATCGCAAGTCCCATGATGTGGGCCGGCTTCGTCGGCTTCGTACTGGTCATGCTCGCACTCGACCTGTTCGTCTTCGGCGGCAACAAGGCGCATAAGGTCAGCGTCAAGGAAGCCGGCATCTGGTCGCTGGTCTGGGTCAGCCTGGCGCTGATCTTCAACGCCTGTCTGTATTTCTACCTGAAAGACACCGCCGGCCCCGAGATCGCGAGCCAGAAGTCGCTCGAGTTCTTCTCCGGTTACCTGATCGAGAAAGCGCTGTCGGTCGACAACGTCTTCGTGTTCCTGCTGATCTTTACCGCCTTCCAGGTGCCGCAGCAATACCAGCGCCGCGTCCTGATCTATGGCGTGCTGGGTGCGATCATCATGCGCGCTGTCATGATCAGCGCCGGCGCCTGGGTCGTGAGTGAATTCAGCTGGGTCCTGTACCTGTTCGGCGCCTTCCTGCTGTTCACCGGTATCCGCATGCTGGTGGCGGTCGACGAAGAGCCGGATGTGGCCAATAACCCAATCCTGAAGCTGGCGCGCAAGCACCTGCGCGTGGCCGACGGCGACCATGGCGAGAAGTTCTTCGTGCAAAAGGACGGCCTGCGTTACGTGACGCCGCTGTTCCTGGTGCTGATCCTGATCGAGGTGACCGACCTGATCTTCGCGGTGGACTCGATCCCGGCGATTTTCGCGATCACGACCGACCCGTTCATCGTGTTCACGTCGAATATGTTCGCGATTTTGGGCTTGCGTGCGCTGTACTTCCTGCTGGTCGACGTGGCTGACCGCTTCCACCTGCTCAAGTATGGCCTGGCGATGGTCCTGACCTTCATCGGCGTCAAGATGCTGATCATGCCGTGGTATCACATCCCGGTGCAGGCTTCGCTGACCGTCGTGGCAGTCCTGATCGCCGGTAGCTGCATCGCCAGCCTGATGATCAAGCCGAAAGACGAAGCAAAGTAATACATCCGAAATGATGAATAGGGTGGGCGGCTATGCCGTCCACCCTTTTTTTCAACCCCGCGCCAGCGGCGGAATATCGCACGTTGGCTTGGCCGGCGGCTCCCCGCCGCCGGACTGCCCCACCCGCTCGTACTCGGCGATCACCTGGGCTCCCAGCAGCAACAAGGTGGCCGCAATCTCCAGCGAGAACATCACCACGATCGCGGTCGTCATCGAGCCATACACCAGGTTCACCTGCGACAGGGTCGAGAAATACCAGACCAGCACGTGGCGTGCGACTTCCCACAACAGCGCCGCCGTCGCGCCGCCGATGAAGGCGTGCCAGATCGACAGCCGGCCCACCGGCATCACCAGGTAGATCGAGGTCAGCACCAGGATCTCGCCCGCCAGTCCCAGCAGATACAGCAACACCCCCGACACCCCGCCCAGCGACCACTTGTAGTTGAACAGCCATACGCTCTCGGAGCCCATCACCTGCAGCGCGCCGGCAACCAGGGTCACCACCATGATGCCGATGCCCAGCGCCAGGATGTAGCAATAAGGCAGTACGGCCGAGACCATGAAGTGGCGCCGCCGCACCGCGACCCGGTGCACGAAGATCACGCTCATCGCATTTTCCAGCACGGTAAACGCAAGTGAGCTGAAAAACAGCATGGTCAGCGCCAGCACCCAGGTCAGCAGCTGGCGGTCCTGCAGGAAGTTGGCAACCTCGGTCACGATCGGGCGCGACTGCCCCGGCACCAGCAGTTCGAGGTAGCGCCGCAAGGTGTCGAGCAATTCGTGCGGGTCGATGAAGTGAGACAGGACCACCACCACCAGCATCAGGAAGGGCACGATCGACAGCAGTGCGTAATAGGCAACGGCGCCGGCCAGCAGCAGGCCCTGGTTGGCGCGAAAGCCCTTCAACACCTGCAGGGTGAACTTGAGGGGATGCGACAGGATGTAGATATTGGCGCGCTGGTCCTTCAGGCGCGCGCGCCAGTCACGCCGCCGGCTCATCTTGCCAGCCGGATGCCGGTGAACTGCCAGCGCGCGCCGGATGGGAAGAAATTACGGTAGCTGGCGCGCGTATGGCCTTCGGGCGTGGCGCAGGACGAGCCGCGCAGCACGTACTGGTTGATCATGAACTTGCCGTTGTATTCGCCGATGGCGCCCGGCGCCGGCGCATAGCCGGGGTATGGCGCGTAGCTGCTGCCCGTCCACTGCCAGCAGGCGCCGAACATCTGCTGCAGGCCGGCGCCGCTGGCCGCCGCCGGATGATGGGTCGGCAGCCCACCCAGGCTGGCCTGGCGCGCCGCGAATTCCCATTCCGCCTCGGTCGGCAAGCGTGCGCCGCGCCAGCGCGCATAGGCGTCGGCTTCGTATAGCGAGACGTGGGTGACGGGACGCTCGGGGTCGAGCGGCTGCACGCCGTGCAGCGTGAACTCGTGCCAGCCATCGTCCTGCTCGATCCAGTACAGCGGATGCGACATCTCGCCCGAACACACCCGGTCCCAGCCCTCGGCCAGCCACAGGGCGGGGTCGCGATAGCCGCCGGCCTCGATGAACTCGCGATACTCGCCATTGGTGACGAGGCGCGAGGCCAGCGCGAACGGCGCCACATAGGTGCGGTGGCGCGGCAGCTCGTTGTCGAAGCAAAAGTCCGTGCCCTTGTGGCCGATCTCGGCCAGGCCTCCCTCGAACGGCAGCCACTCGAGCTGCGGCGCCGGCTGGGAGGCCGCCAGGGGATCGGCCGCATAGGCCGGATACAGGGGATTCTGCGCCAGCAGGTGCTTGACGTCGGTAAGCATCAGCTCCTGGTGCTGCTGCTCGTGCTGCAGGCCCAGTTCGACCAAACTCGCCAGCGCGTCGTCGATGCCGCGCGCCAGCAAGGCGTCCATGCGGCGGTCGACGTCGTGGCGGTAGGCCTTCACCTCGCCCAGTGCCGGCCGCGTGAGCAGGCCGCGCTGCGGGCGCGGATGCTTGTCGCCGACGCCGTTGTAGTAAGAATTGAAAATGACCCTGAACGCCGGGTGGAACGGCGCGAAACCCGGCTCGCGCGGCTCGAGGATGAAGGTCTCGAAGAACCAGGTGGTGTGCGCCAGGTGCCACTTGATCGGGCTGGCGTCGGGCATCGACTGCGCGCAGCAGTCTTCGTCGGACAGCGCCTCGGCAAGGTGCAGCGAACGGCCGCGCACTTCGGCGAAGATGCGCTGCAGGCCCTCGTCGCGCAGCATATTCATAGGGAAATAGCCTGTGCGTGGATCACCGCGAACCAGCGCTGGGGGTCGGTCCAGACGCGGGTCGCCTCGAAACCGGAACGCTCCAGCAGCCCGATGGCGTCGGCCTGCTGGTATTTATAGCTGTTCTCGGTATGGATGCAGTCGCCTGCTTCGAAGCGGCGCGCGCCGCCGCGCCAGTGCACCTCTTGCGCGGTGCGCGCCTCAAGGTGCATCTCGATGCGTCCGCGCGCGGCGTTGTAGAAACCGTGGTGGCGCCATTGGCGGATGTCGAAGTCGGCGTCGACCAAGCCGTTCACATGGCGCAGGATATTCAGGTTGAAGGCGGCAGTCACGCCCAGCGCGTCGTCATAGGCAGCGTCGAGCGTGGCTTTGTCCTTGGCCAGGTCGATGCCGATCAGGATGCCGCCGTCCGGCCCGCACTGCGCGCGCAGGCGCATCAGGAACTCGTGCGCCTGTTCGGGCGTGAAATTGCCGAGCGACGAGCCGGGATAGAAGAACAGGCGGCGCTCGGCGCGCACCAGCTCGGGCAGCTCGAAGCGGTTCGAGAAATCCATGCCCAGCGCTTCCATCGCGATCTGCGGGAAACGCTGGCGCAGGCGCGCCAGGGCGTCATGCGTGAATTCGCTGGAGATGTCGACCGCCACATATTGCGCCGGCTGCAGCAGCGGAAACAGCTTGGCGGCCTTGGCGCAGTTGCCGGCGCCGAGGTCGATCATGGTGGCGCCACTGCCGGCCACGCGCGCGATCTCGGCGCCATGGCGCTCGAAGATCGCCGCCTCGGTGCGGGTTGGATAATACTCGGGCAGTTCGCAGATCGCCTCGAACAGCTTGGAGCCGAGCGCGTCGTACAGGAATTTGGGCGAAATGCAGGGTTCAGCCGCGCCGAGGCCTGCGTGCAGCTCTTGTGCATCGTGGGCGTTGGCGATTGCGGAGGTGGAGGCAGCCATGGGCTTGTCCGATGTGCAGGATGTCAGCATAAGGTTTATCATTCGTGCCGCCACGCCGCACCATGCGAGATGGCATATGAGTTTAACGTCTATGTATTGCTGTTTTATCCATCATAGCGGATTCTCTATTTTTGCTGTGCGCGCCACAATTCTAGCGTGCCGGTAAATACCCGCCGTTGCATAGTGGGAAAACAGTGGTCTTTTGCCACGTGGAATACCCATCCCGGACTGTCGGGCATTTATAATTCGTTTCCACGTTTCATTAACCAGTACTTTTACCGGTACTTCGTCACCCATAAGAGCTTCCATGACCATGTCCATTCGCCGTCACGTCCTGAAAACCCTGTGCGCAGCCGCTGCTGGCACGATGCTGATCGCCGGCGCCGCTTCGGCCCAGAGCAATGGCGTGCTGCGCGTCTCGGCCATCCCCGACGAATCGCCGACCGAACTGCAGCGCAAGTTCAAGCCGCTGGGCGAATACCTGGCCAAGGCCACCGGCCTGAAGGTCGAATTCACCCCGGTGACGGACTACGCCGCCTCGGTCGAAGGCCTGATCAACCGCAAGATCGACATGGTCTGGTTCGGCGGCTTCACCTTCGTGCAAGCCAATGTGCGCAGCAAGGGCCAGGTCACCCCGCTGGTGCAGCGCGAGGAAGACGAGAAATTCCGTTCGGTCTTCATCACCACCGTGCCAGGCATCACCAAGCTGGAAGACCTGAAGGGCAAGACCCTGGCCTTCGGTTCGGAATCGTCGACTTCGGGCCACCTGATGCCACGCTCGTTCCTGCTGCAAGCCAAAGTCAACCCGGACACCGACCTGAAGCGCATCGCCTTCTCGGGCGCGCATGACGCGACCGTGGCCGCCGTGGCCGGCGGCAAGGTCGATGCCGGCGCGCTGAACATCTCGGTCTGGGAAAAGCTGGTCGAGACCAAGAAGGTCGATCCGAAACAGGTGCGCGTGTTCTACACCACCCCGGGCTACTTCGACTACAACTGGACCGTGCGCACCGACATGGATCCGGCGCTCAAGAAAAAGATCACCGACGCCTTCCTGGCGCTGGACGGCTCGACCGCCGAAGGCAAGCAGATCCTCGACCTGCAGCGCGCCACCAGGTTCGTGCCGACCAAGACCGCCAACTATGGCGCGATCGAGGCCGCCGCACGCAATGCGGGCCTGCTGAAGTAATCAGGGAAAGCGATTCACCATGGCGACCTACCGCCTGCGCAATCTGACCGTGCGCCACCTGGCCGGCAGCCGCGCGCCGGCCCTGCACGCGCTCGACCTCACGATCCGCGCCGGCGAGCAGGTCGCCCTGATCGGCCCCTCCGGGGCCGGCAAGACCACCCTCTTGTCCACCCTCGCCTGCGCCCACCGGCCGGCCGAGGGCACGCTTGAAATCTTCGGCCAGGATCCCTGGCAGTTGACCGGCGCAGAGCGCCACCACCTGCGCTCGCGCCTGTTCCTGGCGCCGCAGGCGCCGCCCTTGCCGCCGCGCCAGCGCGTGGTGACGGCAGTGCTGGCCGCGCGCCTGCCGCACTGGTCGCTGTGGCAGGCCCTTGCCTCGCTGGTGCGTCCACAAGATCCCGACGCCGCGCACGCCGCACTGGCGCGCTTTTCGCTGGGCGACAAACTGTATGCGCGGGTCGACCGCCTGTCGGGCGGCGAACGTCAGCGCTGCGGCCTGGCGCGCCTGCTGTTATCGAGCGCCGAAGCACTACTGGTCGACGAGCCGATCTCGGCGCTCGACCCGGCGCTGGCGCGCCACACCCTGGCCACCTTGCGCCAGGAAGCGCAACAACGGGGTGCGACCCTGGTCTGCAGCCTGCACCAGGTCGACCTGGCGCGCGAGCAGTTCGGGCGACTGATCGGCCTGCGCGACGGCCGCATCGTGTTCGATGCGGCGCGCGACGACGTCAGCGACGCCATGATCGCCGAGCTGTACGCCAATGAGCAGGTCGACATGCCGCCTGAAACACCGCACGACACACCCGGCCAGATCGCCGTCGGCGCCTGCTTCTGATGGGCGTTTGCTTCTAATGTCCGATCAAGCAGTTCTTCACCGCGATCCCGCGTGGCGCAACCGCGTCACCTGGGCCGCGATCTTCATCGTCCTGCTGTACCCATTGCTGGCGGGCGCCGAATTCAAGCCCTGGCTGCTGTTCGATGCGCAAAGCCTGCGCGCGGCCGGGATGTTCCTGTCCGATTTCCTGGTGCCCGCCACCGACCCTGAATTCCTGGCCATGGTGCTGCGCGAGACCTGGCAGACGGTGGCGATCGCCACCGCCGGCCTCACGCTGGCCTTGCTGGTGGCGATTCCCGCCACCTTCGTCATCACCGAACGCCTGTCGATCTCGCGCCTGGGCACCGGCCGCGTCCATCCGTTCGCGGCGCTCGTGCGCCAGGGCCTGCGCTGGATCCTGATGATCCTGCGTTCGGTGCCGGAACTCGTGTGGGCGCTGCTGTTCGTGCGCATCGTCGGCCTCGGGCCGACCGCCGGCGTGCTGGCAATCGCCCTGTCATACAGCGGCATGCTGGCCAAGGTGTATGCCGAGATCCTCGAGTCGAGCGACGCCCACGCCACCGACGTCCTGCTCGCCAATGGCAGCGCTCGCCTGCCGGCGCTGCTGTACGGCGCCCTGCCCGATTCGAGCGCCGAACTGGTGTCGTACACGGTGTACCGCTGGGAGTGCGCGATCCGCGGCTCGGCGGTGATGGGCTTCGTCGGCGCCGGCGGCCTGGGCCAGCGCCTGGACGAATCGACCAAGATGATGGCCGGCGGCGAAGTCGCCACCATGCTGATCATGTTCGTGCTGCTGGTGGCGGCGGCCGACCTGGTGTCGAAACTGCTGCGCCGGAGGCTCGGATGAAGCAATCTACGTTGCCACCGGCTCCGCCGCGCGACCTCACGAGCTGGCTGATCCTGCTTGGCCTCTCGGCCCTGGTGGTGGCGAGCTTCGCCTCGCTGCCGCTGCAGTGGAGCGCCTTCTTCACCACCGAGGCGGTCGATTCGGCGCGCGAATTCCTGGCCGGCTTCGCGCCGCCCGAGACCAGCACGCCCTTCCTCGTCAAGACGCTGGGCGCGCTGTGGGAGACGCTGGCCATGTCGGCCATCGGCACCCTGCTCGCCGCCATCGTCGGCCTGCCGCTGGCGCTGGCCGGCGCCGGACGCCTGGGCCGCGTGGCGCGCGCCGCCACGCGCCTGGTGCTCAATGTGCTGCGCTCGATTCCTGAACTGGTGTGGGCCGCGGTGCTGCTGGTGCTGGCCGGACTGGGGCCGATGGCCGGCACCATGGCGCTGGCCGCGCACACGGCCGGGGTGCTGGGCCGGCTGTTCGCCGACGCCCTGGAAAACGTCGAACCGCATGCCGAAGAGACCCTGCGCACCAATGGCGCGCGGCCGCTGGCGGCGTTCCTGTACGCTACGCTGCCCCAGGCGTTGCCGCAGATGCTGTCGTATACGCTGTACCGCTGGGAGAACAATATTCGCGCGGCGGCGGTGCTTGGCGTGGTCGGGGCCGGCGGCCTGGGCCAGATGCTCAAGTACCACCTGTCGCTGTTCCAGATGCCCAGCGCGGCCACCGTGGTGATCGCGATGCTGGTGCTGGTGGCCCTGGTCGATGCGGCCAGTTACGCGCTGCGGCGCGCCCTGACCCGATAGACCGGTATCAACTGCATGCTCGAACTCGACCAGCTCACCAAATCCTACGGCGGCCGCACCGTGCTGGCGCAGCTGTCGCATGTTTTCCAGGCCGGCGAGTTCGTGGCGATCATGGGCGAATCGGGTGTCGGCAAGTCCACCCTGCTCAACCTCATCGCGGGCCTCGACACGCCCGACGCCGGCCAGGTGATCGTGGACGGCGCGCCGATGTCCAGCCTCGACGACGATGCCGCCACCCGCCTGCGGCGCACCCGCATGGGCTTCATCTTCCAGGCCTTTCATGTGCTGCCGCACCTGACCCTGCGCCAGAACGTGGCGCTGCCGCTGCTGCTCAACAAGGAGCCCGCCGGGCGGGCCGAGCTGATGCTGGACGCCGTCGGTCTGCAAGGACGGGGCGACGATTTCCCGCGCCAGCTTTCGGGCGGCGAACTGCAGCGGGTGGCGATCGCGCGCGCCCTGGTGCACCGCCCGGCCCTGCTGCTCGCGGATGAACCTACCGGCAACCTCGATCCGGAAACGGCCGACGTCATCCTCCAGCTATTACGCCATGAGACCCGCGCCCACGGCGCCGGGGCCATCATGGTCACCCACTCCCACTCCGCGGCCGCCATGGCCGACAAGGTGCTGCTACTGACGCATTCCGGACTGAAATTAGCATAAGTTCTTGGAAGAAACGAACAATTGCGGCATTTTTAGTTAAATTTCGCGAATCGTGCGCAACATAATCGTAGTAATATCACAACGACCCGCCGCGATAAAGCGAATACAACAGGCGTGGATCGTTTTCCAGAACAGTCGATCTGTCTTGAATCATGTTTTCATATTGGAGAATCGACATGACCGTACGACAGAAAAAACAGGAAATGCTCGAGGCCATGCATCGAGCGCGGGCGCTCGAGCCCTCGAGTTTCGTACCCAACAAACTGCTCGATACCCTGATCGAGCGTTTGCAGCTGAAGAACGACGCGGAGCTGTGCCGCGTGCTCGAAGTGCAGCCGCCGATCATCAGCAAGATCCGCCACCGCAAACTCAATGTCGGCGCGACGATCCTGCTGCGCATGCACGAAAAATCGAATATCCCGATCCGCGAACTCAAGGAATTGACGAGCGCGTCGGCGATCCACTAGCGCGTGTTTACTCCTGCGCCGGCGGACGCCCGGTCTTGAGCTGGGGCAGCGCCGCCAGCACGCCCTGCAGGGTGGCCACGTCGAGCTGGCCCAATAGGGCGACGCCGATGCGCAGCAGCTCGCTCTTCTTGACGTCGATGCCGGCCCGCAAACAGGCCTGCTTGACTTCAAGCAGCACCGCGTATTCCTGCTCGGGCATGGTGAAGCTGTCGCGCACCAGCACCGGGCGCGCATCCAGGACAGGAGCGCGTTCCACGACCTTCCCCCCTGGCTTGGCTACTGCCTTCCTGGCCGGCGGATTCGCAAGCGCCCTGGCGGCCGACTTGACCGCGGCCTTGATTCCACCCTTTGCCGTCGCGGCCTTGGTGGCCTTGGCGGCCGGCCTGGCTGCAGGCTTGGTCGCGGCCTTCGCCAGGGTCCTGACCGCCGGCTTTGGAATGGCGCTCTTCGCCTTGGGGCGCTGCGCGCGCGTTGCTGCTGGTTCGGGCGCGGTCGCCGGCTTGCGTGGCATGGTGCTGCTCCATCGTTGCGAGGCCAAATAGTATAAACGATTTAGCCGCTTCCCGCAGGACGCCGTACATACCGCGCGCGCTTGCTGCCGCCGGCGCCGATCGGTGTCACAATACGATCTTCATAGGAGCGGCTTCCTGTTTTTCAGAAGTATTCATTCTGTAAACTCCGCTTTTATGGGAATGCATCCTGTATTATTCTTTCGAGCGGACAACTCTGCTGTAAACTCTGCGCGACGTAGAAACTTTTTGAGGAAAACGTGATTCAATCCGGGCCAGTATGCGCAACAAAGCTCATTTGATCCTGCCGGTGCTGTTCGCCATCGCCCTGGCCTTCCTGTTGCAACATTTCGTCGGCTCGATCGCCTGGGCCGGCCTGCTGGCGGTGATCACCTGGCCGTTGCACCAGCGCCTGCTCCGGCGCGGCTGGGCGCCGCTGGCCAGCGCCAGCTTCATGCTGCTGCTCCTGATCGTCAGCTTTGTCGGGCCGTCGGTGCTGCTGTTCCATACGCTCACCTACGAGCTGGCCAGCCTGCAGCGTATGCTCATCAGCTTCAACCAGACCGGGGTGCCGGTGCCGGACTGGCTGGCCAACCTGCCGCTGGTAGCCGAACCGGCCGTCAAATGGTGGCTCGAGCATCTCGCCGTGCCGGGCGGACTCAACGCGCTGGTACGCACCACGGTGGGCGACTTCATGCCGCACCTGACCGACACCGCGCGCGTCTGGGGTTCGACGATCCTGGCCAACGCCCTGTACCTGTTCCTCACCCTGCTCACGCTGTTCGTGCTGTATGTGCACGGCTCGGCCGTCATGCACTACATCGACCGCGCCGGCGCGCGCCTGCTGCCCGACCAGTACACCAAGCTGCGGCGCGTGCTGCCGCTGTCGGTACGCGGCACCGCGCTGGGACTCGGTTCGATCGCGATCCTGGAAGGCATCGTGCTGGGCGTGGCCTACTGGGTGGCCGGCGCGCCGGCCCCGGTGCTGCTGGGCGTGATCACCGGCTACCTGGCCCTGATTCCGGGCGGCGCCCCGCTGTCGTTCACGATGGTCTCGCTGCTGCTGTTCGGCCAGGGCCATTCGGCCGAGGCGCTGGGCCTGTTCACCTGGGGCGCGGTCGAGCTGTTCCTGGTCGATAAATTCATCCGCCCGAAACTGATCGGGCAGCGCGTCAACCTGCCCTTCCTGGCGGTGCTGTTCGGCCTGCTGGGCGGCGTCTCGACCCTGGGCGTGATCGGCCTGTTCGTCGGCCCGCTGATGATGGCGATCCTGTTCGGCTGGCTGCGCGACGAGCCGCCGGGCACCGCGCTGCTGACCGTGCCGCCGCCGCAGGCGCCGGCCACCGAGGCGTCAGGCGACGCCGAGCGGATGCGCTAACGAATCGACCAGCGCGGCGGGGCCTACCGCCGCCGCCCGCTGGTGCAAATCCCACAGAGCGCCCACGCGCAGGCCGGCCTGCACCGCGACCAGCTCGGCGATGTCGAGTTCTTCCATCAAACCGATCAAGATCGCCAGCCCACCCGGCAGGTGCGAGGCGCGCTCGGCCGCCGGATAGGCCTGGCGCACGCCGGCCACGTGGCCGATCCCGATGAAGTCAGCGCGCAGGCGCTCGAGGTCGGCACGGCGCAAGAGTCCTTCTTCGCCGTGCAACTGCGCGATCTCGGCCAGCGCGCGCACCGTGCCGCAGGCGCCATACGCCTGCTGCCAGCGCGGCACTCCCAGCCGGGCCTCGGCGAAGCGGCTGCGACTCGAACGCACCGCGGCGTCGAAACCGGTCGCGTCCAGGCGCCCATCCGGGAAAAAGGTCAGGCTCTGGCGCACGGCGCCGACGGCGAACGATTCGATGCGCCGGATCGCGGCGCCCTGCCCCAGCACCAGTTCGGTCGAGCCGCTGCCGATATCCACCACCAGCCGCGCAGCGGTGTCCTGTGCGCCTAGCGAGGCCGCCACGCCCAGGTAGACCAGGCGCCCGGCCTCGTCGCCCGCGATGAGTTCGATCGGCCGGCCCAGCGCCTTGCCGGCCGCGGGCAGAAACAGCGCCGCATTGCGCGCCATGCGCAGGGCCGAGGTGGCCACCACGCGCACCGCCTGCGGGCGCCAGGCATCGAGCGCACCGCGGAAGGCGTCGAGGCAGTCCAGCGCGCGCCGCATCGCGGCCGTGCACAGCATGCCGTCCTCGTCGAGCGTCGCGGCCAGCCGGACCGGCTCGGCCATGGTGGCGACCAGGCGCAGCACGCCGTCCTCGACATGTCCGACGTGCAGGCGGAAACTGTCCGAGCCCAGCTCGACGGCGGCATAGACAGGTGGTTCAGGTGATTCGATCGATGAGGCTTGCATGGCATGTCCTTTGAACAGGCCGCAGGATAAGCCGCGTCCGTGACATGCGCGTGACGGCGCGATGCGAACTCTTTCTTAAGCGAGACCGCTCAAACCTCGGCCAGCGTCTCGCTGGCCAGCTCCACCCGGTTGCGTCCCGCCTGCCGGGCCTGTTGCAAGGCTTCGTCGGCGCGCTGGAACAGGGTCGTGGTGCTGTCCTCGGGGCGGATGGTGGTAACGCCGAAGCTGGCGGTCAGTTTGATCATCGCGCGCTCGCCCTTGAACGGCGTTGACTCGAGCGCGGCACGGATGCGCTCGGCCACCAGCGCGGCCTCGGTGAGACTGGTGCGCGGCAGCAGGAGCGCGAACTCCACGCCGACCACGCGCCCCAGCTGGTCGCTGTCGCGCAGCTGGCGCCGGCACAGCTCGACCATCTGGCGCAGCACGACGTCGCCGGCCGGATGGCCGTAGCTGTCGTTGACGCGCTTGAAACCGTCCGGATCGAACACCACCAGCGCGGTCGGCATGCCCGGGCGGCGCGCCAGCGCCATCCACGGCGCCAGCAGCTGGAAGAAGCCGCGCCGGTTCGGCGCGTCGGTCAGCGGATCGACCACCTCGGCGCGCTCGAGCGCGTCCTGCAGGCGTTCGCGCGTCAGGAGCAGCACGCCGAAGGCATTGCCGAGCATGAGCAGGTACAGCGCCCCGCTGGATAACTGGCCCAGCAGCTCGCTCGTCAGCCAGCCCCAGCCGCCGGGAAGCAGCAGCACCGACAGGCCGCGCGAGGCCACCACCAGGGCCAGCGCCATGCTGGCCAGCGCCAGGAAGCGCTGCAGCAGGCTGACGTCGCGCCAGCGCCAGGCCAGGGCCAGCGCGCCCGAGAAATAGAAGCCGCCCAGCAGCAGCGAGGCCGCCACGGCGCGCAAGGCTTCCTCGTCGATCAGGTAACACAGGAAGAAGCCCAGGATGGCGAGGCCGCCGACGATGATGGTCGGGGTGCGCCAGCCGCGTCGGCGCGCAGCTTCCCACGAGGCGCCGCCTTCGACCGCCACGCCGGCGAACAGCAAGGCATAGCCGCCCGGCACCGCGATCGGGGCCGGCACCACGCCGGCATCGCCCAGGGCCAGCAGCAGCCACGCGCCGCCCTGGATCTGTTTCGACAGGCTCCACAGCACCAGCGCCGGCGAGCGGGTCGGTCCGTGATTGAAGAAGGTCAGCAGCGCGCACAGGGTCAGGTTGCCCAATGCCAGTACCAGGACCATGGTCGACGCGTCCAGCATCATTGTGTCAGTACTCATGTTCGACGTTCAGGGTGCCGTCGCCGACCTTGCTGGCCCAGGCGCGGGTGAAATAGTCCCGCTCCGCATCCAGGGGCGGTTCGTGCCAGAACACGATCAGGGTGCCCTTGTGATCGTGCAGCTGGGTGACTTTATCGACGAAACCGCCATCTCCAGAGCCGTCCGCCAGCGCCGCCGCGTAGCCGTACACGCGCTGCAGCCGCTCCAGGCGGTCAGGCTCGGCCGCGGCATTGGTCGCGGTCATGGTGGGATGGTCCAGGAACATGGGCTCTTTCGTCGCAGCGGCCAGCTTATCAGAAGAAGATGCTTTGCAACAAGCCAACTCTTCCGCCCCGACGTTGCTCCGGGACATCAACCTCAGCCGGCAAAGCGGTTGAACACCTCGCGGATGGCCAGGCCGCCGCCGCCGATCAGGACGGCGAAATACAGGATCGTCACGACATTGCTGACGTGGCCCAGCAGGATGCACAGGCCGTCGCGCTGCAGCAGGCCGATGGCCAGGAACAGGATCGCCACCGCCGGGAAGGTATTGCTGAATGGAATCAGACCGAAAGGCATCATCAGCAGCACGGCGCCCAGGATCAGGGCCAGGTTGTTGATGACTGCCATGGTGCCGCTCGCCACCAGCCACTGGATGCGGTTCGGACGGCTGACCCGCTCGAGCTTTTTCAGCCACGACAAGGCCTTGCGCAGCAGCGGGCGCAGCTTGCGGGTGCCGATGATGCGGTGCTCGATCTTGGACGGGATCCACAGGTTGCGGCCGAACAGGCGGCTGACGCTGATGAGCAGGATGGCGGCGCCGAACACGGTGCTCACGCCGGGAATCGACACCGGGATCAGGAACACCAGCGTCAGCAGGGTGACCAGGATCAGCAGGCCATCGTTACCGACGCGCTGTATCAGTTCGCTGAGGGTGATGCCGGTGCGCGGCAGGGAACGGACGAGCGAGCGGAGCGTCTGGGAAATCGGGGCACTGTTCATTGCGTTTCTAATCCTGGTTTCAATGACGGAGCGACAGTATACGCGTTAGCGGGTGCCGGCACTGTCGATTGCAGCGCAATCGTCATTGTGCACCGCGCCGCGCCGTCGCACCGCATGCGAGTCCGCATCCATTTGCGCTGGGTCGACGTTGTTGTCAATACATGCCAAACCGCGGCATTGTGTTTATCGAAATGCAACCTCCCCAACCTGAAAGGATCGCCATGAAACATGCTTTTGCATTGCTTGCACTTGCCTTGCTCGCACCCGCCCATGCCGCCGTCGTCCATACCTCGTCCGCCTCTTTCCTGTCGCAGGTGGCGGGAGGCGCCTACACCGAAACCTTCAACACCGCGATTGCGAACGCGCCGCGCGTGCTGGACTACGCGCAGGGCGATTATGCCTATACGGTCTTTGCCGGGCGGGGCCTGTTCGGGAACGGCGACTTCGTGGGAACCTCGACTTCCGCAAGTTCGCTGACCATCTCGTTCACGGGCGCCGACGTCACCGCTTTCGGCGCCAATTTCTACAATACCGGTGTCGACCTGGCCTTGCGCGCGGCCGAGATCATCATCGCGCTCAGCGACGGCACGATCACGCGCTTCACCCCCGACTCGCTCGACGACAGCTACCGCGGCTTTACGTCGGACGTCGCCATCGCCTCCATCACCCTCAGCAGCGAGGGCCTGCCCAACTTCGCCAGTCTCGACAACCTGACGGTTGGCGCCGCCATCGATGAGCCTCCTGTCGACGTCCCGGAACCCGCCAGCATCACCCTGCTGGGTGCGGGTCTGCTGGGCGTCGGGGCACTGCGTCGTCGCCGCCAGTCCTGAACTAGCGTTCGCGCAGCAGCTTGAATTGCCGCGCCTGGCGGTGGTGGCCGGCGACCGACTGCTTGATATACCGCGTCAGTGCATCGCCGGTGAGCGAGAACGGATACAGCCCGGCCCGGGCCCGTTTGTCGGCGAATTCCGGGCTGGCTTCCATATTATCGAAAGCCTGCACCCAGCGCCGGTAGTCGGCCTCGCGCACGTCCGGCCCCATCCACACGCCGCGGATCACGGGCCAGACCACGTCATAGCCCTGCTCGCGCGCGGTCTTCACACCGGCCAATGCCCCCGGCAGCCGCTGTTCCGACAGCACCGCCAGCACCCTCACCTTGCCACCGCCCGTGTACAGCAAGGCTTCGGAGGTGTCGCCCGACACCGCCTGTACGTGATTTTCCTGCATCGCGATGAACTGCTCGCCGCCGCCCTCGAGGGCGACGAAGCGCATCTTGCGCGGGTCGATGCCGGCCATCTGCGCCAGCAGCGCCATCTTGATCCAGTCCTGGCTGCCGACCGTGCCGGACATGCCGATCAAGACTTTTTTAGGATCGCGCTTCAGGGCATTCAACAGGTCGTCGAGCGACTGCCAGGGCGAATCTGCGCGCACCGCGATCATGCCGTAGTCGGCGCCGAAGGCCGCCACCCAGCGCACGTCGTCAACGTCGGCGTCGCCGAATTTGCCGAGGGCGAGATTGAGCACCGAACCGCCGGAAAAGGTGACCAGGGTATTGGCTTCGGCGCGGCGCTGCGACACGATGGTGTGCCAGGCCACGGCCCCCACGCCGCCCGGCAGGTAGCTCAGTTGCAGCTCGGGCGCCCCGGGCTGGCCGTGCAGGGCTTTCTGGGCCAGCTTGCAGGTCAGATCCATCCCGCCGCCGGGCTTGGACGGGATCAGGCATTCGGCGCGCGGCTGGGTGGCCAGTTGGGCGGCAGCCGGCTGGCAGGCCAGGGCCGCGGCCATGCCGAGGATCGCCGGGAAAGTACGCACGAAGTTCATGGTGTGCATCATAGCGCCAACGTCGGCCCGGGTCAGAAACGATGCTGCATGCCGGCCGTGACGCCGCTCTGGGTCGCGCCGAAACCGGGGTCGTCGCGCGACAGGCCGACGAGCTGGCCGTGGTCGGCCTTCGCATGCGCCACTGACAGATAAAGATCGGTGCGCTTGGACAGCGCCAGCATGCCGCGCGCCACGAACATCGTCGGGTCGGCATCCTCGACGGTCGGCACGTCCTTCGTGTTCACGTGATAGACGGCGCCAGTGAGGGTCACGTTGTCGATCGTGCGCGAGATCCCGCCCCAATACGTGTCGGCGCGCAGGTCGGCGCCGGCGCGGGCGGCATCGAGCTTGTAGCCGCGCATGCCGGCGCTGTAGCGCCACTTGCCGCTGCGGTAGTCGGCGCCGAGGTGGTAGGCGCGGGTCTCGTCGCGCGCCGCCATGCCGGCTACCGCATTGCCGTTGACCTGTTCGTAGGAGGCCATCAGTCCCAGGCCGCCATCGCCGAACCACGAGCCGCCGAGCGCCAGCTTGCGGCCTTCGGCCAGGCTGCCCGAGCGCTCGCCCAGGCCGACCGTGGCGCCATAGGTGAAGCCGCCGCTTTTACCGGTGTACTTGACCAGGTTGTCGAACTGGGTCGTCATGCCGTACTTCGACGGCCCGGTGGCGCTGGCGCCGGTGGCCCAGGAATAATTGGGGGCGAAGCCCAGCGGATCGAACTTGATCACCAGTTCATAGGTGGTGGTGAACGAGCGGCCGATCACGAGGCGCCCGAGCGAACCGTCCAGGCCGACCCAGGCCTGGCGCTTGAACACGGCGCCGTCGCTTTCACCGGTATCCATCAGGATGCCGCCTTCGAGCTGCCAGATCGCCTTGAGGCCGCCACCGAGTTCTTCGCTGCCGCGAAAACCCCAGCGCGAGGTATTCTTGCCGCCCGAGATCACGCGCACCATGTTGCCGCCGTCCTCGCCGGCATGGTTGACGTATTCGACGCCGGCATCGATCAGGCCATAGACCTGTACGTTGCTCTGGGCGTGGGCGGAATGGTTCAGGGAAAGCGCTGCCAGGACGGCGAGCGCGAGGGCCGACTGCTTCATGGTGTCTCCGGATTTTGTTATGGTTGTGCTGCTTTATCGCTCGACTATATGCGCCGCCAGCTTTCAGTTTGCTTTCAATCAGCGCCCTTTCCGCCACCCGCCCTTTCCGCTTACACTGGCGCGATGAGAATCCTGCTAGTTGAAGACCATGTCGAGCTGTCGCACTGGGTGTCGAAGGCGCTGCGCGACGCCCACCTGACCGTCGAATGCGCGAGCACCGGCGCCGATGCCGACGCCCTGCTGCACACCCAGGACTACGCGCTGGTGATCCTGGACCTGACCCTGCCGCGCATGGATGGCCTGGACGTGCTGCGCCGCTTGCGCGCCCGCGGCGGCGCGCGCGGCGGCACGCCGGTGCTGATCCTGACCGCGCGCGGCGGCCTGGAAGACAAGGTGCAGGGTCTGAACCTGGGCGCCGACGACTACCTGGCCAAGCCGTTCGAGCTGGCCGAGCTCGAAGCGCGCGTAAAGGCGCTGCTGCGCCGGCGCAGCGGCAACGAGGCGCTGGTGCACCGCTGCGGCCAGCTCGCCTTCGACACGGTCTCGCGCATGTTTTCCTATTGCGGCGAGCCGCTGGCGCTGACGCCGCGCGAGCACGCGGTGCTCGAGGCGCTGATCGCGAGGCCGGGCCGCGCGCTGTCGAAGGAAAAGCTGTTCCAGGAAGTGTTCGCCCTGAGCGACGACGCCAACCTGGACGCCATCGAGCTATACATCCACCGCATCCGCAAGAAGCTCGAACGCCCTGGCGGCGACGCCGCCATCGTCACCCTGCGCGGCATCGGCTACCTGATGCAAGAAAAGCCCGCCTGAGGCCATGGCCCAGCGCATCTCCCTGCTGCAACGCGCCGCGGCGCGGCCGCTCGGCAGCCTGCGCCAGCAGCTGCTGCGCTGGCTGATCCTGCCGCTGGTGGCGCTGGTCGCGGCGAATGCCGTGTCGCTGTACCGCGACGCGCTGGAAGCGGCCGACGTGGCCTACGACCGTTCGCTGCTGTCGTCCACGCGCGCGCTGGCCGAGCGCGTGACGGTGAGAGACGGCAAGGTGGTCGCCAACGTCCCTTATGTGGCGCTGGACAGTTTTGAGACCGATACCCTGGGCCGCATCTACTACAAGGTCACCGGCCTGGATGGCGAGACCGTCAGCGGCTACGGCGACCTGCCGCCGGTGCCGGCCAATGTGCCGCGCAGCGACCTGTATCCGGCCCTGGTGCGCTTCTACCACGCTACCTACAACGGCGAACCGGTGCGCATCGCGGCCCTGCTGCAGCCGGTCTACGACGATTCGATGCGCGGCATCGCCCTGATCCAGGTCGGCGAGACGCTCGACGCCCGCAACGCCCTGTCGCGCGATATCCTGCTCAACACCCTGTGGCGCCAGGCCTTGCTGGTGCTGGCGGTGGCGGCGCTGGTGTGGTTCGCGGTGCGCCTGGTGCTGCGGCCGCTGATGCGGCTCAAGAACGAGGTCGAGACGCGTCCGCTGTCCGACCTGTCGACCATCGACCAGGCCCTGGTCCACAAGGAGGTGCGGCCGCTGGTGGCGGCCATGAACGGCACCATGGCGCGCATGCAGGACCTGATCGCCAGCCAGCGCCGCTTCATCGCCGACGCCTCGCACCAGCTGCGCACCCCGCTCGCGGTGCTCAAGACCCAGGCCGCGCTGGCCCTGCGTGAAAACGATCCGGCGGCGATGCGCGCCATCGTCGCGTCGATCGCCGGCACCACCGACTCGGCCATCCACCTGGCCAACCGCCTGCTGGTGCTGGCGCGCATCGAGCATGGCGGCGGCTCGGAGCAGGCGCAGCCGGTGGCGCTGGAGGCCATTGCGCGCCAGGTGGGCCTGGAGCTGGCCCTGCCGGCGGTGCAGAAAGGCATCGACCTGGCGCTCGAGGCAGAGACCGACGCCGACACCACGGTCGTCGGCCAGGAATTGCTGCTGCACGAACTGGTGGCGAACCTGGTCGACAATGCGATCCGCTACACGCCGGCGGGCGGCAGCGTGCTGCTGTGGGTGGGACGGCGCGACGATCGTGTCGTGCTGGCGGTGAGCGACAGCGGCCCCGGCATCGTCGAGGCCGAGATCGACAAGGTGGTGATGCCCTTCTACCGTGCCCAGTCCACGCTGGAAGCCAATCCCGGCGGCACCGGGCTGGGGCTGGCGATCGTGCGCGACGTCGCCAGCCTGCACGGCGCCACGCTGGCGCTCGGGCGCGCGGACGCCGGCGGCCTGAAAGTCGAGGTGATCTTCGATGCGCCGCGCGCTGAAAGCTGATTGAAAGCTGATTGAAAGCTTGCGCGGCCTATAGTTGGCGAAAACGGGGGCCTACCCCACAACGACAACGATCGGAGACATCATGAAGCAGCCGGCTTTCGCGCGCGCCGTCCTGGCCACGCCATCCCTTTTCCCTCGCGGAGCATGACATGCTGACCATCCTCGCCTATTCGATGATCGTCGTCTTCATGTTCCTGATCATGACCAAGCGCCTGCCGGCGCTGGTCGCGCTGATCGTCGTGCCGATCGCCTTCGGCCTGATCGGCGGCTTCGGCGCGGGCCTGGGCCCGATGATGCTGGACGGGATCCGCTCGCTGGCCCCCACCGGCGTCATGCTGATGTTCGCCATCCTGTATTTCGGCATCATGATCGACGCCGGCCTGTTCGATCCGGTCGTGCGCATCATCCTGAAACTGGTGCAGGGCGACCCGATGAAGATCGTGGTCGGCACCGCCGCGCTGGCGATGTTCATCTCGCTCGACGGCGACGGCGCCACCACCTATATGATCACGGTGTCGGCCATGCTCCCGCTGTACATGCGCCTGGGGATGAGCCGCCTGGTGATGGCCTGCGTCATCATGCTGGCCGGCGGCGTCTTCAACATCCTGCCGTGGGGCGGCCCGACGGCGCGCGCCGCCACCGCGCTGGGCGTGGACGTGAGCGACATCTTCGTGCCGATGATCCCGGCGATGGCGGTGACTGCCGTGTGGGTGCTGTTCGTGGCCTATATGCTGGGCATGAAGGAGCGCAAGCGCCTGGGCATCGTGAGCCTGCCGGGCCAGGCCAGGGCCGAAGTCAGGAAAGCGGCGCCAGCGCCTGTCCTGCAGCCGGCATTCGCTGAACTCGCGGTGGCCGGCAGCATGAACGGCACCACCGGCCAATGGAGCGCCGCTCCAGCCGCCGCCACGCGCGAAGGCAATGTGCACGCCTTCTCGGCCGGCCGCATCGAAGCGGATGCCGGCGCCGCCGGTGGATCGGCTGGATCGGGTGGTTCCGGCGGTGGCGACGAACCGCCGGTCGGCGTGTCCTCGCGCGACACCGCGCGTCCCAAACTGATCTGGGTGAACTTCCTGTTGACCGTGGCGCTGCTGGTGCTGCTGGTGCTGGGCGCCCTGCCGCTGCCGGTGCTGTTCATGATCTTCTTCGCCATCGCCATCACCGTGAACTATCCGGGGCTGGAAGCGCAGAAGGCACGCATCGAGGCGCATGCGGCCAATGTGCTGCCGGTGGTGTCGCTGATCTTCGCGGCCGGCATCTTCGTCGGCATCCTGCAGGGCACGAAAATGGTCGACGCCATCGCCCTGAGCGTGATCGCGGCGGTGCCGGACTGGATGGGGCCTTATATGGCGATCGTCACCGGCCTGCTGAGCATCCCGTTCACCTTCTTCATCTCGAACGACGCCTTCTATTTCGGCGTGGTGCCGGTGCTGGCCAAGGCGGCCGAGGTGTATGGCATCACGGCGGCGGAGATCGGCCGCGCCTCGGTCATCGGCCAGCCGGTGCACCTGCTCAGTCCCCTGGTCGCTTCTACCTATCTGCTGGTCGGCATGTGCAAGGTCGAATTTGGCGATCATCAGCGCTATACCCTGATCTGGTCGATCTCGGCCTCGCTGGTGATGCTGGTGGCCGCCGTCATCTTTGGCGTGGTGCCGCTGATGGGGCCTGGCTCCTGATACCACGATGCGGGCGGCGCCGACCGGGCGCGCCGCTCGCATATACTTTGCCGCATGCCCGCTCCCCTAGACAGCCCCGCATCCCTCGACGACCGCCCGCCCCTGGTGCGCACCGACGGCGACCGCCGCACCCTCGAATTCACCCCCGGCGACGTCCAGAGCGAGATGCTGCTCTCACGCCCCGACGCGCTGGTGCTCGAATACACGCGCGCCATGATGTGCTTCGCGCTGTTCGTGCCCGATCCGCATCACATCGTGATGGTCGGCCTGGGCGGCGGCTCGCTGGCCAAGTTCTGCCACCGCCATTTTCCGCGCGCCCGCATCACCGTGCTCGAGATCCGGGATGACGTGATTGCCCTGCGCGACCAGTTCTGCCTGCCGCCCGACGACGCCCGCCTGCGTGTCCTGCACTGCGACGCGGCCGACTACCTGGCGCGCATGCCGGGCTGCTGCGACGTGCTGCTGGTCGATGGCTTCGACAGCCAGGGCCTGCCGTCAGCCCTCGCAGGCAGCGCCTTTTATGCCGCCTGCCGGCGCGCCCTGCATCCGGGCGGCGTGCTGGTGGCGAACGTGTTTACCTACGATCCCCAGTATGCGGGCGCGCTGCAGCGCCTGCGCGCCGCCTTCGACGGCCGCCTGGCCTGGTTTGCCCGCATCGCCGGCAATAACCGGATCCTGTTCGCGGTCCGCCCCACCCACCCGGGCGCGGCGCCGGGCCGCGGCGAACGCCTGCTTATCCGGATGGCATGCAAGCAAGGCCGCGGTCTGGGCTGGAGTAACCGCTTGCTGGCGCGCCTGCTGGTGGCCTGGCTGGCGCGGCGCCGGGCGTGAGCGTGTGGCCGAATTGTCTCGCACGATATGATTCGTTTGCGAGCTAATCGCGTTTATGACACACTTGCGCGGACTAATGCCTACCGGCAAGCAGTTTTCTTTGAACATCTACACTGTCACACCCAGGAACACGACCCGATGCCGCGCCGACCGATCCGTTCACTGACACTCGCGGCGGCCCTCACATTGGGCGGCGGCCTGGCCGCTTCCTTCGGCCTGTTCGTGGGCGTCAGCCACCTCGAGTACGACAATATGGCGCTGGCCTTCGCCCAGCGCGCCGACGAGAGGGTGGCGGCGGTGCGCCAGGGGATGGACGGGGCGATCGAAGTGCTGGCGGTGACCAACCAGCTGTTCTCGAACGGCGAGCCGGTCAGCCGCGAACGCTTCGCCGATTTCACCTCGCGCCTGCTGGAACGGCACCGCTTCATCCAGGCCTTCCATTACCACCGGGTGGTGCCGGCCCACGAGCGCGCGGCGGTCGAGGCCGAGCTGCAGCGCGTGCTGCCGGGCGCCGTCCTGACGGAAATGACACCGAACGGCCTGGCGCCGGCGCTGCCGCGCGGCCGCTACCACGTGATCGAGTACGTCGAGCCGATGGCCGGCAATGAGGGCGCCTTCGGCCTGGACCTGGGCCGCGATGCATCGCTCATGACCGCGCTCGACGAAGCGAAGAACAGCGGCCAGCCCACCGCAACCAGTCTGTTCACGCTGAGGCGGACGGGGACCACGGTCTTCGACCTGGTCATGCCGGTGCTCGGCGAACGCGGCGAACTGCTCGGCAATACCGCGGTCGTCGTCCGAGGCAAGGAACTGATCCACCAGTCGCTGCTCGAGACCGGCCTGCTGGACCGCAGCGATATCTTCGTCTCGGTGTATGCCGGCGAACGGGCCGATCCGGCGGCGCTGCTGATGTCGACCGGACCCACCGGGCCCCGGGCGCGCGCGGCGCTGGCCAGCTGGCTGCGGCCGGATCATGGCGAGCGCGCCACCGTGCTGCAGGCCGGCGGACGCCCTTGGCGGGTCGAGGTCGCCGCCGCGCCGCGCCCCTTCCTGGCCGACCACATGGCCTCGGTGGCGCTGCTGGTGGGCGGCATCCTGGTGACCCTGCTCGGCACCGCCTTCGTCCAATCGGCGGGGATGCGCGCGCGTAAGGTCCAGCAGCTGGTGCGCCAGCGCACCTCGGACCTGCGCCGCAGCAACCGCCACCTGATCGAGGACATGGCCGCGCGCGAGCGCGCCGAAAAGGCGCTGCTGCAAAGCGAGCAGCGCTTCCGCCAGCTGGTCGCGATGTCGTCCGACTGGTACTGGGAGCAGGACCGGGATTTCCGCTTCACGATGATCACCGGCGGCTTCACCGAGAAGTCGGGCGTGGCGGTCCAGGGCCTGATCGGCAAGACGCGCTGGGAATACGTGCAGGGTCTGCTCGACAGCGAGAGTGGGCGCGAACACCTGGCCAGGATGCAGGCCCACGAAGCCTTCGCCAACCTCGAATACCAGATCGTCGACGACCACGGCGATACCCGCTGGTTCTGCGTGAACGGCCAGCCCGTCTTCGATGACGATGGCGTGTTGCAGGGCTACCGCGGCACCGGCAGCGACATCACCGAACGCAAGCTGACCGAGCAGCGCGTGCACCACGTGGCCCAGCACGACGTGCTGACCGGCCTGCCCAACCGCTCGCTGCTGCAGGACCGCCTGGGCCAGGCGATCGCCTACGCCAACCGCAGCGGCCGTCCGGTATGGGTGATGCTGATCGACCTCGACCGCTTCAAGTTCGTCAACGACAGCATGGGCCACAAGGCCGGCGACGTGCTGCTGGTGACGGTGGCGGCGCGCCTGCGCTCGTCGCTGCGCGATGCCGACACCGTGGCGCGCCTGTCGGGCGACGAATTCGTGGTGATCCTTAACGAGCACGCCGACGAGCCGCTCAATCCGGCCATCGTGCAGCGGGTGATGGATGCGGTGGCGCAGCCGGTCATGCTCGGCAACAAGGAGTTCTTCGTCACCTGCTCGATCGGCGTGGCGGTGTATCCAAGCGAAGGCACGTCGAGCGACAACCTGATCGAACATGCCGACATCGCCATGTACCGCGCCAAGAAACTGGGCCGCAATAACTTCCAGTTCTATACCCCGGCCATGAACGAGGAATCGCTGGAGCGGGTGCGCATCGAAAGCGCGCTGCACAATGCCCTGGAACGCGATGAATTCGTGCTGCACTACCAGCCGCAGGTCGACCTCAAGAGCGGCCAGATCGTGGGCATGGAAGCGCTGATCCGCTGGAACCATCCGGAGCTGGGCATGGTGCCGCCGAGCCGCTTCGTCGGCGTGGCCGAAGAAACCGGCTTGATCGTTTCGATCGGGGCCTGGGTGATGCGCACCGCCTGCGCCCAGAACAAGGCCTGGCAGGATGCCGGCTTCCCGCGCCTGCGGGTGGCGGTGAACCTGTCGGCGCGCCAGTTCGGCGCGCCCGACCTGCTGCAAAGCCTGGAGTCGGCCCTGAACGACACCGGCCTGGACCCGGCCTGCCTCGAGATCGAGCTGACCGAAAGCCTGTTCATGAGCGACGTCACGCCGGCGGTGGAGTTGCTGCACCGGATGAAGGCGCTCGGGGTGAACCTGTCGATCGACGACTTCGGCACCGGCTACTCGAGCTTCTCCTACCTGTCGCGCTTCCCGATCGACGTGCTCAAGATCGACCGCTCCTTCGTGGCCGACATCACGCATGACGCCAACGACGCCGCGATCGTGACCTCGATCATCGCCCTGGCCCACAACCTCAAGCTGGCGGTGATCGCCGAGGGCGTCGAGACGGCGGAACAGCTCGACTACCTGCGCAGCCGCGGCTGCGACGAGATGCAGGGCTATTACTTCAGCAAGCCGCTGGCGGCCCATGAATTTGAACAGCTGCTGCTGCAGCGCCGCGCGCTGCCGGCGCAGATCGTCGAGCAGGAAGCGTCGCTGCCCGTCTGAATACTTGGATTGCAATGGCACCCGAGGCAGGGCCGCAACGCCCTTATCCGCGCAGCATCAAAATTGCATTCTCGAAAACATTTCCATAGCCATTTGATTATCGGTGGACGTACAATACTCGTGCCTATATTGCACTGACGGAGTACAAACCATGATGATCAACGAGACGCCAGACGCGCCAAGCGAGTCGGGCGTGCAAGCCGGCCGCAGGCAGCGCGTGGACGGACGCACGCGCGACCTGGTGAACCAGGCGGTGGCGTCGATCCCGACGCTCGGCCTGGCGCGCGCTGCGGAATTCCTGGCCACGATGAATGTGCCGGCCGAGGTGGCGGTGCGGGCACTGGTCTATCCGAAGCTGCGGCGCGCCAGCTAAGGTCTGACTGAATCCGGAGTCACAGCGTTCGTTTGTACGCCAGTCCCGCAGCCTCAACACGTCGTTCCCGCAGCCTGAGCACGTGAGTCGCGCAGCCTCAACACGTCGTTCCCGCGCAGGCGGGAACCCAAGTGCGTAGGGCAGCCACTCCGTGGAAGGGCAGCGTTGAAGCACCAGACTTGGGTTCCCGCCTGCGCGGGAACGACGTGGTTTCTCCTATGAAGCAGCCTTTCAAGCGCCCGGAATTTTTCCGGACACCAATTCCAGGATCAACGACGTTCTTCCTGCTGGTCGATGTCGGCCAGCGATTCGCGGCCGCGCTCGCTCAGCGCATGGCCACCCGCCTCGAGCGGCAGGATATGCGATTTGCGGCCCAGGAAGCGCAGCACGTCTTCGTCGACCGCCGCCATCGGGTCGGCCGCGAGCGCGCGCAGGCCCAGCACGCAGCGGCGCAGGAACAGCACTTCTTCGCCCTTTTCGGTGAGCGTCAACCGCTTGTCGCGGCCGAAGGACATCAGCTTGATGCCGCACAGGCGCTTGGTGTTGCGCCCAACGCAGGCCGTCGCCAGATCCTGCTTGCCACCACGGCGCACCAGTTCCAGCGCGTCGTATTCGTCCGTCGTCAGCTTTTCGTTTTTCATTACCGCATTCAATTAAGCAAAGGGCGCATGGTACGCGCCCCGGCCCATCGCGGCAACCTTCAGCGCAGCGAACGCAGCGCGTACCAGCCGATCCCGGCGCCGGCAATCACCCCGAGCAGCAGCGCAAGCCGGCCATGGGCGGAACCCAGCAGCGGGCGGCGGCCCAGGTAAATCTTGTTGTACAAGGTCGAACCCATCATCTCCTCCTGTTTTTTTATTGTTACAAGCTCATTATAGAAACCGCATTGTTGCCGCTATGTGACAGCGAGCACACCCGCGTCATGGACGACGAAAAAGCAACACTCCATGGGACGTCCTGCCGCGCGCCGGTACTACGGGTGGCCTGTTAGGATCGTACGACATTGACAACTTTAGCGGAGCACAGCATGAACGACCCGACGCCCAGTATCGATCCCAAGAACAAGGGTCGCGCGATGTACGACGAAGCGGACATCGGTAGCGGCGAACGTTCTCCGGGACAGCACGAAACCGATGAGATGATTCGCGGAATTCCTCCATTGCCATCCAACCGGCAGGCCGACGAGAGTGAGCCGCACGGCGGCAAGAAAGGCAATGAAGGCGGCAGTGCGCCGGAAGGCAACCGCCAGGGGACGCCCGGGGTCTGAGCCCCACGACCGCTTAGCTCGCCCGGATCGGGGGTTCGGGCAGGCTGGGTTCCTCGACCGGGGCATTGACCGGATCGGGAACGTCGTCCGGCACCGGCGGCGGTGCTGGCGGCGCCGGCGGTTCGCCCGGATATTCCGGGTCGGGCGTGGAATGAAGGTGCTGGCCGACGGGCTCGCGCCGGCGCTCTTGCATGGATTCGTACGACTGTAGTTCGCTCATCTGGGCCTCTCAGGTTGGACGCGTGCCGCGGCGTTGCCGACGGGCGCGCGATGACATGGAAGGCAACGCGGTTGCCTATGGTGCACTCGTGCGCAGACTAGCACGGATCAAGCAGCCCGGTTTTTCGATTGAGCTAGCACCAATGCAATGTTCTGCAGCATTACATCTCGGCTATAGTGGTGGTTTATCCACTCCAGCAACACCTCCCATGCGCCTTTCCAGCCTGCTTCCAGCCCTCCTGCTCGGCGCGCTCCTGAACGTCCACGCCGCCCCCATGAAACTCGACGACTACCTGGCCCTGACCGGCCCCGCTCCGAGCGCCAAGCTCGCCTATGGCCCCGCCCCCTCGCAATACGCCGAACTGTTCGTGCCGCAGGGCGCCGGACCGTTCCCGGTGGCGGTGCTGGTGCATGGCGGCTGCTGGACCAGCAAGTTCGGCGGCATCACGCAGTTCCGCAATATGGCCGGCGCCCTGGCCGCGCGCGGCATCGCCGTCTGGAACGTCGAATACCGCCGTGTGGATGAGGAAGGCGGCGGCTATCCCGGCATGTACCTCGACATGCATGCGGCGCTCGACCTGCTCGCCGCCAATGCATCGGCTAACAAGCTCGACCTGGAACGCATCGTCGCGGTCGGCCATTCGGCCGGCGGCCAGCTGGTGCAATGGATCGCGGGCCGGTCGCGCATCCCGGCCGGCAGCCCCCTGTACCGCACCGATGGGCTGAAAGTCGACCGCATTGTCAGCCTGGGCGGCCTGGCCGACCTGCGCCACGAGGCGGCGCTGATCAAGTCCAGCTGCGACCGCGATATCGCGCAACTGGCCGGCACGCCGAGCGCCGGACGGCCCGATGTGCTGGCCGACACCAACGCCGCCGACCTGATGCCCAACGGCAGCCGCACCTGGCTCGTGACGGGCGCGCTCGACACCATTTCGCCGCCGCGCGTGGCCCACGACTACGCGGCGCGGGCAAAAGCGGCCGGCGACGCGGCCGAGGTCGTGATCCTGCCCGAGGCTAGCCACTACGACGAAGTCGCTGCGACCTCCCACGCCTGGCCACAAGTGCTGCGGGTGATCGAACAGGCGCTCGCCATCCAACGATAATCAACGGAGTTCCTATCTTGAAACCGATCGTGCCGGCACTGCTGGCGGTGAGCTTGCTCGCCACTTCCGGCGCCGTCCTGGCGCAATCCTGGTCGCGCGTGGCCGACGCCTCGCTGGCGCGCCAGGAAATCTATCCGACCGTATTGGACGACAAGATCTACGTGGCCGGCGGCATCCTGAGTGCGGCCCCAGGCTTCACGGACCTCTTCGAAGCCTATGATCCGGCATCGAATGTCTGGAAAACGCTGGCGCCGCTGCCGGAAAGCCGCCACCACATCGCCCTGGCTGCGGCCGGCGGCAAGATCTACGGCATCGGCGGCTTCTCCGGCGCGATTCCAGACTGGCGCGCCCACGCGTCGGTGTTCATCTATGATCCGCAAGCCGACCGCTGGTCGAACGGCCCCGCCCTGCCGCAAGCCCGGGCCGAAGGCGTGGTGGCCACCGTTGGCGACAAGATCTACTTCATCGGCGGCCGCATCCCGACCAGCCCTGAAGCAAAGCACATCAGCGAACACGCCGACACGAATCGGGCCGAGGCCCTGGACCCACGCACCGGCCGCTGGTCCCGCATCGCCGACGCCCCCAGCGCGCGCAATAGCGCGGCCGGCGCCGTGATCGACAACAAGATTTATGTCGTGGGCGGGCGCCAGATGGTCGCGCATGCCGACGGCAGGTCGCGTCCGGTCAATGTGGCGACCCTGGAAGTGTATGACCCGGCCAGCGACCGCTGGGAGACCCGGGCATCGATGCCGCTGGCCCAGGGCGGCCTGGCGGCGGCTGCCCACGATGGAAAGCTGTACGTCTTCGGCGGCGAGCAGTTCGTCCCGCAAGCCAAGGTGTTCGCCGAATCCTGGGTCTACGACCCGGCCAGCGATCGCTGGTCGGCCATGCCGGCCATGCCGACGCCGCGCCATGGACACGGTGCGGCGGTGGCCGGCAAGCGCATCTTCCTGATGGGCGGCGGCGAGAAGGTCGGGGTCGCGGCCAGCGCCGCGCACGAAGCGCTCGCGCTGCCGGCCCGCTGAGAGACAAGGCCCAGGCATGGCGCAGCGCCCCTTGAGCGTCCTGGTGGTGGAAGACCATCCGACCATCGCGCGCCAGGTGGTCGACTTCCTGGGCGGGTTGGGGTGGCATCCCGACCACGCGGCCAGCGGCGCGCTCGCGATCGACCTGGCCACGCGCGAGCCCTACGACGTGGTCTTGCTCGACCTGAACCTGCCCGACCTCGACGGCCTGGAAGTGTGCCGCGCGATCAAGGCGCGCGCGCCGCGCAATGTGCCGGTACTGATGCTGACCGCGCGCGATGCTTTCGAAGACAAGGCGCGCGGCTTCCGGGATGGCGCCGACGACTATCTGACCAAGCCGTTCGACCTGCGCGAACTGGCCCTGCGCTGCGAAGCGCTGGCGCGCCGTTCGCAGCTGCACCTCGAGCAGGCCTTAGAGGTCGGTCCGCTGACCGTGCTGGTGCGCGAGAAGCGCTGCCTGTACCGCGGCGCGCCGCTGGCGCTGACCCAGTCCGGCGTTACGCTCCTGTCCGCGCTGTGCAACGCCCATCCGCACGCGGCCTCACGCTCGGCGCTGATGCACGCGCTGTGGGGCGCCGATCCGCCCGACAGCGACGCCCTGAAATCGCATGTCTATGCGCTACGCAAGCAGCTCGAACTGGCCGGCGGCGGCAAGATGATCGCGACGATTCCGCAGCTCGGCTACCGGCTGGTGCTGGACGAAACGGACGATGCGGCCGATGTTTAGGTCGATCCGGCACGGCCTGTTCGCTGCGCTGGCCGGGTTCGCGGTCCTGATCTGCATCTGCTATACGGGCCTGGCCCTGGTCATCGCCTACGTGACCGAGGACATGCTGGTCGAGCGCCTGCTGCAGCGCGAAGCCGCCGCGGTCAGCGCCCATTTCGACCGCCATGGCGACATCAAACCGCCGGCCGACGACCTGATACGCGCCCACACCCGCATCGAGACGCTGCCACCGGCGGCGCGTTCCCAGGCTATGGCCGGCGCCCGGCGCGCCGAGATCTTCACGCAGACTGGCCATCACTATCACCTGCGCGCGCTCGACCTTGGCGCGGGGCCGGGCGCGCAGCGCGTCTGGCTGCTGGCCGACGTCGCGCCGCTGCTGGTGGTCTCGAAACTGATCCAGGACGTCGGCGGCGTGCTGATCTTCGTCGCCCTCGGCCTGATCGGCCTAGCGTTGTTGCTGGCCTGGCTGCTGGCCAGGCGCCTGGTGTCGCCCTTGCAGACCCTGGCGCACGAGGTCAGGCAGGTCAGGCCCGGCGCGCAGGTCGCGCTCGGCGCCCGCGAACGCCGCGACGAGATCGGCTACCTGGCCGAGCGGCTGGGCGCCACCTTCGAGGAACTGCATGCGGCGCTGGCGCGCGAACACGCGTTTACGCGCGACGTCAGCCACGAATTGCGCACGCCGCTGACGGTGATGAAGAACACGCTGGCGCAGGCCGTCCCCCATCCGGACGTGGCGCAGCTGCAGGCGGAGATCGCACAAATGAGCGCCACCATCGAGGTGCTGTTCGCGCTCGCGCGCGCAGAGCAAGTGGCGCATGCGCCGTTCGAGCTGCGCGGCTGCATCGAAGAGAGCCTGCTGCGGCTGGTGGATGGCCAGGACCTGGTCGACGATTGGCTGGTGCTGGACCTGCCGGACCGATTGGAAGTGGTCGGCAACCGCCACCTGGCGCTGCTATTGCTGAACAACTGCCTGGGTAACGCCCTGTTCCACGGCGGACCGGGAACACGACTGCGGCTGTCGTTTACCGATGGAGTGCTGGGTATCGCCAATACGGTCGACGCGGACCGGACCGGCCAGGTGCAGGGCTTCCTGCACGGCCAGAACCTGCTGGGGCGGATCGCCGCGGCCATGGACTGGACGCTCGACTTCCATGCGGGCGGCGCGGCCTACCGGGTCGACATCGTTCCGCTGCGCTCCGTATAAAAAGCCGGCGGATTTCACCACGGCTTCACCGGCGGTTTTCTACCCTGCGTACTCCTCCACTCACCGCGTACGCACAATGAAAATCCTGTTCAGTATTCTTCTTTTCGCCTGCAGCGCCCTTCCCGCCCTGGCCCAGGTGCAATCCCTGCAGCACCAGGAAGAAAAACGGCGCTACCTCGTCTACACGCCGGTGGGGTATGCAGCCGCGCCGCACAAGGCGTATCCGCTCGTGTTCAACTTCCACGGCAGCGGCATGAGCATGGCCGAGCAGATGCTGTACACGCAGATGAACCGCGCGGCCGACCGCCACGGCTTCATCGTCGTCTATCCATTGGGGATCAAGCTGGACTGGAACGTCGGCTTCGGCCAGTCCTACCGCGAAGGCACGAACGACATCGGCTTCACCGAAACGCTGCTCGCCAAGCTGAAGCAGGACTACCGGGTCGACGCCGGACGCGTGTACGCCACCGGCCTGTCGCGTGGTGGCTTTTTCGCGCTGCGCATCGCCGCCGAATTGCCGCAGCTGTTCGCGGCCGTCGCCGCAGTCGGCGCGCCGATGCCCGAACCGGTGGTGCAGCACCACGCAAAACCCTCCAGGGTCGGCGTGCTGCTCATGCACGGCACGGCCGACAAGGTGGTTACCTACGACGGCAAGCCAGACGGCTACCTGTCGGCGCAGGACAGCTATCGCTATTGGCTCAAGCAGAACGGGATCAATTCCGGCGCGCAGACGGAGCGCACGATCGACGCCGATCCCGGCGACGGTACGACCGTCACCTGGATCGAGGCCGGCAACGGCCAGCAAAGCGTAGCGCTGGCGACCATCGCCGGCGGCGGCCATACCTGGCCCGGCGCCGACCCGTTCAACGTCGGCCTGCCGATCGGCTCAACGACCCGCGACATCGACGCCAACGAGACGATGTGGCAGTTCTTCAGCCGGCACCGCCGTCAGTAGAGCACCACCGAGCGGATCGATTCGCCGCTCTTCATCAGGTCGAAACCTTCGTTGATGCGTTCGAGCGGCAGGCGGTGGGTGATCAGGTCGTCGATATTGAGCTTGCCCTCCATGTACCAGTCGACGATCTTCGGCACGTCGGTGCGGCCACGCGCGCCGCCGAAGGCCGAGCCTTTCCATTCGCGTCCGGTCACCAGTTGGAACGGACGGGTCGCGATTTCCTGGCCGGCGGCGGCCACGCCGATGATGAAGGACTGGCCCCAGCCTTTATGGGTGCACTCCAGCGCCTGGCGCATCAGCGTGGTGTTGCCGACGCATTCGAAGCTGTAGTCGGCGCCACCGTCGGTCAGCTGCACGATGTGGTCGACCACGTTGGCGACCTCGTTCGGATTGATGAAGTGTGTCATGCCGAACTTGCGGGCCATGGCTTCGCGGGCCGGATTGATGTCGACGCCGATGATCTTGTCGGCGCCCACCATCTTCGCAGCCTGGATCACGTTCAGGCCGATGCCGCCAAGCCCGAACACGACCACATTGGCCCCGGCTTCCACCTTGGCCGAGAACAGCACCGCGCCGACCCCGGTGGTGACGCCGCAGCCGATGTAGCAGACCTTGTCGAACGGCGCATCGCTGCGGATCTTCGCCAGCGCGATCTCGGGCACCACGATATAGTTCGAGAAGGTCGACGTCCCCATGTAGTGGAACAGCGGCTTGCCGTCCAGCGAGAAGCGGGAGGTCGCGTCGGGCATCAGGCCGCGGCCCTGGGTCGAGCGGATCGCCTGGCACAGATTGGTCTTGCGCGACAGGCAGAATTTGCACTGGCGGCATTCCGGCGTGTACAGCGGGATGACGTGGTCGTCCTTTTTCAGGGTGGTCACACCCGGGCCGACGTCGACCACGACGCCGGCGCCCTCGTGGCCCAGGATGGCCGGGAACAGGCCTTCCGGATCGGCGCCCGACAGCGTGTAGTAATCGGTGTGGCAGATGCCGGTGGCTTTCAGTTCGACCAGCACCTCGCCTTCGCGCGGGCCTTGCAAGTCGACTTCTTCGATCGTCAGCGGCTGGCCCGCCTGCCATGCGACGGCTGCTTTGGTTTTCATGATGTTCCTCGCTTGTATTGATGTGATTGGCCCAGAGTATGCGCGCTGCGGTCCCTGTCATGGGCACCGGGACGCGAGAATGGCAGGATTTTGCCGCATGAAGACTGGATTTTGCCGCCCGCGGCGGCGACAATGGCGCATGACCAGCACGCCCCCACCCGCCACCGACGCCAGCACAGAGCGCACCCGGACCGTCGACATCGTGGTCTACCCCGGCTTCAAGGCGATGGAGGCGATCGGACCGATGTCGGTGTTCGAGTACGCCAATCTGCATCTCGCTCGGCGTGGCTGCCCTCCCGGCTACGACGTGCGCATTGCGTCGAGCCGTCTCGGCCCGGTAGCGTCGGATACCCTGATGTCGCTCGAGGCGACCAAGGTCTTGAACACGCTGGCCCTGCCCGACAGCGCGATCGTGGTCGGCGCCCGCCACATCGATGCCGCGCTGGCGGACGGCGCCGCGATCGTCGACTGGATAGCGGCGGCCTGCCCCCGCATCGAACGCCTGGCGTCGCTCTGTTCGGGCGCCTTCTTTCTCGCCGCCGCCGGGGTGCTCGACGGCAAGCGCGCCACCACCCACTGGAGCGTGGCCGAGCGCCTGCAGGCGTTTCACCCCGCCATCGCGGTCGAGGCCGACGCGATCTTCATCCGCGACGGCAAGCTGTGGACCTCGGCCGGCGTCACCGCCGGCATGGACCTGGCGCTGGCCCTGGTCGAGGAAGATTTCGGCCGCGACCTGGCGCTCGAGGTGGCCACCGAAATGGTGGTCTACCTGAAGCGGCCCGGCGGCCAGTCGCAGTTCAGCTCCTACCTGAGAAGCGAACGCACCGCGCGCCCGAACATCCGCGAATTGCAAAACTGGATCCTGGACAATCTGCATGAACGCTTCACGACGGCGCAACTGGCCGCCAGGGCGATGATGAGCGAGCGCCACTTTGCCCGGGTGTTCCAGCAAGAGGTGGGCTTGAGCGCCCAGGAATTCGTCGAGGCCAGCCGCTTCGAGCGGGCCACCTACCTGCTGGCCGACCTTGGCTTGCCATTGAAGACGGTGGCCGCGCGCGCCTGCTTCAGCGATGAGGCGCATATGCGGCGGGTGTTCATGAAGAAGCTGGGCATTACGCCGAAGCTGTACCGCGAACGGTTTGCCACGACCGGTCTCGAGAGCGCCACCTGAGCGCCTCAGTCGAACCCTAGCCGCCGCGCCAGCGGCAAATCGACTACCAAATCGCTGCGCGCCAGCGCCACACAAGGCAAAATATACTTTTCACGTTTCTCGTCGAACGACAGGCCGGGCCACTCGACGGTATAGGCAACCGTGCCTTCGCGCAGGCGGCAGATGCAGGTGCGGCAAGTGCCATTGCGGCAAGAACTGGGGGCATCGAGCCCGGCCGCCTCCAGGGCCTGCAGCAGGGTCGTATCTTCCTGCGCAGAAAAACTGGCGCCAAGAGGAACCAGGGTGACGGTATGGCTGATGGTCGGCATGGTCCGTCGATTGTAGCGCCGGCTGGAACAAAGCGGACAAGTTTGAAGGGTTCGTTCACGCACAGACCCGGTTGATTCATGTCATTACGCTAAGGTTTCCAGAAGCATATTGCAGGAGACCATATGAAAAAAGCCACCGCACTGACCCTGATCGCCGCCCTTGGAGGCGTTTTCCCTTCCGCCTTCGCGCAACAGCCAGTCGGCCAGCCAGCTCCTGTCCAGCAACAAACTACAGCGGGAACACCCATGCAAGCCGCGCCTGGCACGGTTCGGGATCCCGCCATCGCCGAGCAGGCCGAATTCGAACGCATGCTGCGGGCCCAGGTGCTGCTCGAGCGCCAATATCTGTCGCCAGGCGAGATCGACGGCGCCTATGGCTCCAACTTGCGCCAGGCCCTGAACACCTTCCAGGCCCAGCGCAATCTCCCCGTTACCGGCAAGCTCGACGAAGCCACCTGGAACGCACTGAACACCGACCCCAGCCCGACCCTGGCCGAATACACGATCGCCGCTGAAGACGTGGCCGGCCCCTTCCAGCCAATCCCGGACACCATGATGGGCAAGGCCAAGCTGCCCGCGCTCGGCTACGCCACGGCGCTCGAAGGCCTGGGCGAAAAATTCCATGCCAGCCCGGCCCTGCTGCAGCGCCTGAACCCAGGCAAGTCGCTGTCGCAGGCCGGCGAAAAAATCGTGGTGCCGCACGTGAGCGGCAAGCAGCCGCTGGCGCCGGCCGCCAAGGTCGTGGTGCGCGATTCGACCAAGACCCTGCAGTTGTTTGACGCCGGCGGCCAATTGCTGGCCCAGTATCCGGTCTCGACTGGCAGCAAGCGCGATCCACTGCCGATCGGCAACTGGAAGATCAATGGCGTGCATGCCAACCCGGTCTACAACTACAACCCGAAACTGTTCTGGGATGCCAAGCCGGGCGACAGCAAAACGCAAATCAAGCCTGGCCCGAACAACCCGGTCGGCGTGATGTGGATCGACCTGTCCAAGCCGCACTACGGCATCCACGGCACCCCGGTGCCCGGCCATGTCGGCAAGACCGAGTCGCATGGCTGCATCCGCCTGACCAACTGGAGCGCCGCCGAGGTGGGCGCGGTGGTCGGCGAAGGCACTGAAGTCGAACTCGTCAAATAATCTTTAGATCAACTCCCGGCGAGAGGCGCCGGACGGAGAACGCGATGAAATGGTTGATGACCTTGATCGTTGGCGCGCTGCTGGGCGCCGGGGTACTGTTCGTGTTGCTGAGCGACGGATCGGATTCGCCGGCGCCGGAGGTCGTCGCCACCGCGCCGCCAGGCCCGAACCCGGCCGGCGTCCCGGCGGCGCAGATCGAGGGCCAGCTGCCGCCCGCGCCGGTGGTCGAACCGAACCTGCTTGACGCCGATCTGCCGCTGCGGCCCGAACTCGCGGAAGGCGCCGCGCCCATGGTCCCGGCCACCGTGCCCGGCAAGCTGCTGGTGCCGGTCCAGGGCATCAAGTCGGATCAGCTGACCGACACCTTTTATCAACCACGCGGCGAACAGCGCCAGCACGAGGCGCTCGACATCATGGCCCCGACCGGCACGCCGGTGCTCGCCGCGGCCGACGGCAAGGTGGTCAAGCTGTTCCAGAGCAAACCGGGCGGCCTGACCGTCTACCAGTTCGATCCGAGCGAGCAGTACGCCTATTACTACGCCCACCTCGACCGCTATGCCGACAATATCAAGGAAGGCATGGACGTCAAGCGCGGCGACATCGTCGGCTACGTCGGCGCGACCGGTAATGCCGACCCGGCCGCGCCGCACCTGCACTTCGCGGTCGTCGCCCTGACGGCCGAAAAGCAGTGGTGGAAAGGCACCCCGCTCAATCCGTTTCCACTAATGTCCGACCAGTAGCCGAGGCACTCGACGGCGCGGGCACCGGCTCGTCGACGTCGAGCCCCACATTGATCGCGGCATAGGCGCGCTGCACCGCGATCGCCTCGCTTCCGCCGGCTCCATACAGGTCGCCGGCCGCCTCGATCATCTTGGCGCGCGCGTCAGCGTAATTGGTGCTGGACGTGAACTTGGTCGTGTTGGCGCGGAACCAGATGCGGAAGGCCTTGTCGATGCCGATGCCCGTCATCGCCAGCGGTTGCTTCACCAGGAAGCGGCTCCAGGCGTCGTTGCCATTCTCCGCGCTCGAGCCCTTCGCCAGGAAGTAGAACATCCGGTTGTTCGGGCCGCTGCTGTAATGAACGTCCAGCCGGCGCAGGCCCGCGCTCCAGGCATCGTGGCTATTGCCGTCCTTGCTGGGCTTGATCATCCAGCGCAGGGGCGTGCCGGTGCGGCTGATTTCGCTGCCCAGCATCCAGTCGTTGCCGGTCTCGGGGATCACGTCGCCGGTGCCGCCGCCGCGCGCATAGGCTTCGACCACCTCGCCCGCGATGTCCGAACTCGATTCGTTCAGGCCACCCGGCTCGCCCGAGTACACCAGGTTCGAGGTGGCGGCCGTGATGCCGTGGCCCATCTCATGGCCGACCACGTCGATCGAACCCAGGTTGGTGAAGAACGTGCCGTCGCCAATGAACATGCAGCGGCAAGTGTCGCTGTAATAGGCGTTGTCGTAGCCGCGGTTGACGTGCACCGCGATGTGGGTGGCGGTGTCCTGGCCGTCCAGCGCCAGCCAGCCCAGCACGTTCTTGTGCATGTCATAGGTGTTCTTCAGGCCCCACATGGCGTTGACGGCAGCGGTCTGGCCGTTCGGTCCGGTGGTGCTGCCACCCTCGACGAACTGCTTGCCGTCGCCCCAGGTGTTGACGGTGTTGGTGTACACCCGGCCGCTCGCCGTGCCGTGGTTTGCGTTGGTGATCGCCATCGCGCCGAACGATCCGCCCTTGCCGCGCTCGGGGTCGAGCATCTGGTAGACGTTGTTGGCGAAGGTGGTGCTCAAGGGGACGTCGCCGTTGTACTGGCTCTTGCCGATGCCTTCCACCGTCTGCAGCATATTCCAGCGGTCGATGATCTCGCCGTCACGGGCGTTGACGACGACGTCGTAGTACAGGGGCTGCGCGCCCGCTTTTTTATCCTCCTGCATGCGCAGCCGTACCAGCCAGGCCAGTTCGTAGCGCTCCACGGTTTCGACCAGGTCGATCGCGTTCAGCTCGGACTCGAGCTTGCCCTCGGCGCCAGGCGCGCGCTCGTCGCGCATCATCGGGTAGATCAGCAGTTCGGCGGTCGGCGCCACGACGTTGACGACGCCGTCCGGCATGTCGCGCAGCGCGGCGGCGATCGCGGCCTTGCGGTTGATGGTGGGTTTTACATTGAAACCAGCGGTGGCGCCCCGCATGCGGTTGGCGGCGCCGCGCCCCAGGTGCAGGCGGCGCGGCGAGGCGCTTTCGGACACGATCTGGCGCCGCGCATCGAGCACCACCACGGATTCGGAACCGAAGATGCGCAAGCCCTTGTACAGGTGGGCGACGCGCACCACGTGGGTGCCCTGCACGCCCGGATGCTGGGCCATCACCTTGTAGCCGTGGTCGGCGTCGAGGCCGACCGCCGGCTGGCGTGCCGCCAGCTGGTTGACGACCTGGGCCTGGGCCTTGCCGTCCAGCTTGAGCGGCGGCCCCATCATCGGCGCAGCCAGCGCAGTGGGCGCAAACACGGGCGCGAACAGGACTGCAGCCGCCAGCAGGGCTGCCTTGAGAAGCGGTTGCGGGATCATCTCGTCTCCATCCGGTATGCCGGGCCGGGGGGCGCCGGTCATCGACCATGATGGACGAGCTCGTGAAGGTGGGTTTGCTCAAGAACAATGACCGTGTTGCCAGAAATCGGCAACACGGTCATCAAGGTGATACGGCGACCAACTCAGCGGGCAATCAGCGATAGCGGCGGTCGCGCCGTTTCATCAGGTAGAAGGCGGCGCCGACCACGGCCGCGCCGATCGCCACTTTCTTGGCCAGCCCGGCCGGATTGTGCTTGAGCTCGGACTTGATGCCCATCTCGGCCAGGATGTTCGGCACCTTGCCCTTGGCCAGGTCGTCGCCGATGCCCTCGACCACGTTGACGCGGTCGGCCAGCAGCAACAGCAGCCAGTGGCGCACGTCGTTCTCGGTGCTCTTGAAGGCCAGGCGCCGGATCGCGCCGGACAGGCCCGACGGCGGCTGCACGGTACCGAACAGCGGCGTGCGGCCCGGGCGCTCGGTCGAGACCAGCACTTCGACGTGCTGCTCCTGCGGTACTGGATCGCCGTCGGGGACGTTGATGAAGCGCGGCGGTGTGCGCTCCATCGGCACGCCTGGACGGTTCTTGCGATCGAGGTCGGCGCCCCAGCCCTGGATGTGCTGCAGCTGGTCGCGGGTCGGGCGGCGCGGCGCGATGGCGCCGTGCACGTGGCCCACATGGCCTTCGCCGTCATGCTCGCCCGGCGCGTGGTGGCCGTCGTGCTGGTCGTTGGCGGTGACGATATCGTTGCGTGTTTCCATATTCTCTCCTGTACTCGGTCTGTGCTTACTGCGGGACGCTGGCCTTGACCGCCTTCACCTCGTTGGCGCGCGGCGGGATCAGGATCGGCTTGATGCAGTTGTCCAGCTTGCTCGAGAAGATGTGATACGCATCCGACACTTCTTCCAGCGGGATGCGGTGGGTGATGATCTGCTTCGGATCGATCCGGCCTGCACGGATGTGCTCGATCAGGCGCGGCAGGTGGCGCCGCACGCTGGCCTGGTTCATGCGCAGCGTTAAACCCTTGTTCAACGCATTGCCGATCGGGACCGCGTTGAAGGTCGGGCCATACACGCCGACGATCGAGACGTTGCCGCCCTTGCGCACCGAGTTGATGCACCAGTGCAGCACGGTCGCCGCGCCGGCCTGCATCATCGTGTAGACGCCGGTGATGGTCTGCATGGTGTTGCCGGCCGCTTCACAGCCCACCGCATCGATGCAGACGTCGGCGCCCATCCAGTCGGTCATCTTCTTGATGTGCAGCGCCATGTCCTTCACGTCCTTGAAGTTGACGACCTCGCACTGGGCGTAGCGCTTGACGAATTCGAGGCGGTACTCGACGTGGTCGACCACGATCACCCGCCCCGCCCCCATCAGCCAGGCCGACTTGGCGGCGAAGATGCCGACCGGGCCGGCGCCGAACACGACCACGGTATCGCCTTCCTGGATGTCGCCCATCTCGGCCGCCTGGTAGCCGGTGGGTAGCGCATCGGTCAGCAGGACCGCGTCGTCGTCGTGGATGTCGTCGGGAATGACCATCGGGCCGACGTCGGCCATCGGCACCCGCACGTATTCGGCCTGGCCGCCGTCGTAGCCGCCCGCCGTGTGCGAGTAGCCGTAGATGGCGCCGACCGCCGTCGCTTGCGCATTCGTGTTGTGGCAATTGCCATACAACTCGTGTTGGCAAAAGAAGCAGGAGCCGCAAAACACATTGAACGGCACCAGGACCTTGTCGCCGACTTTCAGCTTCTGCACGCTCGACCCGACCTCTTCCACGACGCCGATGAACTCGTGGCCGAAGGTATGGCCGACCCGGGTGTCGGGCACCAGGCCGTGGTACAGGTGCAGGTCGGAACCGCAGATGCAGGCCCGGGTGACGCGCACGATGGCGTCGCCGGGGTGCTCGATGACGGGGTCGGGCTTGTGGTCGGCGCGGACCCGGTATGGCCCACGATAATTCATTGCCAGCATGGAGACTCCTTCACAATTCGATTGGTGACGGCTCGTGGGAGGACGAGCTGATGTGACATAAACTTATGTCAATGCGTCACGAATTGCGATAGGCGCACGGAAACGAACACGCCTTTGGGGTGATTTTATCGAATAAAATCAGGTAATTGTTTGTGGAATGCAATTATTTGATGCCATTTATAGCTTTTTGGCATCAAATGTATTGCAAGCCTCGACCTGTCCGCTGTCGAGCCCGCGCTGGAACCAGCGCACCCGCTGGGCCGAGCTGCCGTGGGTAAACGAATCCGGCACGACAACGCCGCGCGCCTGCTTTTGCAAGGCATCGTCGCCGATGGCGCTGGCCGCGTTCAGGGCCGTCTCGACGTCGCCCTGCTCCAGGATTTTGGCGCGCTGGTTGGTGCGGTTGGCCCACACGCCGGCGAAGCAATCGGCCTGCAGTTCCAGGCGCACCGACAAGGCATTGCCCTGGGTCTCGTTGGCGCGCTGCCGGGCAGCTTGCACTTTATTGGAGATGCCCAGCAGGTTCTGCACGTGGTGACCGACCTCGTGCGCGATCACATAGGCCTGGGCGAACTCGCCCTCGACGTTGAAGCGCTGCTGCATGGTGCGGAAAAAGCCCAGGTCGATATAGACCTTGGCGTCAGCCGGACAATAAAACGGGCCGGTCGCGCTCTCGCCGGTACCGCAGGCGGTGGCGGTGCGGCCTTCGAACAACACCAGCCGGGCCGGCGTGTACTGCGCGCCCTGTTCGCTGAACAGCTGGGCCCAGGCATCCTCGGTATACGCCAGGGTGGTGCGCACGAAGCGCGTCTCGCGATCGTCGGCGCGCGCGGCGCGCGGCTGCTCGACCTGCGCCTGCTGCTGTGGCGGCGCCCCGCCCGACAGCAGGCCGAGGATGGTGGCGGGCGAGACGCCAAGGAAATACGAAGCGACCAGGGCGACGACGATGGTGCCGATGCCGATCGAGCGGCCGCCGAAGCCGAAACCTCCACCGCCGCCGCCGCCGTCGCCACGCCGGTCCTCTACATTGTCGCTTTCACGGTCGCCTTCCCAACGCATCGATGCTCCTCTTGTTCAATTGCCGCCGCGGCGCAAGTTGCAGGTGTCGGCGCGCTCGCGCGCGTCCTTTCCGCGCAGGTCGTCCAGCGCGCCCAATCCGGCGCGCAGCTCGTCATGCAGCGCGCGCTCGCGGCGCTCGCGTGCGATCTCGCGCGCCATGCGGCTGCGCGGCACGTCGTCCAGTTCCAGACTCGTCATGATTTCTCTCCCACTTTTGATTTTTCCGGTCGATTTTCCAACCGCTTTTTCCGGCGTTCCCGGTTGATCACATAATGCACCAAATCCCGCCCGCGCACGCACACATCCTGCGTGCGCGGGCGCACGGAGCAGCCGTGGCGCCTGTGCCACGCTGACGCAATGAATTCATCCAATGCCAACGCCCTGCTCGCCCTCGGCACTGCCCTGCGCCAGGCCGGTTATCGCTTCATGACGGTTACGCCCTCGACCCACCGCCGCATCAATAACCGTCCCGGCAACGAGCGCGCGCACGACCTGCGCGGCGTGTTCGGCTGGAGCCGGCCGTTCGACCGTGACCTGCTGCCCGCGAGCGTGCTCGCGCTGATGGTCGATGCCGGCGTGCTGGAAGAAAAAGAGGGGGGACTGCGTTCACTGGTCCGGGTATCGACCCTGGACGACATGCTGCTGTTCCACTCGGCCTGGCCGACGCGCGACGACGACAGCGTGTTCTTCGGCCCCGACACCTACCGTTTCGTCACCGCCATGCGGCGCGGCTTCGCCTTCGTCGGCGCCGGGCCGGTGCGCGCGGTGGACATCGGCTGCGGCGGGGGCGCCGGCGCGCTCACGATCGCGCGCGCATTCCCGCACGCCGACGTGATCGGCGCCGACATCAACCCGAAGGCGCTCGAGCTGGCGATGGTCAACGGCCGCCTGAACGGGGCGGCCAACTTCGCGCTCGCCCAAAGCGACCTGTTCGACGGCCTGCAGGGCGACTTCGACCTGGTGGTGTCGAACCCGCCCTTCGTGGTCGATCCGGATGCGCTGCGCTACCGCCATGGGGGCGGCGAACGCGGCGCCGAACTGTCGCGCCGCATCGTCGAGCAGAGCCTGGGACGCCTGCGCCGCGGCGGCAGCCTGATGCTCTACACCGGCGTGGCCCTGTCCGGCCCGGGCGACCATTTCCTGGAAAGCCTGCGCCCGACCCTGGCGGCGCAATGCGACACCTGGACCTATCAAGAGCTCGATCCCGACATCTTCGGCGGCCAGCTGGGCGAACCGGGCTACGAAGACGTGGAGCGGATCGCGGCGGTGTGGCTGCACGCGGTCAAGCGCTGAGGCTGGATTGATGGCCGGCTTGTGACCAGTTCGTGTCCGATCCATGCACGGTGAATAATCGACATCTGACCAGCCCGGAATGGCGCCCGAATGCTGGTACTTGCCTGGACAGAGCATTACAATCTGGCAACTACCATAAAGACGGCGCGGACATCGCGCCTGCCATTCATGCACGCCACGCCTCCCCGCAAGCAAGCCTTGCTGCGCTTTATCCTGTCGGTGTTCCTGGTCCTGGTGGTGGTATTCAGTACCACCGAAGTCAAGCGCTATGGCGACTTCCTCGAATACGGCCTGACCACGGTCGCTGTCGCCCAACACGGCACGCCCTATATCGTGGCCAGCGACGTCGAGCGCATGATCGAACTCACGCCGCAAAACGAGGTCGAGTTCCGCACCGTGCTCGGCACCGTGCGCGACAGGATCAGCGCCGGCGAGCAAGTCCCGATCCCCGGCCTGCTCCTGTCCGAGCGCGGCCACTACATGTCGATCCACTTCGTCGGCTATTCGATGCTGACGGCGATCCCCTTCGTCATCCTCGACAGCATCGGCGTCAATCCGTGGAAGGCCTACCAGGTAATGAACTACCTGCCGGTGCTGGCGCTGGCCGCGGCCTGCTACCTGCTGCTCGGCTCGGCCCTGCGCGCCTGGGTCGGCATCGCTCTGTTCGTGCTGAGCGGCGCGCTGCCCTACCTCAACTGGACCAGCCCGGAAGTGTTCACCATGGGCTCGCTCCTGGCGGGCCTGATCCTGTTCACCATCGGACGCCCGATCGCGGGCGCGATCCTGGTCGGCCTGGCCGCGACGCAAAATCCGCCGCTGGTGTTCTTCGGCCTGTTCGCACCCTTCATCCGCATGGGCTGGCTGATCGTCTCGGAAGACCTGACGTGGCACGCCGCGCTGCACCGTGTCGTCAACTGGCGCAATACCATCGCCTGCACGCTGCAGATGGGGCTGTCGATGGTGCCGATGCTGTTCAGCCTGTGGGAGTTCCACGAACCGAGCCTGATCGCCAAGTTCTCGACCGACCCGGCGCTGGTCACTCCAGGCCGCCTGGGCTCGTTCTTCTTCGACCCGAACCAGGGCGCCATCATCGCCTTCCCGGCCGTCGCCGTGCTGCTGGCGTGGCTGCTGTGGCAGCGGCGCGCGCAGCGCCCGCTGTGGCACCTGGCCGCGACCTTCGGCCTGATGCTGGCGCTGGCGATTCCGGCGCTGTCCACCGTCAACTGGAATTCCGGCGCCTCGGGTCCGATGCGCTACGTGGTGTGGGGCGCATCGCCGCTGCTGTACCTGGCGCTGGCCTGGCTGGCCCTGCAGCGGCGCTGGCCGCTGGCCCTGATCGCGGCGGTGCTGGTGCTGCAGTTCGGCGCCATGTGGCACGCCAAACGCTACGGCTACACCGACTTCAGCCCGCTGGGCCAGTGGGTGCTCGAGACGGCGCCGTCGTGGTACAACCCGGATCCGGAGATCTTCTACGAACGCACCAACCACCAGGACGGCTCGTTCAACGTGAATGGCGTGATTGCTTATCCGAACGCCGAACAGCCGCTCAAGACCCTGTACAACGTGCGCAATCCAGGAGCGCATGAGACCCTGTGCGGGCCGGGACGCAAGCTGGACGAGCGCGACGTGGTGGTGATGGGCCAGGGCTGGCGCTATATCAACGGTTCGCCGGTGTGCGCAGCGGCGGAATGGCCGCACGCACTCAAGCGCTGAGCGCCGCCACCTCGGCGCGGCCCGGCGCGCGCACTTCCCTCACCTCCCGCGCCTCCTCCTGCCAGCCATCGTCGGCGCCGTACAGCGTCAAGGGCCGCCGCACCGGCGCGGTAAAGCAGTAGCCCTGGCCGGCGACATTGACCAGCCAGGGACAGTCGCCGCCGCCGCCGAGCACCTTGCGCAGATTGACGACCTGCGCGCGCAGGTTGACGTCTTCCACCACCGTGTTCGGCCACACGGCCTGCATCAGCGCACGCTTGCCCAGCACCTCGCCGGCGTGGGTGGCCAGCAGCACCAGCAGGTCGAAGGCCCGGCCGCCGATGGCGACCGCCTGCCCGCCGCGCCGCAGGCGCCGCGCCGCCGGCACCAGCTCGAAATCCAGGAATGCCAGCGTTTCGTATCCCGCCCTGCCTTTCATGTTCATGTTCATGCTCCGCTCCTTCGCACTCTCCCCGACGACGCCGGCATGGCGCCCTGGGCCGCCCGGCTACTTGTATTGATTTGTAACCGGGAGGCGTCATAATGGGAGGATAGCGGTCACATCCATCCTGCAGCAGGCCCGATCGGGGGTGAATGTCGCGCGAATCACCATCCATAACCATCTTTCAGGGATTTCATGGCAAGGACTACCGCCATCTTCACGCCGGGCATGCCGCGATGAGCGGCGCGCCGACGCCGCCCATCCGGGTACTGCTGGTCGACGACCATCCGCTGATGCGGCGCGGGATCGCGGGCGTGCTCGAGGACGAACCGGACATTGCGATCGTGGCCGAGGCCGACGACGGCTTCAAGGCCCAGGAACGCTATTTCGACCTGCTGCCGGACGTGACCCTGATGGACCTGGCGATGCCGCGCTGCGGCGGCATCGAGGCGATCCGCGCGATCCGCGCCAGGGACCCGCAAGCCTGCATTATCGCCGTCACCACCTATGCCGGCGACGGCCAGGTGCAGCGCGCGCTCGAAGCCGGCGCCTCGGGCTATGTGCTCAAAAGTTCGCTGGGGACGGGCGTGGCCGAACTGGTGCGCGCGGCCCACGCCGGACGCCGGGTGCTGGCGCCGGACCTGGCCCAGCGCCTCACCCAGGCCAGGCCGGAACAACTGACCGCGCGCGAACGCGACGTGCTGGCCCTGGTCGCCCAGGGCCTCGGCAACCGCGAAGTCGCGCGCGAGCTGGGCATCGCCGAAGAGACGGTCAAGGGTTACCTGAGCAATGTGCTGCAAAAGCTGCAGGCCAGCGACCGCACGCACGCGGTGGTGATCGCGCTGCGGCGCGGGATGCTGGACTGAGGCGCGGGTCTGCCCGGGCCGCCGGCGCCACATTAACGGCGTGCCGCACTGCCAGTCACGGTTCCTGGGCGTGCAGGACCAGGGTGCGGCGCTGGGGCAGCAGCCGTCTCGGGCGGCGGCATGCCGGTCGCGGCGCACCAGCGCTCGAGGTCCCAGCCCTCGCCGAGCAGCAGCATACGGGTGCCGAGTTCGTCGCGGCGCCGGGCAAGCTGCTCTGGCGGCACGGCGCGTAGCCGGCGACCGTCCAGGTTCGCATGAACCAGACAGTAACGACGCGCCAGCGACATCCACAGGGCATGGGCGCCGGACGACTGGCGCGCGCCGCTGAGCAGGCAATTGCCGCCATCGAGCCACCAGCGATAGATGGCGGTCGCGATGCCGGCGCGGCGGTAGGCGAGCCCGAACTTGGCGTGCGGGGCGCGCACGTGGCGATCGGTGCGTCGGTCGACTTCGACCAGCCGGTTGAACACCGTATACCCCGCCATGCGGCCGCGCACGGCGTCGATGGCATACACGTAGTGCTCGCCGTCGGCTACCCGATGGCGGAATGCGAAGCCAGGATGCGCAATGCCCGGCGCCGCCATGCCATACAGGCAGTCGCCAGGTCGCGCCATGCGCCGATAGAGGCTGGCCAGTTCATGCTCGATGCCGTCGTCGCAATGGTCGACGTCGATCCGCAACGCGTGCGGCCTGCCGCACAGGACCAGGATGGCGGGAATGGGCGTCGCCATCATGGCCGCTCCCAGTGCCCGCTGAACAGCCGCACCGGGCGCTGCGCCGAGCGTACCTGGGCGCAGGCCGCCCAGTTGTCCTCGCGCACCGCCAGCCCGGCGTACACGCCAAAGCCCTGGCCGGCCTCGATGTGCTGCGCCTGCAGGCTTTCGCCGGCCCGGATCGCGCCTGCAGCGCGGATATCGCCGCCGGCCCGAATGCCCCATTGCGCCTCGAGATGGTCGCGGCAGGCGATGTTGCTGCCGGCCTCGATACCGTGGCCGGCGCGGATCGCCGCCTCGCCCTCGATGCCTTCGCCCGCACGCAGGCCGTGGCCGCAGCGCGCGGCGGCGCCGAACGCGATGCCATGCGCGGCGCTGCAGTTGCCGCCGATGTCGGCGGCGCCGCCGCAGGCGATGTCCCAGCCGGCGCGTACGTTGCCGGCCGCGCGCAGGTCCACGGCGACCTCGATATTCCACTGGGCGCCAACGTCGCCACCGCACGCCAGGGTGCCGCCGCAGCGGATCATGCCACCGGCGCGGATGTCGCCCCCGCTCGTGAGCCCCTGTCCGGTGCGGATGCCGCCGCCGGCGCGAATGCCGCCGCCGGCCACCAGCACGGTGTCGACCTCGACGCCACCCCGCACCAGCAGCGAGCCTGCGAACACGAGCGCCCCGGCCTCGACAGCGTCGACCTCGAGCACCGTATCGGTCGGGCCGAACTGCTCCAGCAGCCAGCAGGCGTCGCCGGTGCGTCCGGCCAGCACCAGCGCATCGAGCAGCGGCTGGTAATCGGCGCCCTCCTGGTGGTGTTTGAGGAACCAGCGAAAACCGTCCGCGCAGGGTCGCTTGGTCTTGATGAATTGCTTGTTCAGGTCCATGTCAAGAAATCGAACGGGAAAATCGGGCTTGTGCATCGGGGCTGGCAACGCGGCCAGCGACCAGGCGGCGGCAGTATAATGACGGGCATTCGCGCGCACATCAGGACCGCCCGTAAGGGTTTCTCTCATGGACCTGCCGCGCAAAACGGTGCAGGATGCGCTCTTTTCACGCTCTTGCCATCCTGCCGACGGCGCGCGCGCCGGGAAAGCACACCATGATCGACTTGCGTGCCGTGCGGGCTGTCTGGCTCGGCGGCGCTTTCGCTATCGCCTACATCGTCCTCGACATGCTCAGCGGCCCCGAAGCGCGCCATCAGACGATCGCGCCGGTATGGCACCCGGCCGCTGGCCTGGCGCTCTACCTGGTGCTGGCCGCAGGGTTCAAAGGCGTGCCGCTGCTGGTGGCGACGGTCCTGGTCGCCGCTGCCATCACCCCGGCCCTGCCTGCCCAGCCCCTGCAGTCGCTCGTGGTCGGCTTGCTTCCGGTGCCGATGTACCTGGCCGTGGGCGCCGTCATGCGGCGCTACCTGGCCGGCAACGCCTTCTTCGCCAGCCACCGCGGCCTGCTGACCTGGGCCGGACTGGTCACGCTCGGCAGCCTGCTCAGCGCGGCCGCCTATGCGCTGATGCTGTTGGGCGCCGATGCTTTCGCCAGCCGTGCCTGGCTCGATCTGGTGACGCGCTATACGATCGCCGAGACGGCGGGCATGCTGGTGATCGTGCCGGCCCTGCACTACCTGCTCGACGCCGGGCTGCGCGCCGACGTGCTGGGCCGAATCGTCAGCTGGGAAACGCTGGCCTATGTCGCGCTGATCGCACTGGTGCTGGCCGTCGGGCTGCAGCGGCCCGCGCCCGAGTCGCTGGTCTATTACCTGCTGTTTCTGCCCCTGGCCTGGTCGGCCGCGCGCCACGGCATGGCTGGTGCGGTCACCGCCGCCATCGTGCTCGAGGCGGGCGTGACCATCGCCGCCCTGCGCCCGATCGCCTACCCGGCGCAAATGCCGAACGTGCAGATGCTGGTGCTGACGCTGACGCTGTCCGGCTTCCTGATCGGGATCGCGGTGGACGTCGCGCGTCGCGCCAGCCACGACCTGCGCCACTCGCTGCGCCTGGCTGCCGCCGGCGAGATGGCGGGGGCCGTCGCGCACGAGCTGAACCAGCCGCTGACGGCGCTGTCGATGTATGGCAGCGCCTGCGAGCGGCTGATGGCGCGCGGCGGCAACGAGGCCCTGCTGCAGACCACGATCAGGTCGATGGTCGCCGAATCGCAGCGCGCGTCGGACGTGCTCAAGCGCCTGCGCGACTTCTTTCGCACCGGGACGACGGCGCTCGAACCGCTGGCGCTGGCGGAACTCATCCGCGCCGCGGTGGCGCCGTTCGTGGGCCAGGCCAGCGCCCAGGGCATTGCGCTCGACGTCTCGCCGCCGCCGCGCGCCGTGCTGCTCGGCGACCGCATCCAGCTCGAGATCGTGCTGCGCAACCTGCTGTCGAATGCGCTCCAGGCGCTGGCCGAGATGCCGGCCGGGGCCGAGCGCCGCATCGCGGTGCGCTCCGGTATGGACGGCGCCACGGTATGGATCCGGATCGCCGACAACGGTCCCGGGATCGCCGACAAGATCCGCGCGCGCCTGTTCGAACCGTTCATCTCGCTCAAGTCGAGCGGCCTGGGACTGGGCCTGGCCATCAGCCGCGCGATCGTGGAGACACATGGCGGCACACTGAGCGTGGAACCCGGGCCCCACGCGATACTCAAGATCACCCTGCCCTTACATGACGGCGCCGATGAAGGTCCAGACCATGCACAATGAACAAACCGTCTACATCGTCGACGACGATGCGGCCGTGCGCGACGCGCTCGGCCTTCTCCTGAGCCTGCACGGCTACCGGACCGCCTTCTTTGCCGACGCCACGACCTTCCTTGGCGCCTGGAACGAAGAGTTGCGCGGCTGCGTGCTGCTGGACATCCGCATGCCGGGCATGGACGGACTGACCCTGCAAAAGAAGCTGGTGGAACTGGGCAGCAGGCTGCCGGTCCTGATCATCACCGGGCATGGCGACGTCGGCTCGGCGCGCGAAGCATTCCGCTCGCAGGCGGTGGATTTCCTGGAAAAGCCTCTGCAAGAAGCGCAGTTGATGCAGGCGGTGGAAGAAGCGCTGTCGCGCCAGAGCGACGCGCCCCGTGGAAACGCCGCGCGCGACTATGCGCGCCGCCACGCCAGTCTGACGCCGCGCGAGCGCGAGGTGATGGAATTGGTGGTCGACGGCCGCCACAACCGCGAAATCGCTCAGCTGCTGGCGATCAGCGTGCGGACCGTCGAGGTGCACAAGGCGCGCGTGATGGACAAGCTGAACGTGGCGACGGTCGCCGACCTGGTGCGCCAGCATTTGCAGAACCAGCCGCACTGAAGGCGCATCGGCGCGAGCCTCGCTTCTAGCTCACTTGCTTGATCGTGATGAGTTGCGTTACACCGTCCGGACGCGGCCACTCGATGCGCGCCCCCACCGGCAAGCCCAGCAAGGCACTGCCAACCGGGGCGAAGACCGAAATCCGGTCGGGCTGACCGTCCACCTCGTCCGGGTAGACAAGCGTCAGCGTCAGGTCGGGGCCGGTCCCGATCGCGAACGTGACGGTCGAGCCCATCATGACGACGTCGGCCGGCATCGCGCGGCAATCGCGTACATCGGCCCGGTCCAGCTCATCGGCCAGCCCTTGCAGGCGGTCGGCATCGGCGATCGGCAAGGCGCGTAGCCGGGCCATGAGGCGTTCGAAGTCGGTGTTCGATACGAAAATACGAGGCAGTTTGTTGGTCATCGTGTTCCTGGTCTGGTCTGGTCTTGGATGGGATGGGGGCCGGACGGCGCCGGCGGCGGCGCCGGGCGTCCCATGCCGAACTGGAGGGCGACCAGGATGGCCAGTGCCGACGTCATGGCGCCGAGCGCGCAGCGGCGCCAGCGTGCGCCGCGTGCCAGCGCCTGCCGTCCGAGCAGGCGTTTTCGGCGTCCCGCGAGCCTGGCCCTGGCTTCGCGCGCCGGATCCGGGGCGTGCGCGCCCGGGCGATATGAAACGGTTAGATCGTGCATTGCTGCTCCCGCTGCAGACATACTGGAAAGCCGGCCACGCCTTGCGGGCGTGGAACCGGAGCGCATCCGGGCGCTCGGCGGGAGCCAGGCCCGGCGGAACCAACCGCCAGACCTGCAACCGCCGAGCTCAGCAAAGCCGGGCGCGGCCTCCATGCAGGAAAGGCCGAAAGACCGTATCTATCGGAGAGAGCGACATCGCACCTGTCATTCGATGGAAGAAAAAGATGGGGCCATGGCGCCGACAAGCTCGTGCGGCGCCGCCCGGAACGGGCGTGGAGACACCCGTAGCCCTATTGTCGCAAACAAGGTAGCGCGCCGCATCAGGGAAGCGCTTAAGGGTTTCCCTGATGCGCCGAGGCTATGCGCGACTCGTCTTATGGAATGAAAAAAGCCACCTTGCGGTGGCTTCTTTCATGCTGCCTGGCGGAGAGGGTGGGATTCGCCTACATCCTGCAGGCCGCGGCATCGCGAGTACGCGATGCCCTTCGAATCCCCACACGTAGGGCGCGCAGGCGCCCTACTCCTCTGTGACGTTCCGGAATGAAAAAAGCCACCTTGCGGTGGCTTTTTCATGCTACTTGGCGGAGAGGGTGGGATTCGAACCCACGGTACGGTCGCCCGTACGCCTGATTTCGAGTCAGGTACATTCGACCACTCTGCCACCTCTCCTGAATCGGTGTTGCGTGGTCGCGTAAGCGAGGCCGCATTATAGCGGACGTCTGGCGAAAACTGCAAGGCATGCGCGCCAGGTAATTTTTACGTCGGTGGGCCGTTCAGCCGCAGACTCCAGTCCTCGACCTTCCCGCTCGCCTGGCGCCGCTCGAAGGTCGTGCGCCAGCGCTCTGCCAGCGGCGCCAGCCGGGACGCCTCGATCCATTCCTCACGCAGGCCGGGCGCCCGGGCATCGTCCGGGAACATGGCCGCGATCGCGCGCGCCAGCGGCCAGTCGGGACACGGCCGATCGACCAGCTCGAACGCGTCGCCCGCCGCCAGCCAGCCCTCGCGCAGCACGCGGTAGTACCAGCCCGTGCGGCCGCTGGCCTGCAGCGCCAGCGCCGCATCCGGCCGGGCGAAGCGCAGGTTGACGCGAAAGCACGGCTGGCGCCCTTGCGACACCTGCACCAGCGTCTCTCCGACCCGGAACACGTCGCCCACGTGCACCTCGCGCTCGCTCATGCCGACGGTCGACACGTTTTCGCCGAACGCCCCGGCAAGATAAGGCACCGGGCTGTCCGGATACCAGGCGCGCCAATGCGGGTAATGCTCGAACGCGTAGTGGTGCAGCGCCTTCTCGGGACCGCCGTGGTAGACCCGGTCGCCCTGCTCGTCACCCTCGAGGCCATCGAGCGCCAGCCACAGGGCGCCATGGCGCGCCTGTTTGCCGATACCGCTCAGGACCTCGAGCGTGCCGGGCGTGCCGATCATGCGCGCGCGGCCGCTCAAGAGCGCCTCGATCGGGCGCGCCTGAAATGAACTCATGGTGTCCCCCCTCAGGCGAAGATGGCCCAGTTGCGCTGCTGGGTGACAGGATCGGTCGGCTCGTGCTCGGCGCAATCGATGCGCAGGAAGGAAATCGGCAGCGGCGCCCCCACCAGCGCGCAGTGGTGCGGCACCTCGGCGCCCGGGTATTTATTGGCCTCGAAGTGGCGGCACGACAGACAGGCGCGCAGTTCGGGGAAGCGGTCGGTCTTCTGCAGTTCAGCGATCAGCTTGAACAGGCCGGTGAGCATCTGCACCTGCTGGCTTGACGCCAGCCGCGACGCCGCATTGTCGGCGAACGAGAGCGCATGGCCAAGGCGCTCGGCCACCCGCTCGCCGTCGGGCGTGAGATGCAGCGCGGTGGCACGGCCGTCGTCCTCGGCGCGCGCCTTGCGCACCAGGCCCTTGCCCACCAGGGCGGCCACCGAATCGCTGGCGCTGGCCGCCGAGATCGACAGCTGCTTGGCCAGCCACGACAGCCGCACGCCGCGCGTGCGGTGCTGCAGCAGGTGCAGGATCTCGGCCTGGGCCGGATTGAGGCCTTCGCTGGTCGAGACTTCCCACATGCCCGCGCGCAGCACGGTCGCGATGCGGCCGATGGCAGTGACGATGCGGGCGGAGACGTCGGGCGTGCTGTCCCATGGGGTTTCGGGTTGGATGTCCATGTGCTTCAGGATAGCAAAGCACGCGGGTTTGTCAAGGAGTCCTAATTAGGGATTCACCCCGTGCAGCAGATCCAGGCGGCGCACGAAGTCGCGCAGCACGATCCGGTACAGTTCGTCGCCCAGCACGCTGTCCTCGGCGCCGGCATCGATGTTCGGATTGTCGTTCACCTCGATCACCACCGGCCCGCGCGGCGTCATCTTCATGTCCACGCCATACAGGCCGTCACCGATCAGCTTGGCCGCCCGCAGCGCGTAGTCGAGCAGCTCGGGTGGCGCCTCGCCCAGCGGCACGGCCGCCGCCATGCCGAATTCGGCCTTGCCGCTGGCGTCGCGCTTGGCGACCTGCCAGTGGCCTTTCGACATGAAGTACTTGCTGGCGAAGATGGCTTGCCGGTCCAGCACCCCGATGCGCCAGTCGAAATCGGTGTACAGGTATTCCTGCACCAGGATCAGGGCCGACTGCCGCAGCAGTTCCTGCGCCACGCTCCTGAATTCATCCGCATCGCGCACCTTCACGACGCCGCGCGAAAAGGCGCCGTCCGGGATTTTGAGCACCATCGGATAGGCGATGTTGGCCTCGATGGCGGCCAGCGCGCCGGCATCGGCCTTTTGCAGGGTCAAGGTCAGCGGCGTGGGTATATCGTGCCGGCGCAGCAGGTCGGCAAGATACACTTTGTTGGTGCAGCGCAGGATCGAGGACGGGTCGTCGATCACCACCAGTCCCTCGCTTTCGGCCTTTTTCGCGAACAGATAGGTGTGGTGATTGATGGCGGTGGTCTCGCGGATGAACAGGGCGTCGAATTCGGCCAGGCGCGAGAAATCCAGCCGTGATATCGGCGCGACCTCGACGCCCAGTTCGCGCCCCACGGCGGCGAAGCGCGCCAGCGCGCCTGGATTGCTCGGCGCCAGCTCCTCGTGCGCGTCATGCAGCATGGCGATGCGATAGCGGTAGCGGCGTGCGGCCGGCGCGCGCCGCGGCAAGCCTTCCCAGGCGGCTGCCAATGCCTCGCAGGCGCTGCGTTCCGTGCCGCCCAGCGCGCCCGGGCCCTGCATCCGGATCGCCACGATATGCCATGCGTCGCCGCGTGCGAAGTCGACCCGCAGCAGCGGCGCCGGGAAGGTGTCGAAGATGCTGCGCGCCAGGCCGGCCAGCGGCGTGTAGTCGGTCGTGCCGAAACGGATATCGAGCGAGAACGCGACCGGCATCGGCACGCCGCCGGCGCCGCCGAGCGCCTCGTTCAGCGCACGGTCGAGTTCAACCGTGTCGAGGGTATAGATCGCCTTGCGCGACAGGTCGTTGATGGTCTTCACCGACGGCAGCACCTGCTGCCCCCTGGCCTGCGCCATCAGCGAGCAGTAGTAGCCGACCGACAGGTATTTGTAGCTGCCGCACAGGTTGATCACCAGTGCGCCCTCGTCGGACGCACATCCCGCCAGGAAGTCGTCGGCCTCGATCACGGTGCAATCGCCATCGGGCGTGCGCCAGTCCCGCGCCTGGTCGACGACCACCAGGCGGCGCGTTCGCATTTCGCTGTCGGGATCAGACTCGGAAGAATTCGTGGAGTGCGTGGTCATGGTGGCGATGCCGGAGTTGGGTTGCCCGCCACTCTAGCGGCGCAGCCATAAAAACCGTATAAAGAACCGCCCTACTCATGGCAAGCGAGTGTAAACGCCCACAGGTCGACGTCGCGAGTCGCGCCGCCGACGTGCCAGCGCGCGTGCAGGCGTCTTTCGCGGAGAAAGCCGAGGCGCGCCAGCAGCGACTGCGACGCCACGTTGTGCGGCGTGACCTCGGCCTCGATGCGCACCAGTCCGAGCGTCCCGAGTCCATGTCCCAACAGGGCCTGCAGCGCCTCGCGCGCCATCCCCTTCCCCCAGTATGGCGCGGCCAGCAGGTAGCCGAGCGTGGCGCGCCGCTGTTCGGGCGCGAAATCGTACAGCGCGCAGCTGCCGGCCAGGCGGCCATGCCCCCGCGCCTCGATCGCCAGGTGCAGCGCGCGCCCGCTGGCCAGGTCACGCTGAGCCTCGTCGATCGCCGCCTGCGACTGCGCCAGCGCGGTCCAGGGCGGGTGGATCCAGTGGCGCATCACTTCGGCATCGGCGTACAGCGCCAGCAGCTCCGGCGCATCGGCTGGGTGCAGTGCGCGCAGGCGCAGGCGCTCGGTGGAAAGCACAGGAAAAAGAAGGTCGGGCATGGCAGCTCCTGGAGTGATCGAGGACCGGCACCTTATCCCGACACCGCCGATCGCGTCAGCGCACGTTTACACGGCATTGATCTCCGCCCCCCTGTCTTTTTCCCGGTTTTTACGGCTGCCCCGCTACGCTTGTCACCATCGAACCTGCACTGGAGGCCATCATGATCATCGCCATCGTCAACCAGCACGGCAATCCCGACCGCAGCGTCATCGCGCGCAATCTCGCGGTGCTGCGCGCGCGCAGCGGGCGCCGCGTGTGCCTGATGCATACCGCACGCGACGATGGCTGGGGCGCCGAGCGCGGCGCCGCGGCGGTGCGGCCCTGGATCGACACGCGCCAGGTGGGCAGCCGCGCGGTCAAGACGCGGCTGGCCGCCCTGCGCCCGCTGTTCAACGACATCCTGGTCGACGCCGGCGCGCGCGACACCGAGGAATGCCGCTGCGTGCTGGCCTCGGCGCGGCTGGTGGTGGTGCCGGTGCGCGGCGCCGAGATCGACCTCGATTGCCAGTACCGGCTGCTGGCGCGCCTGAACGCGGCGCGCGTTTTCAATCCCGGCATGCGGGTGCTGTTCGTCGCGGTCTGCGGCGCCGGCGGCCCCCTGATGGAAGAACGCGCGGCCGTGCTGGCCCACGTGACGCGCGTGCAGGACGCCAGCCTGGCCAACGTCGTCCTGCACCAGCCGGCCGCGCATGACTATGGTCCCGGACGCTGCGTGAGCGACGCCGAGACCTGCGATCCCGAGTCCGCCGCCGAGATGCACGCGCTGTACGACGAGGTGTACGCCACCTTGCCGAAGCTGTCGACATTGCCGGCGGCGCAGCTTGGCGCGGCGCATGCACTATGGGGATGAAGGCCAACCCTGTCCGGCGCGCCACCCTGGACGATGTCGCGGCGCTGGTCGGCATCGAGGACGCCAGCTTTCCCGGCAACCGGCTCGACCGGCGGCGCTTTCGCTACCTGCTCGCCAGCGCGCACGGCGCCCTGCTGGTCGATGCCGGCGACGACACGTCCTTGCGCGGCTACGTCCTGCTGCTGTTTCGCGCCAACTCGACGATCGCGCGCCTGTATTCGATCGCGACCCACCCGGCGCACCTGGGCCGGGGCGTCAGCGCGGGGCTGGTCGATGCCGCCGAACGGCAGGCGCGCGCCCGCGGCTACACCTGCCTGCGGCTCGAGATCCGCGCCGACAATGCGGCCTCGCTGGCGCTGTTTCGCGGCCGCGGCTACCGGGAATTCGGCCGCCACGCCGCCTATTACCACGACGGCATGGATGCGCTGCGCCTGCAAAAACCGCTGGCGCCACGCATCCCTGCCAGCGGCCTTACTGGTTGACCTTGCCCGGTAGGCTCAGGTTGCCGGAGGCGACCTTGAACACGTCGGCCACGCAGACCAGCGGATTGTGCACGCTCTCGTTGATGCGCAGAGCCGCGGTCACGCCGTCGAAGCCGGCGTTGTCGAGCACCGTGATGTCGTCGAACGGCACCTTCACTTCGAGTGTGTCGCCCTTGAAGACCGGGCTGTAGGCCGGGCTGTCGATCAGGATCGGGAGGCCCGGCCAGGTCCTGGGCAGTTTCGGCCTGGCGCCTTCAGGGATGTCGACGATCTTGAGCGCGTCCTTGCCGCAGGCGGCGTCCTTGGTCAGCACCACCCAGTGCGAGTGCCACAGGTCGCCGTCGTTATCGAGCTTGCCGTCGCCGTTTTCATCGTACAGCGGGGTGTCGTCGAAATCCGGGTGCGAGGTCACGGCGAAGGCGAGGATGCCGGCGCCGCGCTCGAAGCCCACGGTCGACGGATCCATCGTGGTCGGCCACACATACGAGAACACCTTGCTGCCGGCCAGCTTGCCGGTCTTGGCTGGCTTGGAGGCGCCGGCCTTGCCCGACACCGACACGTGGAAGGTCGCGATATTGCCTTCGGTCGTGATCTTGGTGTGGTGGATGTCGAATGGCGCTTTCACGGCCTTGGCGGGCGCGCTCTTGATGCCGCCCTTGTGTTCACCCTGATGGGCATGGGCGCCGAGCATGGTCAGCGACAGGGCCGCGGCGATGGTGGTCTGGATCAGTTTCATATCAGGTTCTCTTTCTTGTTTTGCGAGTGGATCGAATCGTTCGATGGTGGCCGGCGGCACCCCGCTCCCAGGGGCGCGCCGCGCCGGCGCTGTTGCTATTGCTAACGCACGCTGCAGGCGTCGCCGTCGCAGCCCATGGCCTCGACGGGTTCGGCCAGCAGCCGGCCGATCAGCGCGCCGACCTGCATGTCCTCGGCCCGGCCGAACAGGTTGTGACGCAGCACGCCCTGGCGATCGAACAGCAGCAAGGTCGGCGTGCCGCGCAAGCCGTAGCGCTCCATCGTGCGCGGCACCGGGCCGGTGTCGCTGGCGCGGTCGATACCGACCGGGAAGCCGATGCGGTACTCATGGACGAAGGCCTTCAGCGCGCCCTCGTTCATGGCCTCGTGGTGCTCGAACACCGTGTGCAGGCCCAGCACTGCGACCTCGTCCTGTCCAAACAGCTGGCGGATGCCCTTGGCCTGCGGGATGCCGTGCGAGACGCAACCCGGGCACAGCATCTGGAAGGCGTACACCGCCACCACCCTGCCGCGCAGGGACGCCAGGGTCGGCGCCTGCGTGGCGTTCAGCCAGCCGCTGACCTCGAACTCGAGCGCGGCGGCGTTGTAGAGTGGCGCGTTCATTTTGCGCGCAGCTTCACGCCGGGGAAGTCGACCGGCACGTCGAAGGCCACGTTCACGTAGTTGGTGAACAGGTTCAGCGCCACATGGGCCATGATCTCGACGATCGCACCATCGTCGAAACCGGCGTTGCGCAGAGCCTGCACCTCGCTCGCATCGACGTGGCCGCGCTTCTCGACCACGGCCAGCGCGAAGCGCAGGGCGGCGGCGGTCTGCGGATCGCTCGACTGGCCGGCCTGGGCCTGCGCCATCTCCTCAAGCGTGGCGCCGGCTTTCTGGCCGAGTGCCGTGTGGGCCGCGAGGCAGTAGTGGCAGTCGTTGCGGTCGGCGATCGCGACGGCGATCTGCTCGCCCAGGCGGGCGCCGATGGTGCCGCCGCCGAGGGCGCCGAACGAGCCCCACATGCTGGTCAGCGCTGCCGGCGAGTTGGCCACGCCACGGAACATATTCGGCACGACGCCGAAAGCGCCCTTGATCTGTTGCAGCAGTTCGCCGCTGGTGCCCTGGGCGGTGGTCGGGTTGACGAGTTCGATACGGGACATGATGTTTCCTTTCAATCGATTGGCCGGGTCCGTCAAGAAGGCCTATTAAGTAGGAATCCTAATTATTAGGACGATAAAAAGGAGCAGTCAGCTATCCGGCGCCGCGACGGCCGGCATGCGGCGGCATGCCTGGTCCGTCTTGCTGGGCGGCTGCGACGTCGGCTGCCTGACTGCCCATGGACGCAGAATACCATCTGCCAAATTTAAGTCAAGGAGTCCTAACTAAATTCTTTTCTATTGATCCGATAGCAGACTTCCTTCCCCCTCGATGTCGACGCGCCGAAGCGGCGGGGCGCGCGTACCATCGCGGAAAAAAATTCAGTCTCCTGTAACGAAACCGCCTGGCCGACGACTTAACAGCACCAACCATTCACACAGGATCTATCATGAACAGGCATTTCGCTCCCGCCATGCTGGCGCTCTGCGCCAGCGCCGCCCAGGCCCAGGCACCCATCGACACCGGACCCGCGGCGCTCATCGACGCCCTCAACGGCACGTTCGGATCGCACCCCGGCATGCGCGCCTCGCACGCCAAGGGCTTCTGCGCGGTCGGGCAATTCCAGCCCGCGAAGGGCGCGCGCGACTTTGCCGACGGCCCGCTGTTCGGGCAAAACAGCGTGCCGGCCAATGTGCGCTTCTCGGTCGGCGGCGGCAATCCGAAGGCGTCGGACAAGAGCCGCAGCGTGCGCGGCCTGTCGATGCGCCTGGCCAGCGGCGGCGAGACCTGGGACCTGCTCCTGATCTCGGAGCCGGCCTTCTTCGCCGCCACGCCCGAGTCTTTCGTCAGCTTCCTGCAGGCGCGCGTGCCGGATCCGGCCACCGGCAAGCCCGACCCGGCGAAGGTCGCCGCCCACAACGCCGCCCACCCGGACGGCACGCGCCAGCCGGCCCTGCTGGCCGCGCATGCGGCGCCGAGCTCGTATGCCAGCACGCCCTACTTCTCGAACAACGCCTTCGTGTTCGGGGGCCGCGGCAAGAAGACCCATCATGCGCGCATCGTCGCCGAGCCGTTCGCGCCCGTGCAGTTCTTGAGCGCCGACGAAGAAAAGACCCTGCCCGACCTGTTCCTGCAGGACGAGCTGGCCAAGCGGCTGGGCGCAGGCCCCATCGGCTTCACGCTGTACGCCCAGTTGCCGGCCGCCGGCGATTCTCTGCTCGATCCGAGCACCGAGTGGCAAGGCGCCGGCAAGGTCGAGCTGGGCCGCCTGCTGGTCAAGGGTCAGGCGCCGCAGGATGCCTGCAACGGCGTGGTCTATATGCCGCTGGCGCTGCCCACGGGGATCGCGGCCAGCGACGATCCGATCCTGCACGCGCGCGGCGCCGCCTATGCGGTCTCGCTGTCGCGCCGCCTCAAGCAATGATGGACGGGGCGCGCGACCCGTGGCAGGCCCTGGCCGGCGAGCTCCCTTTCCTGCTGCGCCTGGCGCGCCTGCAGTTGGGCAGCCAGGCCGATGCCGAAGACGCCGTCCAGGACACCCTGGTCGGCGCGGCGCGCGGCTGGAACGGCTACGCCGGCCGCGCCACCCTGCGCAGCTGGCTGACCGGGATCCTGCGCCACAAGATCGTCGACCTGATTCGCAGCCGAAGGCCGGGGCCTGACGCGCCCGTGCTCATCCCGGATGGCGAGGCCGAATTCGACGGCCTGTTCACGCCCGACGGCGCCTGGCATCCCGACACCTTCGTCGACACCATGTGCGGTGCCACCCTCGCCGCCCAGCGCCAGCTGCTCGACATCGTCGAGCTGTGCATGCGCCGCCTGCCCGAGGACACGGCGCGCCTGTTCCTGATGCGCGAATACCTGGGCATGGAACTGAAGGAAATCGAAGAGCACTGCATGCTCACCAATGCCAACCTGCGCGTGGTGCTGTACCGCGCGCGCATGCGCCTGCGCGAATGCACGGTGCGCAGCTGGGGAGAACCAGAATGAGCGACACCACCACCGACACTACCCCCTCGATCACCTGCCGCGACACCACCTGGCTCGTCTCCAGCGCGCGCGACCAGCCGCTCACGCCGCAGCAGGCGCGCCAGCTGGCCGCGCACCTGGCCGGCTGCGCCGCCTGCCAGGTGGCCTCGCGCCAGTTCGCCCAGCTGTTCGCGCAACTGGACACCCTGCTCGCGCGCGACGCGGCGCCGGACGATGCTTGACAGGGCGCGCCATTGAATTATCACTAGAAATCCTAATCAGATCGAGGCTATCATGACCCAGCTCCCCTCCCCATCCACCGACGCTCCCATCCTCTATCACGACGGCTGCCGCCTGTGCCTGGACATCGCGCTAACCCTGGGCGCCGCCATCCCCGGCCTGCGGGTCGTGGATCTATGCCTGCATCCCGGGCTGGCGCCGCAGGCGCGCGAACGCGGCGTCACCGAGTTGCCCAGCCTGGTCATCGGCGCCAAGGTGCTGCCGGTCGCGCCGCACTCGGACCTCGCGCACGCGCAGGCCTAGCGGATATCGACCCGCTGGTGCGGCTCGAACTCGTGGTAAATGTCGGGCTGGTGCAGCGGGATGTACATGTGCAGGCGTTTACCGCGGTGGAAAACGCCGCGCAGCGTATTGCACGCTTCCCAGGCACGCTCATAGGAATCGGCGATATGCAGCACGGCCCATGGGCTGTCGGGCGAGCCTTCGCGGATCATCTCGACGTGGCGGATGTGGAAGTAAGGCGCGAAGCTTTCGATGATGGCGGTTTCGCAGGCGTCGCCGTGCAGGCCGGACAGGATGACTTTCATGGTTTTGCTCCAGGGTTCAAGCGATGATGTTCAGGCCGCCGTCGACATAGACAGTGCTGCCGGTCAGGCGGCGCGCGAAGTCCGAGGCGAGATAGGCGCACACCTGGCCGACGTCGTCGATGTCGACCAGTTCACCCAGCGGCGCACGCGCCACCGCATCGCTCAGCAGCAGGTCAAAGTCCTTCAGGCCCGAGGCGGCGCGCGTCTTGAGCGGCCCCGGCGAGATGGCATGCACGCGGATGTCGCGCGGTCCGAGTTCATGGGCCAGGTAGCGGCAGCTCGATTCCAGCGCCGCCTTCACCGGTCCCATCACGTTATAGTTCGGCACCACCTTGTCGGCGCCGTGGTAGCTCATCGCGAACATGCTGCCGCCCTGCGTCATCAAGGGCGCGGCCAGCTTCGCCATGCGCACGAAGGAGTGACACGAGACATCCATCGCCTGCAGGAAGCCGTCCAGCGAGCAGTCGAGCAGGCCGCCCTGCAGGTCCGCCTTGGGCGCGAAGGCGATCGAATGCACAAGGATGTCGAGCTGTCCTAGCTGCGCCAGTTCCGCGAACAGCGCTTCCAGCTGTCCCGGTTCGCGCACGTCGAGCGGCAGCAAGCGTGCGCCAATTTGCGCGGCCAGCGGTTCGACGTGCGGGCGCGCCTTGTCGTTCAGGTAAGTGAGCACCAGTTCGGCGCCCAGCGCATGAAAGGCTTTGGCGCAACCCCAGGCGATTGAATGCTCGTTGGCGACGCCAACCACCAGCGCGCGCTTGCCTTCCAGGATGGAATGATGGTGCATCATGCGGTCTCCAGCAGAAGAAGATCCAGGGTATGACGGGCGATCATGAGTTCTTCATTGGCCGGCACCAGCCACACGGAGACCCGGCTGGCGGGCGTGCTGATGCGGGCGACGCCGGGCGGCGGCGCGTCGTTAAGGCCTTCATCGAGCTCGGCGCCGAGCCAGGCGGCGTCGCGGCAGACGGCGGCGCGCAGGCGCGCGCTGTTCTCGCCGATCCCGCCCGAGAACACCAGCGCGTCCAGGCCGCCCAGCGAGGCCGCCAGCGAACCGAGCTCGCGGCCGATCCGGTAGACCATCAAATCGATCGCCAGTTGCGCGCGCGGATCGCTGCTCGCCTCCAGCGTGCGCATGTCGGACGACAGGCCGGACACGCCCAGCAGGCCCGACTCCTGATACATCAGGCGCTGCACGCTCGATACCTTCATGCCCAGTTCCTCGATCAGGTAGATCACCACGCCCGGATCGAGGGCGCCGCAGCGCGTGCCCATCGGCAGGCCGTCGACGGCGGTGAAGCCCATGGTGCTGGCCACGCTGCGCCCGCCGTGCATGGCGCACATGCTGGCGCCGTTGCCGAGGTGGGCGGCGACCACCCGCGCCCCGGCCAGCGCGGGGTCATGCCGCGGCAAGGTGGCCGCGATGTATTCGTAGGAAAGACCATGGAAACCGTAGCGGCGGATGCCGAGATCGGTGATCTCGGGCGGCAGCGCGAAGGCCTGGGCCAGCGCCGGCTGCGCCGTATGGAAGGCGGTGTCGAAGCAGCCGACCTGCATCAGGCCGGGCGCCAGCGCCATCAGGGCGCGCACCGGCGCCAGGTTGTGCGGCAGGTGCAGCGGGGCGAGCGGCACCAGCCGCTCCAGGCGTTCGAGCACGGGATCAACGAGGCGTTGCGGGCCGCTGTAGTCGACGCCGCCGTGCACGATGCGGTGGCCCACCGCGCGCACGCGGTAGCCTTCGAGTTCACGCTCGGCGAAGTCGATCAGGAAGGCCATGCCGGCATGATGATCGAGCGCGTCCGGCCAACTGCGCTCGCCGACCGTGGCGCCATCGGCGTCCTGGGCGATGAAACGCGTCGCCCCGCGATACAGGTTCTCGATCCGGCCCTTGAAGGCCAGCGTCAGATCGGGCAAGCGGTGCACCGAGAACTTGATGCTGGACGAGCCGGCGTTGATGACGGCGACGCAGTCGCTGGCTCCCATCTCAGCGCCCCGCCAGCCTGGCGCTGGCCAGTTGGTGGCGCGCCAGCAGCACCGCCACCGCGCACGAGGCCAGGCGCGCCGCGACCGTATCGGCGCGGCTGGTGAGAATCAGCGGCACGCGCGCGCCGAGCACGATGCCGGCCGCCGCCGCGCCGGCCATGAAGCTCAGGCTCTTGGCCAGCATATTGCCGGCTTCGAGGTCCGGCGCCACCAGCACGTTGGCGCGGCCCGCGACCGGCGACACCAGGCCCTTGATGGCGGCGGCCTGCAGGTCGATCGCATTGTCCATCGCCAGCGGGCCGTCGAGCACCGCGTCCGTAATCTGGCCGCGATCGGCCATCTTGCACAGGGCCGCGGCGTCGATCGTCGACGGCATCTTGTCGCTCACGGTTTCCACCGCCGCCAGGATCGCCACCCGCACGCCGTCGAAGCCGAGCACCCGGGCCAGGTCGATCGCGTTCTGCACGATGTCGCGCTTGGCCGCCAGGTCGGGAATGATGTTGATGGCGGCATCGGTGATGATCAGCGGCTCGCCGCGGCCCGGCACGTCCATCACGAAGCAGTGGGAGAGGCGGCGCGCCGTGCGCAGGCCGGTGGCGCCCGACACCACGGCGCCCATCAACTCGTCGGTATGCAGGCTGCCCTTCATCAGGACCGACGCCCTGCCCTCGCGCACCAGTTCCACCGCGCGCGTGGCCGAGGCGTGGCTGTGCTCCGTGTCGAACAGCGCCAGCGCCCCGATGTCGAGGCCGGCCGCGTCGGCCGCGGCGTGGATGCGCGCTTGCGGACCGACCAGCATCGGCTCGATCAGGCCGATGCGGGCGGCGTCGAGCGCCGCTTCGATCGCATAGCGGTCGCAGGCATGCGCGACCGCCACCGTCACCGGGCCCTGCTCGCGCGCGGCGGCGATCAGGCGGTCATAATAGGGATGCGTCGTGTTCACCGGTTCCATGCCCGTCTCCTCGTCCTGTGACCCCAAGATGGTAGCATTAGATAGTAGCAAAGCAACGGTTTTATGCTGCGGCGCAACAAAACTTAATCTGGTTTAAGAAAATCCGAGGCCGAATGACGATGAACGCAATCGATGCCGGGGCCAGCAGCCTGGTGCTGGTCGACTACCAGGCCCGGATGATGCCGGCGATCCACGGCGCCGACGACGTCATCGCCAAGGCGCTGCTGCTGGCGCGCGCCGCCGCATTGCTCGAGGTGCCGGTGCTGGGGACAGTGCAGAACCACGAACGGCTCGGGCCGAATAACGACGCGCTGGCGCGGCTGTGCGTGCAGACGGTGGCGAAGACGCACTTCGATGCTTGCGAGGATGGCCTGCTGGCGGCGCTCGACGCGCGAGCCCCGGGCCGCCGGCAATTGGTGATCGCCGGTTGCGAGGCCCACGTGTGCCTGCTGCAGACGGCGCTCGGCCTGCTGCGCGCCGGCCGCGAGGTCTTCGTGGTGGAGAACGCCAGCGGCTCGCGCCGTCCGTCGGACCACGCCGCCGCCATGCGCCGCCTGCAGCATGCCGGCGCGACGATCGTGAGCCACGAAATGGTGCTGTTCGAGTGGCTGCACGATTGCCGCCATCCGCGCTTTCGCGAGGTGCTGGCGCTGGTCAAGTCCGAGCCCGTGGGGCCCGTGCACGCTCACCAGTAGCCGAGAACCTTCCACCAGGCGCCACCGACGATGGCGAACACCGCCAGCTCGAACACGCACATGATCAATCCGATGCGCCACCACGCCCCCATCGTCACGTAGCCGCTGCCGAAGATGATCGGCGAGGTGCCGGTGGCGTAGTGGGTGAGCGTCATCATGATGGCCGAGGCGGCGGTCATCATGAGCAGGAACAGCACCAGGTACTCGCCCGGCACCAGCGCAGCGCCCACCGACAGGAAGGCGAACATCATGGCGCTGATGTGGGCCGTGGTGCTGGCGAACAGGTAGTGCGAGAACACGAAGGCCAGCACCAGCACGGTCGCCGCCGCGCCCCACCCCATGCCGCTGGCGGCGATGGCGTCGCGCATGCCGTTCGAGGCCCAGGCGATGACGCCCAGTTTATTGAGCTGCTCGGCCAGCATCACGAGCGCACCGAACCAGATCAGGGTATCCCAGGCGCTTTTCTCGGACAGCACGTCGTCCCAGTCGAGGGTGCCGGTGATGATCAGCGTGAACAGGCCGAGGAAGGCGACCATGGTGGGATCGAGCGTGAACGCCGGCCCGAACAGCATGGCCGGCACGTTCGCCCACAGCACCAGCAGCAGGCCGAAGGTGCCGAGCATGACTTTCTCCTTGGCCGACAAGGGCCCCATGCGCGTCAGTTCGCTGCGCGCAAAGTGCACCGCATCCGGCGTCTTCTTGAGTTCGGGCGGCGCCAGCAGGTAGACCACGAGCGGCATCAGGAACAGGCAGACCAGGCCCGGCAACACCATGCACAAGGCCCAGGTGGTCCAGCTCAAATGAAAACTCTGGCCGCTGGCGCGGGCGACGAAGTCGACCACCAGCGGATTGGGCGCGGTGGCGGTCAGGAACATCGCCGAGGTGATCGGGTTGGCGTGGTAGTTGACCAGCGCCAGATAGGTGCCCACCTTGCCCTGCGTGCCCTTGGCCGGATCGGAATCGAAGGCGCTGGCGATCGACTTCATGATCGGGTGCACGATGCCGCCGCCGCGCGCGGTATTACTGGGCGTGAACGGCGCCAGCACCAGCTCGCACACGGCCAGGCCGTAGCCGATGCCGACCGTGCGCTTGCCCAGCAGCGCGATGAACTGCAGGCCGATGCGGTTGCCCAGGCCGGTTTTCTTGAGACCGCGCGAGATCAGCACGGCGACCACGATCAGCCAGATGAGCGGGCTGGAAAAGCTGCCGAGGGCATCGGCCATGGCGCCCTTGGACGAACCGGACGTCACCTGCGACAGCGAGACGATGACGATGGCCATCAGGGCCATGACGCCGATCGGCATCACCTTCAGGATGATGGCGACGATGGTGGTAAGGAAGATGGCGACCAGCCCCCAGGAATCGGGGTTCAAGCCCTCGGGATGGGGCAGCGCGAGCAGCGTGACGAGGACGGCGGTGGTGATGAGGGCGGGAACCAGGCGGAACGGCACTGCCTGGTTAAAGTAGCGAAACATGGCCTGCAATTGCGACAGCATGACGATTCCTTCCTGACGGTGAAACCAGATAACAACTACTGGCTAACATGTTAGCAGAGGAATGTTGCGATGCATCAATTGTTGACTGCGATGGTCGGGAACGGCCCAGGCGCTCAGCGTTTGGCGGAGGGTGGCGGGCAAGCCCCGCTCGACGCGTTGATCCCGCAGGGGACGCCGGCGCAGCAATTCTCCGTGAGGAAACCGACCAGTTCGCTCATGGTGTCGAACTGCGCCGTGTAGATGACAAATCTCCCTTCCTGGCGCGCCGTCACCAGGCCGGCATGGCTCAGCTCCTTCAGGTGGAAGGACAGCGCCGACGAGGCGATGCCCAGTTCCTCGCCGACCTTCCCGGCCGGCAGTCCCGCTGGGCCAGCCTGGATCAGCAGCCGAAAGATCGCCAGCCGCGATTCCTGGGCCAGGGCGGCGAGCGCCGCCAGTACCTGTTTCGTTTCCATCCTCGATGTTCCAGTTGAAGAATTTCAGTGCCTAGATTATAGTCGGCCCATCATCTCAATATCTATTGAAATATTGAGATTAACCCGATACCTTTTTACCCATGAACTTCCTGTTTCTCTGCACCGGCAACTCCTGCCGCTCGATCATGAGCGAAGCCGTGTTCAACCATCTCGCACCGCACGGCTTCAAGGCCATCAGCGCCGGCAGCCAGCCGACCGGCCGGCTCAACCCGGATGCGCTCGGCCTGCTGCGCAGTCACGGCATCGCGGTCGACGGCTATACCAGCAAATCCTGGCACGACCTGCCGCTCACGCCTGACGTGGTGGTCACGGTATGCGGCAATGCCGCCGGCGAGACCTGTCCGGCCTACCTGGGCGACGTCGTACGCACCCACTGGGGGCTGACCGACCCGAGCGAGGTCCAGGGAACGCCTGCGGAAATCGCGGCGGCCTTCGAGGCGACCTACGCGATCGTACTGGCCCGCATCGGGGCACTGTTCGCGTTGCCGCTGGCCGAGCTGGCGGGCGAGCGCGCGGCGTTGAAGGCAGCGCTGGACCGCATAGGCGCATGCTGACCGCCTCGCTCATCTTCGTCGCCACGCTGGCGCTGGTGATCTGGCAGCCGCGCGGCCTGGGCATCGGCTGGAGCGCCGCCGCCGGCGCCGTCGCCGCCCTGCTCCTCGGCGTGGTCGAGCTGTCCGACATCCCGGTGGTCTGGGACATCGTCTGGAACGCCACCGGCGCCTTCGTCGCGGTGATCGTCATCAGCCTGCTGCTCGACCGCGCCGGCTCGTTCGAGTGGTCCGCGCTGCACGTGGCGCGCTGGGGCAAGGGCGACGGCCGGCGCCTGTTCGTCCTGCTGGTGCTGCTCGGGGCCGTCGTCGCGGCGCTGTTCGCCAACGACGGCGCGGCGCTGATCCTGACCCCGATCGTGATCGCGATGCTGGCCGCGCTGCGCTTCCCGCCGCGCGCGACGCTGGCCTTCGTGATGGCGGCGGGCTTCGTCGCCGACACCGCCAGCCTGCCGCTGGTGGTGTCGAACCTGGTCAATATCGTCTCGGCCGACTATTTCGGCATCGGCTTCGCGCGCTACGCGGCGGTCATGGTGCCGGTCAACCTGGTGTCGGTGGCGGCGACCCTGGCCATTCTCTACCTGTTCTTTCGCAAGGATATCCCGCGCCACTACGATCTCGCCCAGCTGCGCCGGCCGGCCGATGCGATCCACGACCGCGCGACCTTCATCGCCGGCTGGTGGGTGCTGGCGCTGCTGCTGGCCGGCTTCTTCTGGCTGGACGATGCCGGCGTGCCGATCAGCGCCGTCGCAGCCGGCGGCGCCATCATCCTGCTCGCCGTCGCCGCGCGCGGCCACCACATTCCGACGCGCGCGGTGCTGCGTGGCGCGCCGTGGCAGGTCGTGGTGTTCTCGCTCGGGATGTACCTGGTGGTGTACGGCCTGCGCAATGCCGGCCTGACCGATGGCCTGAGCGTCCTGCTAGAGCGCTGCGCCGCCTACGGGGTATGGGGCGCGGCGCTGGGCACCGGCTTCATCGCCGCGGTCCTGTCGTCCATCATGAACAATATGCCGACGGTGCTGGTCGGCGCGCTGGCGATCGACGCCACCGCCACGCAAGGCGCGGTGCGCGAGGCGATGATCTATGCGAACGTGATCGGCAGCGATTTGGGGCCGAAGATCACGCCGATCGGCAGCCTCGCCACCCTGCTCTGGCTGCACGTGCTGGCGGCCAAGGGCATCCGCATATCGTGGGGCTACTATTTCCGCGTCGGCCTGGTGCTGACTTTGCCGATCCTGCTGCTCACGCTGTGCGCGCTCGCGCTGCGCCTGGGCTGAACCTTTTTCGAGAACGACCATGGACCAGATTCCCGACCTTCCCAACCTCGATCCGGCGCGCCTCGATCTGCCCGCGGCCGAACGGCTCGCTCCCGCCTACGGCATCGACCATGCGCCACGCATCCTGATGCTGTATGGCTCGCTGCGCGAACGCGCATTCAGCCGCCTGCTGACCGAAGAAGCGGCGCGCATCCTGCGCCACTTCGGCGCCGAAGTGAAAATCTTCGATCCCACCGGGCTGCCGATGGTGGGCAGCGTGCCGGAGTCCCATCCGAAAGTGGCCGAGTTGCGCGAGCTATGCATCTGGTCGGAGGGCCAGGTGTGGTGCAGCCCGGAGCGCCACGGCGCCGTTACCTCGGTCTTCAAGAACCAGATCGACTGGATTCCGCTCGAGCAGGGTTCGGTGCGACCGAGCCAGGGCAAGACGCTGGCCGTGATGCAGGTCTGCGGCGGCTCGCAGTCGTTCAATGTAGTCAATGCCCTGCGCCTGCTGGGCCGCTGGATGCGCATGTTCACGATTCCGAACCAGTCGTCGGTGCCGATGGCCTACAAGGAATTCGGCGACGACGACCGCATGCGTCCGTCCGCCTACTACGAGCGCGTGGTCGACGTCATGGAGGAGCTGGTCAAGATCACGCTCCTGATGCGCGGCAGCAGCGCCTACCTGACGGACCGCTACAGCGAGCGCAGCGAGCGCGCGAACCGGGCGATCGATCGCCAGATCGCGCAGCTATAGGCTGTGCTGGCGCCGCAGCGAGGCATCGCATCGAAGTGAGCAGGGTTCAGGCCGCGGCCTGTTCTCCGGTCTTCGGCGCGAAGCGCAAGATCAGGCAGGCGATCGCCGCCGACACCAATGACCCCAGCAGGATGCCGATCTTGGCCTCTTCGACGAATTCGGGATGTCCCGGGAAGGCCAGCCCGCTGATGAACAGGCTCATGGTGAAGCCGATCCCGCACAGCATCGCCATCGCATAGATCTGCAGCCAGCTGGTGCCGGCCGGCTTTGCCGCCAGCCCGGTCTTGACCGCGATCAGCACGCCGCCGAACACGCCCAGCTGCTTGCCCAGGAACAGACCCGCCGCGATGCCCAGCGGGAGCGGCGCCAGGACGCTCGAGGGCGACAGCCCGGCGAACGAGACGCCGGCGTTCACGAAGCCGAACAGCGGCACGATCAGGAAGCCCACCCAGGGCGCCAGCGCATGCTCGAGCCGGTGCAGCGGAGAGTCGGGTGAATCCAATGCATCCGGCTCGCCGGTGGAGGGCATATACGGAATCAGGAAGGCGCCGACGACACCGGCGATGGTGGCGTGCACGCCGGACAGCAGGGTCGCGTACCACAGCAGGGCCAGGCCGATCAGGTAAGGCCACAGCGACGTCACCCGCAACCGGTTCATCGCGACCAGGACTGCGACGATGGCGCCGGCCGCGGCCAGCGCGCCGCCGTCGATGCTCGAGGTATAGAAAATGGCGATGATGACGACCGCGCCCATGTCGTCGAGGATGGCGATCGCCACCAGCAGCAGCTTGAGCGACAGCGGTGCATGGCGCCCGAGCAGGGCCAGCGCGCCTATGGCGAAGGCGATGTCGGTCGCCGACGGGATCGCCCAGCCACTGGCCAGCAGCGGGTCGCTGCGGGTCAGCGCCGTATAGATCACGGCCGGCACCGCCATGCCCATCAAGGCCGGCAAGGCCGGCAGGCGGCGCGCCTTCCAGGTGGCCAGGCTCCCGTCGACCAGCTCACGCCGGATCTCCAGGCCCACCAGCAGGAAGAACAGGGCCATCAGGCCGTCGTTGATCCACAGGTGCGGCGTCATCGGGCCCAGCTTGTCGCTCAGTATGGGACCGGTGGGCAGGTGCAGCAGGTGGTGGTAACTGTCGGCGAGCGGGCTGTTGGCAACCAGCAGCGCGGCGACAGCGGCGAACATCAGCAGGATGCCGCCGGCGGATTCGCTGGCGAGGAATCGCTGGAAGGCGGAAAGATGGGACGCGTTGACGCTCATGAGGGCTTCTCCTTGTACGGAAAACGAAGTTTTTGTCGTTCTCCGTATTCGGGGATAGCCCCGGGCGCACGCAGCACACGCCATACCAGGATTGTACCGAATCGGGCGTTGCGCTTCAACCGCCGCGCAGACCACGCCAGCGACCTTGAAATGAAAAAAGCCACCTTGCGGCGGCTTCTTTCATGATACTTGGCGGAGAGGGTGGGATTCGAACCCACGGTACGGTCACCCGTACGCCTGATTTCGAGTCAGGTACATTCGACCACTCTGCCACCTCTCCGGCTTTGGTCGATCCTTGCAGTGGGCTGCAAGAGACCGCCATTATAGACGCATTCCCGAAAAATGGAAGGGGAAATTGCACCGAAGTGACATCCCCCTTCCCGCGTGCAGCATCAGGCCGCAGGAACCATGCGCTCCAGCCCGCCCATATACGGACGCAGCACTTCCGGCACGATCACGCTGCCGTCGGCCTGCTGGTAGTTCTCCAGCACCGCCACCAGGGTGCGGCCCACGGCCAGGCCCGAGCCGTTCAGGGTATGCACCAGTTCTGGCTTGCCGGCGGCATTGCGGAAACGGGCCTGCATGCGGCGTGCCTGGAAGGCTTCGCAGTTCGACAGCGACGAGATCTCGCGGTAGGTGTTCTGCGCCGGCAGCCACACCTCGAGGTCATAGGTCTTGGCGGCGGAAAAGCCCATGTCGCCGGTGCACAGCTGCATCACGCGGTATGGCAGGCCGAGCGAGGTCAGGATGAATTCGGCCTGGCCGACCATCTCTTCGAGCGCCGCGTACGACTGCTCCGGATGCACCACCTGGACCAGCTCAACCTTGTCGAACTGGTGCTGGCGGATCATGCCGCGGGTGTCGCGGCCATAGCTGCCGGCTTCGGAACGGAAGCACGGGGTATGCGCGGTCATCTTGATCGGCAGTTCGTCCAGCGCCACGATCTCGTCGCGCACCACATTGGTCAGCGAGACTTCCGAGGTCGGGATCAGGTAGAAGGTCTCGCCCTCGCCTTCGGCGCCGCCCTTCTTCACCGAGAACAGGTCGGCCTCGAACTTCGGCAGCTGGCCGGTGCCGCGCAGCGAATCGGCGTTGACCAGATACGGGGTGTAGCACTCGGTATAGCCGTGCTGGCCAGTGTGGGTGTCGAGCATGAACTGCGCCAGCGCGCGGTGCAGGCGCGCCATGCCGCCCTTCATCATCGAGAAGCGCGAGCCGGTGACCTTGGTCGCGGTTTCGAAATCCAGGCCCAGGCGCTCGCCGATGTCGACGTGGTCGCGCACCTCGAAGTCGAACGCGGCTGGAGTACCAACCTTGCGCACTTCGACGTTGGCGCTTTCGTCCTTGCCTTCGGGCGTGCTCTCGTGCGGCAGGTTGGGCAGTGCGGCGATGAAGTTCGTCAGCTTGGCCTGGACCTCGGCCAGCGCCACTTCGTTGGCCTTGAGCTCGTCGCCCAGTCCGGCGACTTCAGCCATCACGGCCGTCGTGTCTTCGCCTTTTCCCTTCAGCATGCCGATCTGCTTCGACAGCGAATTGCGCTTGCCTTGCAGTTCTTCGGTGCGCGTCTGGTTCGCCTTGCGTTCGGCCTCCAGCGCGTTGAAACTGGCCACATCGAGCTGGTACTTGCGGGTCGCCAGGCGGGCGGCGACGTTGTCGATGTCTTTGCGGAGAAGTTGGATGTCAATCATGTCTGGTTGGACTGGGCTGTATATCGAAAACACAATTGTACCAAGCCGACCGACATTATTTGCGAGATTCGGCAAGCATGCTGCCGGGGCCTCGCCCTGCTGCCCCTAAAACCGGCTTGCGCCGGTTTTAGCGGACTGCCAGGCGCGGTGCGCTGACGATCACGGTCTGGATGCTGGCCATGTCGATGGCCGGGACGGTCGATGCGGCGATCTCGATCGGACGCTCGTTGGCGGTAGCGAAACTGGCGACCAGGCCCAGGGCGGCGACGGCGAGGAACAGGACTTCGAAGTTTTTACGGATGTTCATGATGGCTCCTTCAGGGGTTGGATGATTCGCGAATTGCTTTGCGATGGTGGTACTTTAGCCACCAGCCCCCTGGATCGCCATCGACTTGCGACGAAGCGCATGAAACGCGGCGCAGAATGCATCAATGCGGGATCAAGCGCGAGATGCCGGCGCATTGCGCGCCGTTGAAGGAAGAAATGAAGAAAGAAGGACTGGCGCCGGTTCCGCCGGCGCCGTACGCATGCCTACGAACCGTCTCCATTGGCGCGCGCCTCGTCGTCCAGGCTGCGCAACCAGGCCAGCTTCTCGGCGATCTTGCTCTCGATCCCGCGCGGCACCGGCTGGTACCAGCCGGGTTCTAGCATCCCATCCGGCAGATAGGTTTCGCCGGCCGCATACGCGTTCGGCTCGTCGTGGGCATAACGGTATTCGTGGCCGTAGCCCAGCTCTTTCATGAGCTTGGTCGGCGCATTGCGCAGGTGGACCGGCACCTCGCGCGACTTGTCCTTGCGCACGAAGGCCATCGCCGCATTGAAGGCGTTGTAGCCGGCATTGCTCTTGGACGCGATCGCCAGGTAGATCACGGCCTGGCCCAGCGCCAGCTCGCCTTCGGGCGAACCGAGCCGCTCATAGGTCGCGGCGGCGTCGTTGGCCAGCTGGATCGCGCGCGGATCGGCGATGCCGATGTCTTCCCACGCCATGCGCACGATGCGGCGCGACAGGTACTTGGCGTCGGCGCCGCCGTCGAGCATGCGACACAGCCAGTACAGCGCGGCATCGGGGTGCGAGCCGCGCACCGATTTGTGCAGGGCCGAGATCTGGTCGTAGAAATTGTCGCCGCCCTTGTCGAAACGGCGCGCATTGAGCGTCAGCGCGTTCTCGACGAACTCGGCGGTGATGCGATTGGTCGCGGCGGTATTGGCCGAAGTGCTGGTCTGCTCGAGCAGGTTCAGGAAGCGGCGCGCATCGCCATCGGCGTAGCCGATCAGGGTGTCGATCGCCAGTTCGTCGAATTCCAGGTGCTGCAAGGCTTCCTTGCGGGCGCGTTCCAGCAACTGGCGCATCTCGACGTCGCTCAAGGCCTTCAGCACATACACCTGCGAACGCGACAGCAACGCCGAATTGACTTCGAACGACGGGTTCTCGGTGGTGGCGCCGATCAGGGTCACCAGGCCGCTTTCCACGAACGGCAGCAAGGCGTCCTGCTGCGATTTATTGAAGCGGTGGATCTCGTCGATGAACAGGATCGTGTGCTTGCCCCGCGCCAGGTACTGCTCGGCTTGCTCGATCGACGCGCGGATGTCCTTGACGCCCGATAGCACCGCCGACAGCGCGATGAACTCGCAGTCGAAAGCATAGGCGGTCAGGCGCGCCAGCGTGGTCTTGCCCACTCCCGGCGGGCCCCACAGGATCATCGAATGCGGCTTGCCGGATTTAAAGACCAGGTTCAGCGGCTTGCCGGGGCCCAGCAAATGGCTCTGGCCGACCACCTCGTCGATGGTGCGCGGACGCAGGGCTTCGGCCAGCGGCGCGGCCGGCGCGGTCTTGAACAGGTCATCCGTGGACATGAATGCGGAAAGGCGAATGGTTGTGCATGGGCGTAGTGTAGCCGATGCACGACGGGGCCGCGCGGCGCGCGCCCCGTTGATGGCTTACTGGTTCACGACGTCGGCGCCCTGCGGCACCGTGAACTTGAACTGCTGCGCGCCCAGCTGCGGATTGCGCTGGAAGTTGGTGAAGGTCAGGCGCGAAGTCTGGCCGAAGGTATCCTTCAATTCCATCGCCATCGGCACGCCGTCCTTCAGGCCGATGCTGATCTGTTCGAACGAGGTGTCCTTGGCCTTCGGCGTGGCGTTCAGCCATTCCATGCCGTCCCGCGCGCCGGCTTCGCTCAGCGTGAAGTTTTCTTCCAGCTTGTTGCTGCCGAACAGGATCGCGGCCGGCGAGCTGCCCAGCGCGTTGCCCAGCTTGCGGGTGGTGACCTGGTTCAGGTCCTTGTCGTAGATGTACAGGGTTTCGCCGTCGGCCTGCAGCACTTGCTCATAGGGCTTCTGGTAGGTCCAGATGAACTTGCCGGGACGGGCGAACACGAAGCTGCCGCTCGATGCCGGAGTGGCCTTGCCGCTCTTCGATTTGCCCAGTTGCTGCTGGGTGAATTCGCCCTTGGCCGACTGGGTCGAGGCGACGAAGGACTTGAACTGGTCGAGGGCGGCGGCGCTCGCCACGCCCGAAAAGGCGAAGGCACTCGCGGCCACCAGCGCGGCAAAACTGAATTTGGTCATTGCTTGCATCCAGGATTCCTTTATTGTTATTCGGCGCTTGCAGTCGGCACCAGGATGTCGCGGTTGCCGTTCGACTGCATCGGCGACACCATGCCGTTCTGCTCCATTTGCTCGATCAGGCGGGCGGCCCGGTTGTAGCCGATGCGCAGGTGACGCTGCACCAGCGAGATCGAGGCCTTGCGGTTCTTGAGCACGACCTGCACTGCCTGGTCGTACATGGCGTCGGATTCGCCGCCACCCTCGCCCGCCACCGCACCGTCGGCGCCACCTTCTTCCAGGGTGCCGCCTTCGAGGATGCCCTCAATATAATTGGGCGCGCCCTGCTCTTGCAGATGTTTTACAACTCGATGCACTTCCTCGTCCGACACGAATGCGCCGTGGACCCGTACCGGCAGACCGGTGCCGGGCGGCATGTACAGCATGTCACCCATGCCCAGCAGGGTCTCGGCGCCCATCTGGTCGAGAATCGTGCGCGAGTCGATTTTCGAAGAAACCTGGAACGCGATCCGGGTCGGGATATTGGCCTTGATCAGGCCGGTGATCACGTCGACCGACGGCCGCTGGGTCGCAAGAATCAGGTGGATCCCGGCCGCGCGCGCCTTCTGGGCGATACGCGCGATCAGCTCTTCCACCTTCTTGCCGACGACCATCATCAGGTCGGCGAGCTCGTCGATGATGATGACGATGGTCGGCAGTTTTTCCAGCGGCTCGGGCGCGTCCGGCGTGATCGAGAACGGGTTCGGGATGTGTTCCTCGCGCTTGGCGGCCTCGAGGATCTTGGCGTTGTAGCCGGCCAAGTTACGCACGCCCAGCTTACTCATGAGCTTGTAGCGGCGCTCCATCTCGTTGACAGCCCAGTTCAGCGCGTGCCCGGCCTGGCGCATATCGGTCACGACCGGCGCCAGCAGGTGAGGAATACCTTCGTAGACCGACATCTCCAGCATCTTTGGATCGATCAGGATCAGGCGCACGTCGGCCGGGTCGGATTTGTACAGCAGCGACAGGATGGTGGCATTGATGCCCACCGATTTACCCGAGCCTGTGGTACCCGCCACCAGCAGGTGCGGCATCTTGGCCAGGTCGGCCACCACCGGCTTGCCGGCGATGTCCTTGCCCAGCGCCACGGTCAGGCTGGACGGGCTGTCGCCATATACCTTGGAACCGACGATCTCGGTCAGGCGCACGATTTGCCGCTTCGGATTCGGCAACTCCAGCGCCATATAGTTCTTGCCGGGGATGGTCTCGACCACGCGGATCGAAGTCAGGGACAGCGAACGCGCCAGGTCGCGCGCCAGGTTGACGATCTGGCTGCCCTTGACGCCGGTGGCCGGTTCGATCTCGTAGCGGGTGACGACCGGGCCCGGATAGGCGGCCACGACCTTGGCTTCGACGCCGAAGTCGGACAGCTTCTTCTCGATCAGGCGGCTGGTGAATTCCAGCGTTTCGATCGACACCGTCTCCTGGGCGGCCGGCGCATCGTCCAGCAGGCCCAGCGGCGGCAGGCCGGAATCGCCGTTCAAGTCCTGGAACAGCGGCGATTGGCGCTCCTTCTCGGCGCGCTCTGACTTTGGCACGCTGACCATCTGCGGCTCGATCTTGATCGTGGGCGCCACCGCCTGGGCCGACGGCAAGGACGCCGACGATGGGGCGGCTTTTGGCGCCGGCTGCGCCAACTCGAGCGACGGCTCGGCCTTCACCACCGGGATCGGCTTGTCCGCATGCTTTTCGGTGAACTTGGCGCGCTCGTGGACCACCACTTCGTCGCGCTTGACGGCGGCAGCTTCGCCATGGCGGCGGTCCTCGATGTCTTCCATGCGCAGGCGGAACCAGTCGAAGGTGCCGTCGACCACGGCGCCGATGCGCTCGGCCACGGCCAGCCACGACACCTGGAAGAACAGCGAAAAGCCCAGGAAGAACAGCAGCAGCAGGAGCAGGGTCGCGCCGGTCGAGCCGAAAGCAACGTGGCTCGCATGGCCGATCAGCTGGCCCAGCACCCCGCCCGGGGCGCGCGGCAGCTCGACGTCCCAGGACCACATGCGCAGGTACTCCAGGCCGACGCTGCCGGCGAACATCAGGGCGAAGCCGATCCAGCGCACGTACATCTCGCCGTGGTGCGGTTCCTCTACCTTGGTGCCGAGCTTGTCGGTGAGCCGGCGCCAGCCGCGCCAGACCTGGCGCAGGAAGATCACGCCCCACCACCAGGCCGAGAAACCGAAGATGAACAGCAGCAGGTCGGACAGCCAGGCGCCGGCGCGCCCGCCCAGGTTAGCGATGCGCGGCACGACGTTGGCGTGCGACCAGCCCGGATCGAGCTTGCTGTAGCTGAGCAGGATCAGGACGAAATACAGGAAGGCGACGGCGCCGGCGATCCAGCGCGCCTCGGACAGCAGGCGCGCGAGGCGGCCCGGCAGCGGACGACGGGCGGCGGCGCTGGCCTGGGTGCGGGTGTATCCGGAGGTGCTGGCTTGGCTATTCTTGCTCATTACAGGTACTGCGGAAGTAAGTACTATCGACGATCCGCTCATTCTAAGCGATATACGGTCGCGTTGCCCCCACGATTCATGCACATCTGCATCATCGACTATAATCGGCGCTCTCTGGACACCCCTCTGGCTGGCTTCGGTGGCCCTTGATTCCTGTCAGGCCGCCCCCAATTGCCGTGTGTCCACATAACAACCACGTGAAGCAAAGAGCGCCGCCATGACTACTACCAAACACGCCAAAGTCCTCATCCTCGGTTCCGGGCCAGCCGGCTACAGCGCCGCGGTGTACGCCGCCCGCGCCAACCTGAAGCCGATGCTGGTGACCGGCGTCGAGCAGGGCGGCCAGCTGATGACCACCACCGACGTCGAGAACTGGCCGGGCGATCCGCTGGGCGTGCAGGGTCCGGAACTGATGCAGCGCCTGTTGCAGCATGCCGAGCGCTTCAACACCGAGATCGTGTTCGACCACATTCACACGACCTACCTGAACGAAAAACCGATCCGCCTGGTGGGCGACAGCCACACCTTCACCTGCGACGCCCTGATCATCGCCACCGGCGCCTCGGCCCAGTACCTGGGCCTGCCGTCGGAACAGGCCTTCATGGGCCGCGGCGTGTCGGCCTGCGCCACCTGCGACGGTTTCTTCTACCGCAACCAGGAAGTCGCGGTCATCGGCGGCGGCAATACCGCGGTCGAGGAAGCCCTGTACCTGGCCGGCATCGCCTCGAAAGTCACCCTGATCCACCGCCGCGACAAGTTCCGCGCCGAGCCGATCCTGGTCGACCGCCTGATGCACAAGGTCAGCGAAGGCAAGATTGTGCTCGAGCTGAACCAGACCCTGGACGAAGTCCTGGGCGACCAGAGCGGCGTGACCTCGCTGCGCCTGAAATCGGCCAACAGCGACGAAACCAAGGAACTGACCGTGCACGGCCTGTTCGTGGCGATCGGCCACAAGCCGAACACCGGCATCTTCGAGGGCCAGCTCGAAATGCACAGCGGCGGCTACCTGGTGACCAAGTCGGGCCTGGAAGGCATGGCGACCGCCACCAGCGTGCCGGGCGTGTTCGCCGCCGGCGACGTGCAAGACCACATCTATCGCCAGGCGATCACCAGCTCGGGCACTGGTTGCATGGCCGCGCTCGACGCCCAGCGCTACCTGGAAGCGCTGGAAGACGATCCTAAATAAGCGATCCAAAGTAATCAACGCACTAAAAAGGTAGCAAGCGATGGCGGGCATGAAAGACTTCGCGCAGCTGAAAGGCTTGCGCGACCAGCTCAAGGAAGACGAGCGCGTGCGCGCCATCGAACAGGCCGAACGCGAAAAGCGCGAGCGCATCGCGCGCGAACGGGCGGTGGAATTTCGCACCTCGATGGAAGGCATCACCAAGATGCCCGAATCAGACCGCTACGTGCATCGCCCGGTGTATGTGGCGCCGGGCGCCGCCCGAGCGCGGGCGCAGCTGAGCCCCGAGGACGAAACGGCGGACGTGCTGCGCGCCTCGATGTCGGATGAACTGTCCGACCTGTTCGACGTCGAGGGCATGCTCGACGAAGACCCGTCCATGAGCTATGCCCGCGACGGCGTCGGCCCCGATGTCGTGAAGAAGCTGCGCAAGCGCCACTGGCCGATCCAGGACGAGCTCGACCTGCACGGCCTGACCCGCGACGGCGCGCGCGACGCCCTCACCGACTTCCTGCACCGCGCCAACCGGCGCGGGATGCGCTGCGTACGCATCATCCACGGCATCGGCTACGGTTCGCCCAAGGGCGAGCCGGTGCTGCGCAGCATCGTGCACAGCTGGCTGGTGCAAAAAAACGAGGTCATCGCCTTCTGCGCCGCCGGCCGTTCCGACGGTGGCCATGGCGCCCTCATCGCCCTGCTGCGTCCCGCCCTGCACGATTGATGTTGCGCGCGTTGGACGGTATGCTGCATTTCGTGTGACAAGCGCGCGTTTCAAACTGGCAATTTCGCCGGAAGTTGTCTGTTAACTGTAAAATGCCTCGTACCCGGACGCTTCCGGATTGACCGCAAAGGGGATGTGTGAATTGAACGCGACGCAAGCAGTTCCAATGGAACACGGACGGCAGGTCGACCTGCAATCCTGCGCCGACGAACCGATCCACGTCCCGGGCTCGATCCAGCCGCACGGCGCCCTGCTGTTCTTCCATGAGGACGGCCAGCTGGAAGGATGGAGCATGAACGCGCCGGCGATGCTCGGCCTCGCGCCCGCACTCGGCCTGCCCTATGCCGATCTCGGCCTGCCGGCTGACGCCATCGACGCCATCGCCGACTGCATTGCCGTGCGCGACGACGACGATGCCGCGCCGCTGGTGGCCAGCCTGCGCGTCGGCGACATCGATTACGACTGCGTGGTGCACGCCGAAGCCGGCCGCATCGTCGCCGAGTTCGAGTTGCGCGAGACGTCGAGCGAGGAAGTGTCGCGCTTCGCGATCAAGGCCCACGGCTCGATCGACCGTTTGCGGCGCCAGAAGACCATCGAGGCCCTGCTGGCCTCGGCGGTGCAACAGGTGCGCGAGTTCACCGGTTTCGACCGCGTGATGGCCTATTGCTTCCGCGCCGACGACAGCGGCGACGTGGTGGCCGAGAGCCGCCGCGACGACCTGGTGCCCTACCTCGGACAACGATACCCTGCCGGCGATATCCCGGCCCAGGCGCGCCGCCTGTACACGCTCAATACCCTGCGCATGATCGCCGACATGGACTACGAGGCGGTGCCGCTGTATGGCGCGCCGGGTGCGGCGCCGCTGGACATGAGCTTCGCGGTGCTGCGCAGCGTCTCGCCGGTGCACGTCGAATACCTCAAGAACATGCACGTGTACGCCTCGATGAGCGTGTCGATCGTGATCAATGGCCGCCTGTGGGGCTTGATCGCCTGCCATCACATGGCGCCCAAGCTGGTGCCGCATGCGGTCCGCATGGCGGTCGACGTGCTGGCCCAGGTGATGGCCTCGACCATCCACAGCATCGAAGCGCGCCACGAAGCGTCGCTGGCCGAGCAGTCGGCGCGCGTGCGCACTGCGCTGGTCGAATCGCTGCTGCTCGACGACGACCCCCTCGACGCGCTGGGCGAACATGCGCGGGCGCTGATGGCGGCCAGCGGCGCGCAGGCGATGGTGGCGACCCAGCACGGCAAGATCGCCACCCACGGCGACCTGCCGGCCGGCCTGGCAGAGGCGATTGTCGCCTCGCTGCCGGACAACCAGCACGACCTGGTGGTGCGCGAGATGCGCGCCGACTGGCCGGAAACCCTGCGCGAACAGCTGGGCAAGTGGGTCGGCCTGCTGGCCCTGCCCTTCGACCCGCTCGGTCACGGCTGGTGCATCCTGCTGCGCGTCGAGCAGATCGAAACCGTGGCCTGGGGCGGCCGCCCGGACAAGACCGAAGCCATCGGCCCGCTGGGCGCGCGACTGACGCCGCGCGGCTCGTTCGACGCCTGGCACGAAACGGTGCGCGGCTGCGCCCACCCATGGGAGCACAGCGTGCTGGCCAATTCGCGCTTGACCCTTGCCGAACTGGTGCGCGCCATGAACGCGCACCGCTCGCAGACCGAGGCCACCCGCGCCCAGTTGCTGGCGATGCTCGGCCACGACCTGCGCGACCCGCTGCACTCGATCAATATGGCCGGCATGGTGCTGGAACGCACCGGCGGCGCCAGCGGCGGCGGCAACAGCGGCCAGCCGACCATCGGCAAGCGCATCCAGTCGTCCACCAACCGCATGCAGCGCATGATCAGCCAGGTGCTGGACATGAGCCGCATCGACCGCGGCATGGGCCTGGGCGTGGCGCTCGAAGAGGTCGACCTCAAGGCGTTGCTGGTCGACCTGATGGACGAGGCGCGCATGGCCTATCCGTCGATCCCGCTGGAACTGATATGCGACGACCCGGCCACGGTGAAGGCCGACAGCAGCCGCCTGGCCCAGGTGTTGTCCAACCTGCTGAGCAATGCGCGCCACCACGGCGAGCCGGGCCAGCCGGTCACGGTATGCCTGCGCGCGCAGGACGGCGAAGCCTCGGTCGCGGTGTCGAATGCGGGCGCGCCGATCCCGCCGGAGACAGTGGCGACCCTGTTCAATCCCTTCAAACGGGCTTCGCTCAACAATCCGCGCAACCGCACCGGCATGGGCCTGGGGTTGTACATCACGCAGCAGATCGTGCGCGAGCACAGCGGCGAGATCGCCTACCGCTACGAGAACGAGCGGGTGGTGTTTACCTTGCGCCTGCCGCTGGTCGGCGGCTGACCAGCGTCGGCAGCGTCCAGCCGCCGCCCGCCGCGATGCCGCGGCACATGCCGGTCGTACTCGATGCCGTGTGCACGAAGCGCCGTCCGTCCCACACCCATTCGTCGTGGCCCCAGCAGTCGCCGATGCCGCGTCCCTTGTGCGCCGCGCCGATGACGCCCTTGTCGTAGTCAGTGCCCGATTGCGTCACCAGTGCCGGCGCGAACGGTGGCTTGCGGTTGGCGACCCAGTAGCCGTGCCCCTCGTTATACGCGCCGCGCCAGCAGCGCGCCGAGACCAGCATCGTCGTCGACGTGAGCGGCGCATAGGCGAATTTGCTCTCGCCGGTGGCGATCGCCGCGAGGTCATCGCAGTCCTCGTTGCCGGCAGTCTTGCGCAGGGTCGCCAGCAGGATCCGTTCTTCTTGCTTGCCCAGCGGCGCCAGTTCGCCAGCCGCGACCGGGGCTGCCGTGACGACCGGCGCCGGCAGCGCCGGCAACACATCCTGCTCCGGCCTCGATCCCTTGCGCATGGCGGCGCCCGGCGTGCCCAGGCGGCCCTGGAACTCGTCCATCTTGAGCAGGACCGCCGAGGCGCCCTTGCCGGATAAGGTCCAGGTGCGGCCGCCGGCGCGCCAGCTCACCTTGCCAGCGCCGGCCACCGCACGCAGCAGCGCCTGGGCCTGGGAAGCGTTCAGGCTGCCGATCGACTCCGCGTCTTTCAGCTCGACCGTGCCGAGCCCGCGGCCGTCGACCTGCATCGCGAGCGTCGCGGGCAAGTCGATGCCGTCGTCGGCATCGCCCAGCCGCAGCTTCACATCGAAAGCCTGGCCCGGCCCTGCCCTGCGCTCCAGCAGGACCGACAGCGGCCGGTTGCGGCCTTCCTCGGCATGGTAGCCGGCGGCGCGGCAGGTACGGGTGTTGTCGCAGGCGAGTTCCCAGTCGTGGTGCTGGAAAGACAGCTTGGGCAACTCGGTGGCCCACAGTGGATTGGCGGGGTTGGCGGCGGCCAGGGAGGCCAACAGGATGGTGGCGATACGCATGCGCAAATGGGCTTTCTCTCGTCGTTGATGGCGCTGTAGATTTACCTAACGTAAGTCTGCAGGCGCATGGTAGTCTAACAACACTTCCCGCTTCCTGCTGCTGCATGACCCTCATCAAGTTCATCGAAATCATGGCGATCCTGGTCGGCGCGTTTTCCGGCTTCATCGAGGCGCGGCGCAAACGCATGGATCTGGTCGGGGTCTTCACGGTAGCCTTCATCACCGCCTTTGGCGGCGGCACCCTGCGCGACATTCTGCTCGACAAGCGTCCCCTGTTCTGGGTCACGCACCAGGAATACGCGATTGCGATCTTCGTGCTGGCGCTGGTGGCGTCGCCCCTGATCCGCACGCTGCGCCAGATCGTGTCGGAACGCCTGATCGTGGTGGCCGACGCGGTGGGACTGGGCTTGTTCTCGATTGCCGGGACCTCGGCCGCGCTGGCGGCCGAAATGCCGATCTTCATCGCCTCGATGATGGGCGTGATCACCGGGATCTTCGGCGGCGTGCTGCGCGACATCGTCTGCAACGAGGTGCCGATGGTGTTCCGGGACGGCAAACCGTATGCGATCTGCGCCTTCCTCGGCAACTGGCTGTTCCTGTTGATGGGCAAGTACGGCGTGTCGCACGACTTCGCGCTGTGGTCGAGCTGCCTGTTCATCAGCGGGCTGAGGCTGCTGACGTGGAAGTTCGATATGCGGATGGGGCGGTAGAGAAAGCCCCAACGCATCTGGCTTGCAGCTTATTTTTCCTGATTTTTATTCAATGCCTCCTCGTCATCCAAGCCTGTCTCCACTTTCTCATCTAACTCTTTATTTATCTTTTCATTCCTTTCCGTAATTTTCTTCGCCATCGCTGAAAACCCCGGGATTTTAGAAAGCTTCGAGATCGACTCCGCCAACTTCACACTGTTTTCGAGGGCCTCCATCAATGGGTGATCAGATTTTTGGTAGTCAGTAATGAGCTTCCCAGGATTTTCCGCGCTCACCTGCAGTACGTTATGCAACAAACGGTTTCTCAACTCTTCCTTCACAGTCCCAACATTTTGCAACGATTCTATTTGGTTTGACAACCCCGAGAAAGTCTTACCCAGAACCGCCTTGTGAGTGTATTCCTCGATCAACCTCTTGGATAAGTTGTATTTTTTATTAGAAGAATGAGCCATCCACAATATCGGGAAATATAATGGAAGGATAGCTGCGATCATAGCTGGAGTTTCTTTAATAACCTCAATAAGATCTCGATTATCAAAAAATATGAGGTAGAAGTCAACACACAAAGGAATCAGAGATACTAAGATCATTCCAAAAATTGCAAGCTTGAAGTTGTACTGAAATTCCGTCAAAGACAGGATTTCGTCATCCTTTTTTTTATCGTATGCAGCACTTAAGCCCTCAGCCATTGCACCTGGCAACAATCCCGTCAGCTGACCATAAATAGAATCAACCTTTTCATTTGATTGTGCTATCAAGCTCTCAAAATGAGTCCGCTGCATCTGCATGAGTCGCTCATGCTCATCATCAACCTCTTTCACCACACTGATCATTTCCTGATCAAGCGTCTCCAACCTCACCAAGATCGACTTATAAGAGGCCTCTAATGCATCTTTAATGCCATCTGTGTGCTCATAACCTCCCTCCGAATCAGGGAGATCCTCACCGTATATCTCACTATAAAGCGAATCTATTTCTTTTTTGCGCTTCACAGCATGTTCGTAAAGTTTATTTATTGTTGCTATTACCTCGCGGGATTCGCCTAATAATTGATTTGTCGCCTCCACACCTGCTGGAAGATTTTTTCCTTCTTCAAGATATTTAGTCAACAGTGCGACTTTCGAAGCAACTTCCTCTTCGATGTTAGCCAGCCGCTCTTTGGATTCGATTATTTCTGCAAGCGACTCTACCGAAACTTCAATTCTCGCCTGAAGATTAGAACTTAGATCATTTATAGCCTGCTGACTCGACCTAATCGACTCAACCTCAACCGATGCTTCTGACTTAAAGGATTCTAAAGCGTGGATATAACTATTGACCTCGATTTCAGCGGTTTTTAGTCGCAACTCAATCGCTTGCGCGGTAAGCGCAGCAGCTTTCGCAACTTCTTCAGAGTCGCTGACTCGGTGGTCTATGTTCTCTCTTAGCTCTGCAAGATTGGTCAAAACCACCTTCTTAAAATCATCGAACTCACGCTGATCAACGGTGCCAAAATAGCCCATACCTCTGCCTCTCCCAATTATTAATTGTAAGATTTACACATCTAACATGACTAGATTCAGCTTATATGGCCGCGAATGGTGCCAGAAGATCATGATCGCATGAAATGAAGTAAAGTTAAATAACTGCGGAGTTGAAGCACAAGAACTCGTGGCTTTATTGCCAAGTTCTTTTGAGTCAGCGGCTTGAAGGCTGATCATGCAATTGAGGGTTGTCAGTTTTGGCTCTAGTGGCATCTTGGCCACTATGTCCCTGGAGAGAAAGAGATAAGATATTTTGTGTTTCTCGTACAAACCCACTTACAAACGCGAAGATGTTATGTGGTCACCCATACCGCATAAACGCTACTTTGCGAACGTATAAAAACCGGATCAGCAGTAGACAGTCCGAGAAGATTCACAGGGCAGCACCATGGACTTGAAGTTAGCTGCGAGAAGAGATGGCAACATTGCGTCACCATCTCAATAAAATGTTCGGTGTTATACCGCGTCCGCGCCAGTCTCGCCGGTACGAATACGAATCACCTGCTCCACGTTCTGCACGAATATCTTGCCGTCGCCGATCTTGCCGGTGCGCGCGGCCTTGATGATGGCGTCGACTACCTGCTCGGCCATCGGATCGTCCACCACCACCTCGATCTTCACCTTCGGCAGGAAGTCGACCACGTATTCCGCGCCGCGATACAGCTCGGTATGGCCCTTCTGGCGGCCGAAGCCCTTCACTTCGGTCACGGTCAGGCCGGTCACGTTCACCTCGGCCAGCGCTTCGCGCACTTCGTCGAGCTTGAACGGCTTGATCACGCAGGTAATCTGTTTCATGGTGTTGGTCCTTTCATGTACCAAAGTTAATCGGGGATGTTCGCCAGGTCGTCCAGCCACACGGTGGCTTCGGAATCGGACGGCGCGCGCCAGTCGCCGCGCGGGGACAGCGAGCCGCCATTGCCGACCTTCGGTCCGTTTGGCACGCAGGAGCGCTTGAACTGGCTGGTCTTGAAGAAGCGGAACAGGAAGATCGACAGGTTGCGCTTGATGGCTTTCATGTCGTACTGGTTGCGCGTGCCCAGTTCCTCGGGCCAGCGGCCAAGTTCGCGATCGTGCCAGGCAGAATACGCGAGGAAGGCCGTCTTGCTCGGCTTGTAGCCGTAGCGCAGCGTGTAGAACAGGTTGAAGTCCTGCAGCTCGTAGGGGCCGATCCGGTCCTGCGTGCTTTGCGCGGGCTTGTCGTCGTTGTCGCCTCCGGGCACGAGCTCGGGGCTGATCTCGGTGTCGAGGATGTCGAGCAGCACCTGGGCGTCGCCGCCGACCACGGCGCCGGTCTCGGCCACCCAGCGCACCAGGTAGGAGATCAGGGTCTTGGGCACGCTGGCGTTGACATTGTAGTGCGACATATGGTCGCCCACGCCGTAGGTGCACCAACCCAGCGCCAGCTCGGACAGGTCGCCGGTGCCGATCACGATCCCGTTGTGGAAGTTCGCCAGGCGGAACAGGTGGTTGGTGCGCTCGCCCGCCTGCACGTTTTCGAAGGTGATGTCGTATTCGGCCTTGCCCTCAATGTAGGGGTGGCCCAGGTCCTTGAGCATCTGGATACAACTCGGGCGGATGTCGATCTCTTGCGCGCTGCAGCCGACCGCCGCCATCAGGTCGCGCGCCTGCCTGAGCGTGCGGCCGCTGGTGGCGAAGCCCGGCATTGTATAGGCCAGGATGTTGGTGCGCGGCAGGCCGAGACGGTCCATGACTTTCGCGCACACCAGCAGCGCATGGGTCGAGTCGAGGCCGCCCGAGACGCCGATCACCACTTTCTCGATGCCGCTCGACGACAGGCGCTGGATCAGGGCCTGCACCTGGATGTTATAGACTTCAAGGCAGCGCTCGTCGCGGCGCGCGGCGTCGGTCGGCACGTAGGGGAATCGCTCGATCTTCCGCTGGAGCGGCAGGGTGCGCGCCAACGGTAAATCCAGCTCGAAACCGATCACGCGGAAATTCGACACCTCACCGGCATGGCGCCGCGCCGACTGGGCGAAGGTGGTCGCCTTCATGCGCTCGGTCGACAGGCGGTCCAGGTCGACGTCGGCATAGATGATGTGCGAGTCGTCGGCAAAGCGCTCGGACTCGGCCAGCAGCTCGCCCTTCTCGTAGATCAGCGACTGACCGTCCCAGGCCATGTCGGTGGTCGATTCGCCGCGGCCGGCCGAGGTGTACAGATAGGCCGCCATGCAGCGCGCCGACTGCTGGCCGACGAGCTGGTGGCGGTAGCCGCTCTTGCCCACCACGACGTTCGAGGCCGACAGGTTGACCAGCACCGTGGCGCCGGCCAGCGCCGCGAACGAGGATGGCGGCACCGGCACCCAGACGTCCTCGCAGATCTCGACGTGAAAGCGCAGCAGCGGCAGGTTGGCGACTTCGAACAGCAGGTTGGCGCCGAAGGGCACGAGCGCGCCGAACAGGTCAATCTGGTCCACCGCCGCGCAATCCGCGGGGGTGAACTGCCGGGATTCGTAAAACTCGCCATAATTAGGCAAGAAACTCTTTGGCACCACGCCTAGCACTTTGCCACCCGCGACCACCACGCCGCAATTGAACAGCATGTGGTTGACCCGCAGCGGCATGCCGATGACCATGGCCAACGGCAGCGTTTTTGACTCATCGACGATGGCCGCCAGGCCCTCGAGGGTGGCGTCGAGCAGCGCGCGCTGGTGGAACAGGTCGTCGCAGGTGTAGGCGGACAGGCCCAGTTCGGGGAATGCGACCAGGGCCGCGCCCTGCTCTGCAGCCTGGCGCGCGAGCGCGATGGTCTGCAGGGCGTTGTACGCCGGGTCGGCGATCCGCACGCGCGGGATGGCCACCGCGACGCGGGCGAAATGGTGCGAATAGAGATTGAAGAATGGGCTGTTCATAAAATGATCTTCGCAGTGAGACAGGTCGAGGCCGCATCGCTGCCTGTCGTCACTCACCTCGTCAATGGAAGCAATTTTGAATTATCGCACGCATATCGTTTCCGATCTGTCCGAAGTCGGCCAGGCCTCCTGGGACGCACTGGTCCAGGCCCAGGCGGCGCCGACGCCGTTTCTCTCCTACGCCTTCCTGCATGCGCTGCACGCCTCGGGCAGCGCCTCGCCCGAGACCGGCTGGCAGCCGCAATTCCTGCTGCTGTACGACGAACAGGACGTGCTGGCCGCCGCCCTGCCCCTGTACGTCAAGGGCCACTCGTATGGCGAATACGTGTTCGACTGGGCCTGGGCCGACGCTTATCAGCGCCATGGGCTCGAGTATTACCCCAAACTCCTGAGCGCGATCCCGTTCACGCCGGTGGCGGGGGCACGCCTGATGGCGCGCGATGCGCAGGCGCGCGCGGCCCTGATCGACGTACTATGCGCCACCCAGCGGGCGACCGAGGTCTCGTCGACCCATGTGCTGTTCCCGCCCGAGGACGAGGCGCAGCAGCTGCGCGACGCCGGCTTCCTGCTGCGCAGCGGGGTGCAGTTCCACTGGCTGAACGGGGGCTATCGCAGCTTCGACGAATTCCTGGCCACGCTCGAGCAGAAGAAGCGCAAGAACATCCGCGCCGAGCGGCGCAAGGTGGCCCAGGCCGGCGTGACGATGCGCCGGGTCCGCGGCGTGGACGCTACGCGCGAGGACTGGGTGCTGTTCAACCGCTGCTACCGCAACACCTACCGCGAACACCACTCGACGCCCTACCTCAACCTCGATTTCTTCCTGCGCATTGGAGAAACGATGCCGGAGAATATCCTGCTGGTGATCGCGGAACAGGAAGGCCGGGCGATCGCGGCCTCACTGGTGATCCACGATGAACACACGCTGTATGGCCGCTACTGGGGCGCGCTCGATCACGTGCCCTGCCTGCACTTCGAGGCCGCCTACTATCAGCCGCTGGAATTCTGCATCGAACAGGGCATCGCCACCTTCGAGGGCGGCGCCCAGGGCGAGCACAAGATGGCACGCGGCTTCCTGCCAACCCGCACCTGGTCGGCGCACTGGCTGGCGCATCCGTCGTTCGCGGACGCGGTCGAGCGCTTCCTGGAGCGCGAGGCGGGCGGGATCGACGATTACATGGATGAGCTGAACGAGCGCAACCCGTTCCGGGCGCGCTGAAGGGCGAGCGCCGGTGGCGGCGTGCACCAAAGGTCCAATGGCGACAAGCGCGCTGCCGGCCTAGACTCCGAAGGAAACGCCTGGAGCGGGCGAGGAGCTTCCAATGAACCTGCACGCCACCGTCCCACCGCAAGTCCCCGATCATGCCGCCGACTACCAGCTGCGCGGCGGCTTTCCGACACCGGACACGATAGAACGTGCCTACCTGGATGCCGACCTGAATCGCGCGGTCCAGGCCTACCGCTTCTTCTACCCGACGGTCTCGGGCGCCGCCATCGTCCATGGCAACCTGGAGATCGGCGTCGTCGACAATCGCGTCTTCGGCATCCTCGACGGCAAGCCGCGTCACGTCGGATTCACCTATAACTCGGACACGCCTTACGCCCCGATCATGCTCGACCTGCGCGACGGGCCATTCGTGATCGAACTGGAGCCCGGCCCGCTGATCGTGGTCGCGATCGACGTCAACCAGCGCTGGGTGGCCGACATGGGCGTGCCCGGACCCGATGCCGGAAAAGGCGGAAAGCACTTGCTGCTGCCGCCCGAATACGAGGACGACATCCCGGAGGGCTACCACGTCTGGCGCCCAACGACCAACCGCCTGATCGTTGGTGTGCGCTCGCTGCCGGTCGGCGGCGACCTGGAAGCCGCGTTCGCGCGCATCCGCGCGATCAAGGTCCATCCCCTGCATCCAACGGCCGACTGGCGCGAGCCTAGCTGGCCGGACCTCACCGCGCGCTCCCAGGACACCACGCCGCTCAAGTGGGAAGACAAGCTCGGTTTCTGGGAAGTGCTGCACAAGGTGATCGACGAGGAGCCTGCCTACCCTGGCTATTACGGCCACTACGGCGAACTGGCGGCGCTCGGGATCGCCAAGGGCCGACCCTTCGCGCCGGACGCGCGCATGCGCGCGATCCTGGAACAGGCGGCCCGCATCGGCCATGTGCAGATGTGCGTGCAATCGTTCGCCGACCGCCGGCCCGACCGGATCGTCTGGCCCGACCGCCTGTGGGAATGGGTCGGTCTGCGGCCCGAGAACGGCGACTTCGACACCCCGTCCTATCCCGACCTCGACGCGCGCGAGGTGTGGTTCTACCAGGCGATCGGCGCCTCGCCGGCGATGTTCCGGCGCGCCGCGGGCAGCGGTTCGGTGTACTGGCTCGGCCTGCGCGACGGCGCCGGCGCCTACCTCGACGGCGCGCAGCAGTACCGGCTGCGGATTCCCCTACCGGTGCCGGGCACGCTGTTCTGGTCGGTGACGGTCTACGACGCGCTCACCCGCAGCCAGGTCAGCACCGACCAGGACAAGGCGGCATTGCGCTCGCTGTTCGAGCTCAAGGACCAGGACGGCGCGGCGCTGGAATTGTTCTTCGGGCCAGCCGCCCCGGCCGGATGCGAGGAGCGCTGGATCAAGACCATCCCGCAACGCGGGTGGTTCGCCTATTTCCGCGTCTACGGGCCCGAACCGGCGGCCTTCGACGGCAGCTGGAAGCCGGGCGACTTCGAGCGCCTGGATTGAAGCGCGAAAGGAACGGACATGAACCCCGATTTCAAAGGTGTAATCGAACTCGACGTACGCGACTCCAAGCCGGACTGGGAACCGTTCCTGGCGCGCCGCGCGCCGCAGGGTGCGCCGAACGTGCTGGTCATCCTGTACGACGATACCGGCCTGGCGGCATGGGAGCCCTTCGGCGGGGGCATCGAGATGCCAACGCTCAAGCGCCTGGCCGACAACGGATTGACGTACTCGCAATGGCATACCACGGCGCTGTGTTCGCCCACGCGCTCGTGCTTCCTGACCGGCCGCAACCACCACCAGAACGGCTTCGCCACGATTTCCGAGGCGGCCAGCGGCTTCCCCGGCTATAACTCGCACGTGCCGCCGGAGTGCGCCACCATGGCCACGGTGCTGCGCGAGGCCGGCTGGAGCACCTTCTGGGTCGGCAAGAACCATAACGTGCCGGTCGACGAATGGACCATGGGCGCGTCCAAGAAACGCTGGCCGCTGGCGATGGGCTACGACCGCTACTACGGCTTCATCGGCGGCGAAACCAACCAGTGGTATCCCGACCTGGCCGAGGACAACCATTATGTCGAGCCGCCCTGCTCGCCGGAGGAAGGCTACCACCTGTCGAAGGACCTGGCCGGCAAGGCGCTCGAATTCATCCGCGACTCGCACCAGACCGAGCCGGACAAACCGTGGTACCTGTGGTTCTGCCCGGGCGCCAACCATGCGCCGCACCACGCGCCCCGGGAATACATCGACAAGTACAAGGGCAGGTTCGACGACGGCTACGAAGCGTATCGCGACTGGGCGCTGGCGCGCATGATCGACAAGGGCATTCTTCCCCAGGACACCGCGCTCACGCCGCTCAACCCGATGCGTGAAGGCACCTTCAGCCCGCTCGACGCGGTGCGTCCGTGGGACACGCTGAACGCCGACGAAAAGGCCTTGTTCAGCCGCATGGCCGAGGTGTATGCCGCCATGTCCGAGTACACCGACGTGCAGATCGGCCGAATCGTCGACTACCTGGAAGAATCGGGGCAGCTCGACAATACCCTGGTCATGTATTGCGCCGACAACGGCGCCTCCGGCGAGGGCTCGCCGAATGGCTCGATCAACGAAGGCAAGTTCGCCAACGGCTTCCCCGACGATATCGGCCAGAACCTTGCGATGCTGGACCAGCTGGGTACACCGGCGACCTACAACCATTATCCGACCGGCTGGGCGGCGGCATTCTCGACCCCGTTCCGGATGTTCAAGCGCTACTCCTACCAGGGCGGCGTCGCCGATCCGCTTGTCATCTGCTGGCCGAAGGGCATCAAGGCGCGCGGCGAGGTGCGTCATCAGTACCACCACTGCACCGACATCGTGCCGACCATCCTCGAATGCTGCGGCGTGACGATGCCGGCTTCGGTCGACGGCGTGGCCCAGACGCCGCTGCCGGGCGTCTCCATGCGCTACTCCTTCGATGACGCCGATGCACCCACGCACAAGGACACCCAGTATTACGAGATGCTGGGCACCCGCGGCATCTGGCACAAGGGCTGGAAAGCGGTCACCGAACACGGTCCCTTCACTGACCTCGGCAATTTTGACAAGGACCGCTGGCAGCTGTTCCATACGGACGAAGACCGTTCCGAAGCGCTCGACCTGGCGGACCAGCACCCGGAAAAAGTCGAGGAGATGGCCGCGCTCTGGATGAGCGAGGCGAAGAAATACAATGTGCTGCCGCTGTCCGACCTGGGCGTCATGGGCATCCTCAAGATGGAGTTCAAGCCGCCCGTGCCGCCGAGCCGGCAGTACGCCTATTACCCGGGCACCAGCACCGTGCCGGAACATTCCGCCGCCAATACCCACGGCGTCTCGTTCAAGGTGCTGGCGGACGTCGAGTTCACCGCCGACAGCCAGGGCATCCTGTTCGCCCACGGCTCGCGCTTCGGCGGCCACGCACTGTTCGTCAAGAACGGTAAGCTCATCTACGTCTACAACTTCCTCGGCATCCCGCCCGAGCAACGCCTGGTGGGCGACGCGCCCCGCTCCGGCAAACACGTGGTCGGCGTCGAGTTCATCAAGGAGAGAATGGGCGAATACAAGGAATCGTTCGGCCCGGCGCGCCTGTACGTCGATGAACGGGTCGTGGCCGAAGCGGAGATCCGCACGATGACGGGGCACTTCGCCATTACCGGCGAAGGCCTGTGCATCGGCTACGACTCGGGCGACGGCGTGTCGCGCGATTACCGGCCCAGGTTCGCATTCTCTGGTGGCAAGATCAACAAGGTCGTCTTCGACGTCGGCAGCGACCTGTACATCGACGTCGAAACGCACCTGGTCGCCGCCATGGCGCGCGACTGAGGATTTAGCGTTTCTTGCTGGTGACGTTGATGAAGTCCGACTTGCGGATCATCCCGTGCACGCCCTTGGTGCCGTCGACGACCTGGCTGACCTGGAAGTCGGAGGCGGCGCTCAGGTAGGCATAGGCGGTGGCGCGGTCCATGCCCAGCACCTCGGTCAGGAAGCGGATCGACTCGCGCACCGCATCCTTCATCGCTTCATCGAGGTCGGGGTTCAGGCCGATCGTCACCCAGTGGTCCGGGGTCTCGCCCATCGGGCGGCCAAGGCTGCCGGAACTCGACGGAATGGCCTTGTCGCCCTTCTTGAGCAAGGTGATGCGGAAGGTCGGGCGCATCGAATGCTCGAGCGCGGTCAGCGCGACTTCGCCGTCGCCCTGCACCATGTGCGGGTCGCCCGTGTAGAAATTGGCGCCCTTGACCAGCACCGGGAAATACACGGTGGTGCCCACACCCAGGTCGTTGATGTCCATATTGCCGCCATGCAGACCAGGCGGGACCGAATGGACCTTGGCGGTGGTTGCCGCCGCCACGCCCATCGTGCCCATGAATGGCGCAGTCGGGAAGATCACCTCGGTGCCGTCCTTGGTCTTCATCACGCCCTGCCACTTTCCATCCTTGTCGCGGCGGATCGGGGTGAACACGGACACGTTGTTGTAAGCCTCCGGGTTGGCCGCCGACGCGTCTGCGCGCGGTTTCGGCGTTTCGGGGAACTCACCCGGCAGCGCGCCCTTGCCGTGGCGGTTCGACACGACGCCATACGGCACGCGCGGCACGGCCGACAGCAGCTCGACTTTCAGCACGTCGCCCGGTTCCGCGCCCTGGATCTCGACTGGACCGGTCACGATGTGCGGGCCGTCCTTGGCGAAATCGTGGGCCATGTTCGAGCCGGTGATGGCGATCGCGTCCTTGAGCACCATATTCGCCGGGATGCCCTTGCTGCCGAAGTACTTGACCGGATCGCGCCCCTGGTCTTCCACCATGCCTTCGTGCGACAGCGTGTCGAACACGATGGTGGCGCCCGATGGAATCGACAGCACCGGCTTGGTGGCCGCATTCGGCAGGTAACCCCACTGGATCGTTTCCACGGTCGACGGCACGTAATAGACCTCATGCTGCGTGCCGGGCAGGACGATGCGGCCGGGCTTGTCGGCCAGCGGTTGCAAGGGGAAGCCGACATCGGCCGCTTGGGCGGATGCGGCAAGCGGGGCCATACCTGCAATGGCGAGTGCGGTCAGGAGAGGGATGGTGCGAAACTTCATGATGGCTCCGATGTAGAACTGTTTAGCAGGAACCTGCTAAACAGCAACAACCATGCCAAACCGTTTCGGCGCTTTCTTGCGGAAAACGCACTATGGCAGTGCACCACCTTTATCATTAGACGACAAAAGTATTCCAGCATGATGCACATTCGTCTATACAAATACATCTGAGTTGCGATAAGCAATACCGACGAAAAAAAAGCTGGTCCGCGATACGGATCCAGCTTTTAATTCATTGCCGCCGACGATCTGGCGGCAGACGTGCTTAGTTCCAGCCGCCCGCATTGCTGCGGAAATTCTCCTGGAACGGTTTGCCGGCCTCAGCCTGCTTGCGGATGATGCTCTTGGCGCGGCTGCCGGCGGCAGCGACCAGGGCAATAACGATCTTCTTCACTTTCGACTCCTTGATTGCACCGCCAACAATGGCGGCGCCTACGATAACGACTGCTATGCAACCGTTATATAGGCGACCCGGACGAACTTCCAATTCCGAGTAACAATATCAGACATCAGCTTCGTGAATGTTAATCGAGTTTCCTCCCTAGCCAGCTATGGATCCCTTCAAGGGAACGGAATTCGGACACGGAGCGGCAGGCGATTCCAGGGTGGCGCGCTTGCAACATGCGCGCCAGGGCAGCGCCCGGCCCCAGTTCGAGCGCGACCGTGACGCCGGCTTCGACACACGCGTCCATGCATTCGCGCCAACGGATCGGCTCGGCGATCTGGCGCGGCAGCTCGCACATTGCCTTCTTCGCATCGATGACCGGCTCGGCCGAGATGCCGGACAAGACCGGGAAGACCGGCGCCGACCAGCGCTGGCTGTCCAGCACCGCCGCGAACGGCGCCACGGCGGCCTGCAGCAGCGGGGTGTGCGACGCCACGGCGACCGGCAGCAGGGTCGCGCGTCCACCTGCCGCCAGCGCCGCTTGCGCCAGCGCCTCGCCCTGGGCGGCGGGACCGCCGGCCACCAGCGCATCGTCGCCAGTAACGATGGCGGCGTAAAAGCCGAAGCGCGCCAGCAGCGCCTCCACACTCCCATCGGGCATGCCGGACAGCGCGACCATCGCCTGTGCCGGCCCGCCCTCCAGGCACGCATCCATCAGGCGCGCCCGCTCAACCGCCAGCTTCACCGCATCGTCCGGGCCAAGCGCGCCCGCGACGCCATAGGCCGACAATTCGCCGATGCTGTAGCCTGCGACCAGCGCCGGTTCTGGCAGCCGGTCGCGCAAGGCGGTCCACATCGCCAGGGTCGCCGCGACGATGGACGGCTGGGCGATGCGGTTCGCGAAACGCTCTTCGCTCTCCACTGAAGCGCGCAGCACCGGCGCCAGTTGCGGGTCGCTGAACCATTGGTCCAGCAGGCCGCTGGCGCCAGGGTCCATGCGCGCCAGGTCGAACATGCCGGCATGCTGGGCGCCCTGCCCCGGGCACAGGATGGCGAGCCGTCCCGCCATGCTAATCGACCGTCACGGCCTGCAGCAGGCAGGCCGCGCCCAGCAGGTCGGCCGCGCCGCCCGGCGACAAGCGTGCGGCGACAAAGTCCCGGTGACAGGCCCGCGCCCGCGCTTCCCAATCCGGGCTGGCGGTGCCGCCGCGCGCGACGAAGGCGCGCGCCTGGCGCCGCACGGTCATGGCGCCGTCAAGGCCGCCCCGATGGTAGACATTTGTATCGCTGATATGGGCCATCAGGGCGAATAGCGCATCGATGCGTGCCTCCCGGATGCCGCGGCCAGCGGCAAGCGTGCGGCGCAGAGCCGGCAGGCCGATATGAAAGACCGACGGGAAGCCGCGCGCGCCCTCCTCGCGTGCGCCGCTCGCCGCGTAGGCCGACCGCGCCCGGATCCCATTCGACTGCGTATCGGTGGCGCCACTGTGCGCGCCGAGTTCGCGCCCCCAGCCATCAAGGAGCGTGGCGTGCACTCTGCCTGCCGTCAGCGCCGCGCCACTGGCGTGACAGCGCCCGATTGCCGCGCACAGCATGCCGAGGCAAAAGATCGCACCGCGATGGGTATTGATGCCGGCGGTGGCGCGCAGCATGCGTGCCTCGGCATCGATGCCGAGCCGCTTGAGCACATGGAACGGCGCATCGCGCATGCCCGCGTGTGTGATGTTCAGAAAATAGCGGCGCAGCGCGAACATGCTGCGCAAGAAGGTCGCGGCCGTCATATCGGTGTGGCTGCCGTTGTCGACGAACGAAACCAGGCCGGGCTTCGGATACAGGGCCAGTTCGGCGTACAGGCTGCGCACGGCCAGGCGCGCAATGCGCTGGCAGAACGCGCGCTCGGCGATGACGGCCAGCCGGTGCGGCGCCGGCGTCGTGTGCAGGGCAATCAATTCGGGCACGTCTCTTCCTCCAGCGTCGCAATCAGTTCTTCAGGCAGCACCAGCGCGATCCGGTGCAGTCCCTTGGTCAGCACGCGCGTGCCCGGCGCGCCGGCAAAGGCCGCGCGCAGCTCCTTCCAGGCCACTGCGCGCCCATCGGGGAACACCACTTCGCCATCGAGCGGCAGGATGCCCGCATGCCAGGCCAGCAGGTCCAGCCCCTTCATCAGCTGGCGCCGGCTGGTGGGCTGGAGCAGCACGTCGATGTCGGAATGCGGCGTCAAATAGTACTGGCCGGTCAGCGCCGCCAGCGCCACCGAGCCATACGTTGCCAGGCCCACGCCGGCCTCCGCAGCCTGGCTTTCGAGCAGGGCCAGGCTCTCGCGCCACTGCTCCGGCACCGCGTCCAGGGCCGCGACCAGCGGCAAGGCGCGCGTGCGGCGGCCGATATCGGACAGCTCGACCCGGCAGCCGAACTTCAGTTTACCGCCCTCCTCGGGCCGTGGCGGCAGCGGGAAACCAATCGCCACCTCGTTGGCCGCCATCTCGGCCTCGGCGCGCCGCACCACGGCCGGCCAGCCGCCGTCGCGCCAGCGGTCGAGCGCGGCCAGCGCCGCCTCGGGCGCGCTGGCGCGCACGCGCTGCCAGCCGCGGCGTGTCAGCCAGACCAGGTCATGCCGCGCGAACATGGCCGCCGCTCCGCACCGCTTCGGCGACCGGCTGCGCCAGCAGGCGCCCGCCCCGCTCCAGGCCCAGCGCCATGCGCCGGTCTTCATCCGTGGCATCGCCCAGCGCGCGCACCAGCTGCCCGGCGAGATCGTCGTCCCAGATGCCGTGCAGGCCGCCCATGCGCAGATAGTTTTCGGGGCCCGGCGCGAATACCGGATTGTCCCGGGCCAGCTCGGTCAGGCGTTCCTCGGGCACCTTGGTGATGCGCGCCATCGCCGGCAGGCCCATCACGCGGATGGTCGACTGCGGCAGCGCATAGCAGGCGCTCGCGATCAGGCCGCTGGTGATGAAACCGCCCGACAGCGCCTGGTCGTACACCAGGCCGATCACGGTATGGCCCTGGCGGCGCGCCAGGTCGACGCACTTGCCCAGGTGAGCCATATAGCTGTTGATGCCCAACATTTCGTCGCGGTGGCGCAGGCGCTGGCCTTGCGTGTCGACCAGGATCAGGATCGCCCGGCCGGGATGCTCCTGCACCGTCTTGAGGATCGCCTGCGCCTGGGCCAGCGCGATCTCGATGCCGATCGGCGTGTGGCCGGTGGTGCCGATCACGGCGACCGGCTTGCCGTCGACTTGCGCCGTGCCCGATAAAAAATTGTCGCGTTCGACGACGTCGTGACCGCAGGGGAAAAGCTGGGTCGTAAGTAGCTGCCAATCCATCGTCAATCTCCCGTTGTGGCGCGGTATTGCGCCGCCATGTCGAGGAAGGCGTCGGCCTCCAGCATCGGCACCCTGGCCGGCTCCGGCACGCCCAGTTTCTTCCACACGTCCATCGGTTCGGCCAGACCCGCGCTGTCGTCCAGGCGCCGCGCCAGCATGGCCTGTTCGGCCAGCAGTCCCTCGAGCGTCAGGCGCACTTCGCCGCCACGCAGCTCGGCGATCGCCGCGATGGCGGCCGTGCGGAAGGCGTCCGACTCGTCCGCCACCAGCACCTGGCAATCGCCCAGCAGGTAGCGGTGCTTGCCGCCCGTGGTGCGCCAGACCAGCGCACGGTCGCGCGAATCGAATTCCTCGACCCCATTCGCGGTCTCGATCACTTCGGGGCCGGACATCGCCAGCCGCCCTTCTTCGGACATGATGACGCTGTTGGCGCAGCGCGCCGCGATGCCCATGCCGCCGAAGCAGCCATTGGCGCCGCCCACCACCGCCACCACCGGGATGCCGGCCGCGCGCACGTCGAGCATGGCGCGCATCACTTCCGACACCGCGATCAGGCCGGCATTGGCCTCGTGCAGACGCACCCCGCCCGATTCCAGCAGCAACAGCACCGCATGCGCGTTCTCGTCGATCGCGCGGCGCAGCATGCCCACCAGCTTGGCGCCGTGGACCTCGCCCACCGCGCCGCCCATGAAACCGCCCTCTTGCGCGGCGCCGAACACCAGCTTGCCATCGAGCTTGCCGCGGCCAACGACGACGCCGTCGTCGAACGACACCGGCGCGTCCAGCTGGGCCAGGTGCGGGCTCGCCACCCGTTCGCTCGGCGGCAGGAATTCCTCGAAGCTGCCGGCGTCGAACATCGCCGGAATGCGCTGGCGCGCCGTCAGTTCCTGGTAACTACTCATGGCGAGTCCTTTGAAAATGCGCCAGTCAGCGACTCCACCGCCTGGTCCAGCCGCAGGCTGACCACGGCCGGCGTGGCGCCCATATCGTTGATGCTGATGCGCGCGTCGGCGAGACTCCAGCGATCGTGAAAGTCGGCCATCACGGCCTGCCAGGTGGCGCCGAAGCCGACGGCCGCGGTGCGCACCTCGATCTCGCACGCACCCTGCAAGGGTGACGGCTCGATCAATACTTCGAGATTGCCCGAGCCGACCACGCCCACCAGCTGCGGCATGCCGGCCAGCGAACGCCTGCCCTGCTCGAAACGGTATTTCAACGTTTCCATGGTTGTTTCCTCACCAGTTCCTGAAGCGCTTCGGCGGATCGTACAGGCCGCCGGATGCGCGCACCAGGCCCTTCATGTTCTTGGCGGCCAGCAGGTCGCGGGTCGCCATCCGTTTGTCGATGCCCAGGTCTTCGGGGCGCTGGACGATGCCGCGATCGCGCAGGTTCTCGACCATGCGCTTGTCGCGCGCCATGCCCACCGGCGTGTAGCCGGCCACGCCGCGGATCGCCTGCTCGCGTTCTTCCTCGGTGCGGCACAGCAGCAGGTTGGCGATGCCCTCCTCGGTCAGGATATGGGTCACGTCGTCGCCATAGATCATTACCGGCGGGATCGCCATATTCGCCTGCTCGGCCAGCTGCCAGGCGTCGAGTTTTTCGACAAACGCCGGCGCCATGTGCTCGCGGAAGGTCTCGACCATCTGCACCACCAGCTTCTGCCCGCGCGGGATCACGTTGCGCCCCTGCCGCGCCTGCTCGCCCGCCTTGAGCCAGGCCTTGCTCGGGTGACGCCGGCCGCGCGCATCGGCGCCCATATTCGGCGCGCCGCCGAAGCCCGCAATGCGGCCCAGGGTCGCGGTCGACGAGTTGCCCTGCAAATCGATCTGCAGGGTCGAGCCGATGAACATATCGCAGGCATAGTGGCCGGCCGCCTGGGAGAACGCGCGGTTGCTGCGCATCGAGCCGTCCGGTCCGACGAAGAACACGTCCGGCCGCGCGCTGATGTATTTTTCCATGCCCAGTTCGGAGCCGAAGGAGTGCACCGATTCCACGAAGCCCGCTTCGATCGCCGGGATCAGGGCCGGATGGGGATTGAGCGCCCAGTGGCGCGCGATCTTCCCTTTCAGCCCGAGGCTGGCCGCATAGGTCGGCAATAACAGTTCGATGGCGGCGGTGTCGAAGCCGATGCCGTGGTTCAGGCGCTCGATCTCGTACTCGGCGTAGATGCCCTTGATCGCCATCATCGCCATCAAGACCTGGATCTCGGAGATCTGGGCCGGATCGCGCGTAAACAGGGGCTCGATGTAGTACGGGGTCGGCGACTGCACCACGTAGCCGACCCAGTCGCCCGGGATGTCCACGCGCGGCAGCTTGTCGACGATCTGGTTGACCTGGGCGATCACGATGCCGCTCTTGAAGGCGGTCGCTTCGGCGATGGCCGGCGTGTCCTCGGTGTTCGGGCCGGTGTACAGATTACCCTCGCGGTCGGCCATCTCGGCCGCCACCAGCGCCACGCGCGGCGTGAGGTCGATGAAGTAGCGCGCGAACAGTTCCAGGTAAGTGTGGATCGCGCCGATATTGAGCTTGCCGGCCTGCGCCAGCTTGGCCAGGCGGCCGGCCTGCGGGCCGGAGAACGAGAAATCCAGCTTGGAGGCGATCCCCTTGTCGAACACGTCCAGGTGCTCGGGCAGCGACAGCACTGACAGCAGCATGTGCAGGTCATGCACGCGGCTGGTGTCGACTTTCGTGAGCGCCTTGCCCAGGAAGTCGGCCTGCTTCTGGTTGTTCCCTTCCAGGCAGACCCGGTCGCCCGGCTCCAGCACGGCATTGAGCAGGTCGACGATGTGCGCGGCCTGGACGATCTTGCCGTCCAGCGCCCCGCCGAGCGCCGCCTGGACCCGTGCCAGGCGATCGCCGCGGTTGCGTTGCTGGGTGGTCCAGCGGCCTTCACTTTGATTCATGTGATTTCCTATTAATGCAACTTTAGAACACCACGAACAGCACCCACAGCACGACCGGCGCCACCAGGGTCACGATACCGCCATAGATCATCAGCTGTCGCAAGAAGACGTCGCGGTCGATGCCCTGGGCGCTGGCCAGCACGAGCGCACCGTTGGTCGAGAACGGGCTGACATCGACGATGGTCGATGCGACCGCCATGGCAGCGATGAAGCCGATCGGGTCGACGCCGGTGCCCGAGGCCAGGAACGGCACCGCCAGCGGGATCAGGGAGCCCAGCACCGCGGTCGAGGAAGCGAAGGCCGAGACAACCGCACCGACGAACAGCAGCAGCAAGGCCACGGTCAGCGGCGAAGCCAGGCTGGCGGCACTGTCGCCGACCCAGGTGATGGTGCCCATCTTCTGCATCACGCCGACATAGGTCGATACGCCGACGATCAGCATGATCTCTGGCCACGACACCTGGCCGATGGCGCGTTTCTGCACCTGCGGCGACAGGATCGAGATCAACAGGCCGATGGTGATGGCCACAAAACCGATGTCGAGTTTGTACAGCAGGGTCAGCACGGCCAGCGCGACCAGACCGACCACGGTGAACATCTGGTGGAAGGTCGGGCCTTCGTTCAGGTCGACCGCGGCATGGCCGGCCGCGCTACCCGAGCCAGTGGCGCCCACGGCACCGACGGCGGCGCTCGAACGTTCCTTGGTCAGGCGCTCTTCGCTGGCCGATTCATTCTCGGCGTCGCCGTAGATCTGCGGGCCCTGGGCCGCCACCGCGACCGGCGGACCGAAGGGAGAAACCGGCAGGCCCTTGCCCGAGCGCTCGGCCTTCGGCACCTGCTGGCGCATCAGTTTGGCGCCGCCGAACACGAAGAACAGCAGCACCGACACCGCCAGGTTGACGCCCAGGCTGGTGAAGGCGGTGGTCAGCGGCGAGATCGGCAGCCCCGCTTCCAGCACGACCTTGTTGGTGATGCCCCCGTAGATGCTGATCGGCGAGAAGCCGCCGCCCTGGGCGCCGTGGATCACCAAGAGGCCCATCATGAGGGGATTGATCTTGTACTTGGCCGCGAAGCCCAGCGCGATCGGGGCGATGATTGCCACCGCCGCCGGGCTGACGGCGCCCACCGAGGTGAGCAAGGCGGTGATGAAGAACATCACCCACGGGATGGCCGCGATGCGCCCGCCGACGGCGCGCACCGCGAGCCGCACCAGCCAGTCGATGGTGCCGTTGTTCTGGGCCTGGGCGAACAGGAAGGTGATGCCGACCAGGGTCAGGAATAGTTCGGCCGGGTAGCCGGACATGATGGTCTTGGTTTCCATGCCGGCGACCAGGGTGCCGACAAGGAAGGCGCCAACGAAGGCAATGACACCCATATTGATGGGCATGGCGGTGGCGACGATGAACATCAGCGCCAGCACGCAGATTGCAATGACATGAGAGGACACGGCAAGGCTCCTTCGAGGTGCGGCGCCGGCTCCAACCGGTTGACCGCGGGTGGTACGTCTCCAATACATGATCCCATGCCGCGACCGCCCTGGATCCGGGCGGCGGGCCGGGGTCATGCTCTTAGTTATGCTCTTTGTAAGCTATTTGTGACGCCAAGGTAAACCCGATCGCCGCCAAGATCAATTACGCTCGCTCGGCGACGTTTACTGTCAGCGGAAGCTTTACTGCCGCGCAGAGTCATCGAGAGGCTTCGCTTGACCTTTCTTTCAGCAATTTCACCGCGCCCGAGCAGGTCACGCAGGCCGGGTTCAGCCAGACCGCGGCACGCATCCTGAACCGTTCCTGCTTCGTGCCGACGCCGGGCGGGCCGCTACGACTCGCGCTTGGCGCACAGGCCGACCTGCTGCTAAAGGGCCAGCGCGTGACGCCGGCGCGCTTGCAGCGCGAAGGCTTCGTGTTTCGCTATTCCGAGCTGGTGGGGGCCTTGAACAGCCTGCGGTAAGGGCCTGTCATTCTTTCGGAAAGGCGTCCGCGATCAGCGCGGCGACCTGCTCTATCGGCTCCGGGCATGTGCTTCCCACGTCTTTGGGATACAGTCGATAGAGGGTGTCGCGCGCGAGCGTCGTTCCGGTCTTCAAATCCGTCACCCGGACGGAGGAGCTGGCCATCCACCTGTTCATTCCGCTGCGCCAGGGCACCTGCCTGCGCTCGACCGTCTCACCGACGACGAGTTCGAAACGGGCGCCGGTTTGCTCCGATATCCTCACGCCACCGTCCCCGCAGGCTGTATAGGTGTGCACCCGGCGCGCGCCGGGTTGGCCGTCCGCCGGTACGGGGTCGTGGACTTCTTCCAGGTAGCCCAGCCCAGTCTGTTCGCACAGGCGCGGATTTCGGGCCAGGTGCAGGCGGATCGAATGCGCGCCGAACGCGTGCGGGCTCGCCGGGATGCCTTTCTCGGTCCGCACGCGCAGTGTTGCGCTGGCGGCGCCCGGCACGCGCCAGTCGACCACCCGCTGCCGCTGCAGGCAGAAGGCGGTGAACGCCTCGATATTGGTGGCGTGCCCACGCTTTTCCCGCTCCATGCTCGCCTCATTGCTCGATTTGTAGATGGCGCCGCCAATGAAGAACAGGGCGAAGGGAGAAATGGCGAAGACGAGCAGCACGCAACACCAGACCATTCGATGCTTCGACACCACGATGCCGACGATGAGTGCCAACAGTCCCGCAGCATACCCTAGCACCAGCATGAACAGCGAATCGAGGTCGAAGAACACCGGAGTGTGAGCATGGCAATCGCTCGCAGCGAACATGCCGGCAAGCGCGATGGACAAGCCGATGCGCTTGCGCGATGCGTCTGGCGCCAGCCGCTTCATGTGGGCGTTCGGTGCTTCAGCATGCGGCACACGGCCGCCAGCGCCAGCAGATTGGGATCGCGTTCGCGCACCCGCAAGAAGCTCAGGCCGATGGTCTGCTGCATGTGGTAGTCGGCTTTCAGGGGGATCAGCTGTACCTTGTCGCCGAAGGCATTGCGCACCCGGCCCGGCAGCAAGGTGTAGCCGATGCCGGCCGCCACCAGGTTCATCAGCGAGAAGATGTCGCCCACGCGGGTGACGATGGTCGGCGCATAGCCGGCGATGCGGAAGGCTTCCTGGAAGCCCGTGAGGGTCACGAAGCCATCCTTCAGGCATACGAATTTCTCGGCCGCGCAGGCACGCAGGTCGACTTCCTTCATATTCGCATAGGGCGAGCCGGCCGGCGCGGCGAAGAACACCTCATCCTCGAACAGCGGGATCGATTCGATCTCGGGGTCGGGATCGGGCATGCCCATCAGCGCCGCGTCGATCGCGTTCTGCTTCAGCTTATGCAGCAGTTCGGCGTTCGAACCCAGCACGAGCTCGGTCTCGATTTCCTGCTTGCGCAGCTTGATGCCGATGATGACTTCGGGGATGGCCCCGGTGGTCAGCGAATACAAGGAGCCGATCCTGAGGTGGTCGGCCGAATAGCCGGCCGCCGAGCGCGTGGCGGCGATCCCGTCCGCCATCAGCTTGACTACTTCGCGGCTCACCTCGGCCAGCACCTGGGCCGCCTCGTTCGGGATCAGGTTGCGGCCCTGGAGGCTGAACAGCTGGCAGCTCATGCCCTCCTCGAGCGAATGCAGCGCGCGGTGCACGCTCACCGCGCTGATGTCGAGCATGCGCGCGGCGGCGTTCAGGTTGCCGCCCTCCATATAGGCCAGCAGGATCTCGAGTTTGCGGAAGGTGATGTCGTCGCTGATCTGGCTGCGCATGGGGGCCCTTACAAATATGAACCGTGCGAGGATACCGCGCTCTTCAATTTGGCGCCAATGCAGGCTGCATGCCATCCTGGACGAACAGGCCGGGAGAGCTGTCGGCATACTCGCGCAGCACGTCCCACACCACCTTCACGCGGCGCAGGCGATACAGGTCGGTCGGCGCCGCCAGCCAGAACGAGCGCTCGGCCGAGAAGCCCGGCAGCACCGGCACCAGCCGGCCATCGTCCGGCACCGCATAGGGCGGCGCCATCATGAGGCCCATGCCCAGCGACGCCGCCTCGATCTGCGCCGTCATACCCGAGCAGCACATGCGCCGGCGCGGCGTGAAACCCAGCTCGTTCAGGTACGACAGCTCGCGGCTGGCCAGGCGGTCCTGCACGTAGTCGACGAAGTCGTGGCGCGCCAGGTCGGCCTGGGTGCGGATGGTCGGATGGCGCGCCAGATAGGCGGGCGACGCGTACAAATAAAAGCGGAACGAGGCCAGGCGCGTGACCACGTAGCGGCCGGTGGTGGGCGGATCGAGCATTACGCCCAGATCGGCCTCGCGGTTGGCCAGGTTGGCAAAGCGCGGCAGCGCCAGCAAGTCGATCTGCAGGTCTGGGTGCTGGTCCAGCAGGCCGACCAGCAGCGGCGCCACCACCTTCACCCCGAATACTTCGGGCACCCCGAGCCGCACCACGCCATGGGCCGCCACTTCGGCGCCGCCGATCTGCTCGGCCGCCGCCAGCGCCGCCCCTTCCATCGCCTCGGCGTGCGGCAGCCGGGCCAGGCCGACCTCGGTCAGCTCGTAACCCTCGCGCGAGCGGTCGAACAGGGTCGCGCCGAGCTGGGTCTCGAGCCGGTCGATGCGGCGCGCGACGGTCGTGTGCTCGACGTCGAGGCGGCGCGAGGCGCCCGACAGGGTGCCGGCGCGGGCCAGTTCGAGAAAAAATCTTAAGTCCGTCCACTCCGGGAGCGTATTCATGAGATCGCTTGTCAGATATCAAGATGACACATTGTGCGCTCGTGCACATTCGCTCTGCAAGCAATTTACCGACGATGTCTGCAGCGGCACATAAATGGTGCAATGCGGCATCTGTCCCTAGGAAAGCTCACCACGAATTCCGGCAAGCGGGCTGTGCATTCATGCACAACGGGGTGGGCGATTGTTGACTATTCAACCAAACCCGACCTTGGCACACTGCTTGGCATGCGCTCGATCGCACGCATGCTCGATTGCATGCCATACCAAAAATGAGGAGACTAGAATGCGTCTGACCAGGAAGAAGATGAAGCTGCTGAACCAGTCCGCCGCCGCCCTGATGGTGCTGTCCGGCGGATCGGTGGGGATGGCCCAGGCCCAGGATGCCGGCGGCGCGACCGCAGCTTCAACGGAGGAAAACGTCTCGAAGGTGGTGGTCACCGCGCGCCGGCGCGAAGAGACCCTGCAGGACGTCCCGGTCTCGGTCACCGCGTTCAGCGCCGACCAGCTGTCCAAGCAGGCCGTGCCCGACGTGACCGCCCTGGCCCTGGCGCTGCCGAACACCACCCTCAAGGCCTCGCGCGCCACCAACAGCACGCTCACCGCCTTCATCCGCGGCGTCGGCCAGGCCGACCCGCTGGCCGGCTTCGAATCCGGCGTTGGCATCTATATCGACGACATCTACCTGGCCCGCCCGCAGGCCGCGGTGGCAGACATCTACGACGTCGAACGCATCGAGGTGCTGCGCGGTCCGCAGGGCACGCTGTACGGCCGCAACACCATCGGCGGCGCCGTCAAGTACGTGACCCGCAAACTCGGGCCGCAGCGCGACGTGCGGGTGCGCGCCACCGTCGGCGAGTACGGCCAGAAAGAAGCCGTGATCACCGCCAGCACGCCGCTCACCGACACCGCCCGCGTGGGCGCCACCGTCGCCCGCTTCAAGCGCGACGGCTTTGGCGACAACCTGTTCACCGGCAAGGGCAACTACGACAAGGACGTGACGGCCGGCCGCGTCTCGGCCGAGTTCACGCCCAACCAGGACCTGTTCATCCGCCTGGCCGGCGACTTCACGCAAGACGACTCCAATCCCAAGAACGGCCATCGACTGATCAATGGCCGCACCAGCGGGGCCCCGATCCTGCCGGACGTGTTCGACACGCAGGGCAACCTGACCAAGGCCCTCGGCCACGACCAGGAAGTGCGCGCCTACGGCGGCTCTGCCACCATCGAATACGTGCTCAATAGCGAGTGGAGCGTGAAATCGATCACCGCCGCCCGCCGCGACAAATCGTATGCGCCGATCGACTTCGACGCCCTGCCAGTGGTCGACATGGAAGTGCCGGCGCTGTACACCAACCGCCAGTTCAGCCAGGAGTTCCAGGTCAGCTACAACGGCCCGCGCCTGCAGGGCGTGGCCGGCGTCTACTATATGGACGCCAACGCCTTCAACAAGTTCGACACCATCCTGGCCGGCGCCGTGCCGACGTCCACCTACACCATGGGCGACATCGACACCAAGGCCTGGGCCGCGTACTTCGACGGCAGCTACAACCTCACCGACACCCTGAGCCTGTCGCTGGGCGGGCGCTACACGGTCGACAAGCGCGAGGCCGACGTCCTGCGCCAGATCTACTTCGGCCTGGCCGGCACGCCCGACATGGGCAACCCCGCCGCGATCCTGTTCCGCACCGACACCGACCTGCGCAACGGCCTGCTGGAACGCGAAGACAAGAAATTCACCCCGCGCGTGGCCATCAGCTGGAAGATGAACCCCGCCCATAACGTCTACGCCTCGTATTCCGAAGGCTTCAAGGGCGGCGGCTTCGATCCGCGCCTGAACGTGGTCGGCACCCGCATCCCGCTCGACGTCGCGCGCGCCGGCTATGCGCCCGAGACCATCGAGACCTATGAGCTGGGCCTCAAGTCGGCCTTCAACGGCGGGCGCATCACCACCAATGCCGCCCTGTTCTACAGCGACTACCAGGACGTGCAGATTCCCGGCTCGATCGCGGTCGACACCAACGGCGATGGCCGCGACGACAGCTTCGCCGGCGTGACCACCAATGCCGGCAAGGCCGAGATCAAGGGCGCCGAGCTGGAAGCGATCGCCAACATCACGCCCAACTTCATGATCGCCGGGATGTACAGCTACATCGACGCCAAGTACAAGGAATACATCGTGGCGGGCGTGAACGTGGCCGACCAGCGCATCTTCCAGAACACGCCGAAGAACTCGGCCAACCTGCGCGCCAACTACGACATTCCGCTGCCGCTGATGGGCCACAACGGCCGCATCTCGCTGATCGGCAGCTATTCGTACAAGGGCGCGACCGCCCAGTTCGAGACGCCGTCGATCCTCGACCAGGAGTCGTACAAGATCTGGGACGCGTCGATCGTGTGGACCCGTCTAGATGGCAAGGTGCGCGCCGGCCTGCACGGCAAGAACCTGGGCGACGAGCACTACAAGACCGCCGGCTACCTGTTCCCAACCCTGGGCAACGAAGGCACCGTCACCGCCTTCTACGGCAACCCACGCACAGTCTCCGCCACCCTGGAGCTGCGCTTCTAAGCGTTATCAAATGTGTCGTTTCTGCCACTGGCAGAAACGACTCCCCGCGAAGGCGGGGACCCCAGTTCTCATCCGAAGTCATAGACATCAAGTAACTCGAACATTAAACAGGACCCCCGCGTGCACCACTCCAGCGCCATCACCTACACCAGCAGCGACGGCCTCGCCCTCTACGCACGCGACTACCACGGCGCTGGCGGCCCGGCGCGCCTCCCCGTGATCTGCATCCACGGCCTCACCCGCAACTCGCTCGACTTCGACGAACTGGCCCCGCAGGTGGCGGGCCTGGGACGCCGCGTGCTGGCGATCGACGTGCGCGGCCGCGGCCACTCGGCGCGCGACCCGAACCCGGCCAACTACACGCCGATGGTGTACGCCGCCGACGTGGTGGCCCTGATGCATGCGCTGGGCATCGCGCGCGCCGTCTTCATCGGCACCTCGATGGGCGGCCTGATCACGATGACCCTGGCCGCCCAGCGCCTCGACCTGGTGGCCGGCGCGGTGTTGAACGACATCGGCCCGGTGCTGTCCCCGCGCGGCCTGGAGCGGATCGCCGGCTACGTCGGCAAGCCGGCCACCTTTGCCAACTGGGACGAGGCGACCTGCCATGTACGCGACATCAATGCCTGCGCCTTCCCCGCCAATCCGGATACGGAATGGAACAAGTGGGCCCAACGCGCCTTCGAACAACGCGACGACGGTCTGTTGTGCGCCCGCTACGATCCCGGTATCGCCCACAGCCTGCAAAACGGTAGACTTCCTCCAACCTCGCTGGCCTTGCGCATGGCCTTCCGGCGCCTGACACGGCATCGCCCCACCCTGATGATCCGGGGCGCGCTGTCCGACCTGGTCGAAGCCGAACAGGCGGCCTGGATGCGCAAGGCGGCCCCCAGCCTGGCCTATACCGAAGTGCCGAACGTCGGCCACGCGCCGATGCTCACCGAGCCGGAAGCCTTCGAGGCGATCAGCGCTTTCCTGGCGCGGATCCCTTAAATAAAACAAGGAGACACATATATGCAGCATCTGATCAAACCCCTCGCCTTCTCCCTAGCCTTCGCCTTCGCGGCCGGCGCCGCTCCCGGCGCGCTGGCCCAGGGCAAGGACTTCAAGGTCGCCCTCATTGCCGGCAAGACCGGCATCATGGAATCGTATGCGCGCGAAACCGAGGCCGGCTTCATGCTCGGCCTCGAATACCTGACCAATGGCACCATGGCCATCAACGGCCGCAAGATCAAGGTGATCGTCAAGGACGACCAAAGTAAACCAGACCTGGGTCGCACCCTGCTGGCCGAGGCCTATGGCGACGACCGGGTCGACATCGCCGTCGGCACCACGTCATCCGGCTCGGCGCTGGCGATGCTGCCGGTGGCCAAGGAATACAAGAAGGTCCTGATCATCGAACCGGCGGTGGCCGACGCCATCACCGGCGACAAGTGGAACAAGTATATCTTCCGCACCGCGCGCAGCTCGATGCAGGATGCATTGGCCGCCGCCAGCACCCTGAAGGGCGGCAGCATCGGCTTCCTGACCCAGGACTACGCTTTTGGGCGCGATGCGATCAAGGCCGGCAAGGAGGCGCTGGCGGCGACCGGTAGCGGCGCCAAGGTGGTGCATGAAGAATACGCACCGCTGGCGACGACCGACTTCACCGCGTCCTCGCAGCGCCTGTTCGACGCACTGAAGGACAAGCCGCAGCCGCGCATCCTGCAGATCGTCTGGGCCGGCCCGAACCCGATGAACAAGATCGCCGACCTCAGGCCGGAGCGCCATGGCATCGTGCTTTCCCCGGGCGGCAACATCCTGCCGGTGATGAAGACCTGGAAGAACTTCGCCGGCACCCAGGGCACGATCTATTACTACTACGACTTCCCGAAAAATAAAATGAACGACTGGTTCGTCAAGGAGCACACCAGGCGCTTCAAGGCCCCGCCCGACATGTTCACCGCCGGCGGCATGGCGGCGGCGGGCGCGGTGGTGGCGGCGCTCTCCAAGGTCCCGGACGGCAATGGCGACAAGATGGTGGCGGCGATGGAGGGCATGAGCTTCGAGACCCCGAAGGGATTGATGACGTTCCGCAAGGAAGACCACCAGGCGATCCAGCCGATGTACCACTTCCGCATCAAGAAGGACCAGAAGAACGAATGGGACTTGCTGGAGCTGGTGCGCGAAATCCCGGCCAGCGAGATGCCGCTGCCGGTGAAGAACAAGCGCTGACATGACGGCGCTTGCCCCCACAATGGATGCGCGCCAGCCGGCGCTGTCGACCCGCGACCTGACCATCCGCTTTGGCGGCCACGTCGCGGTGAATGCGGTGACGGCGGACTTCTACCCCGGCACCCTGACCGTGATCGTCGGCCCCAACGGCGCCGGCAAGACCACCTATTTCAACCTGGTCTCGGGCCAGCTGGCGGCCACGAGCGGCAAGGTCGTCCTGCACGGGCGCGACATCACCCGCGATGGCGCCGCCAGGCGCACGCGCCTGGGCATCGGCCGCGCCTTCCAGCTGACCAACCTGTTCCCGCACCTGACCGTGGTCGAGAACGTGCGCCTGGCGGTGCAGAGCCGCGCCAGCATGGGCCTGAACTTCTTCTCGATCTGGTCGAGCCACAAGGAGCTGATCGCGCGCGCCGAGCACTATCTGGAGCGGGTTGCCCTGATGGCCCGGCGCGACATGTTCGTGGGCGCGCTGTCGCACGGCGACCAGCGCAAGCTCGAAGTGGCGATCCTGCTGGCGCTCGAGCCCTCGGTGATGATGTTCGACGAACCCACGGCCGGCATGAGCGTCGACGAGGTGCCCGTGGTGCTCGACCTGATCCGCCAGGTGAAGCAGGAACGCGACAAGACCGTGTTGCTGGTCGAGCACAAGATGGACGTGGTGCGCCAGCTGGCCGACCGCATCGTCGTGCTGCACAACGGCACGCTGGTGGCGGACGGCGATCCGCGCGAAGTGATGCAATCGAAGATCGTACAGGAAGCCTATCTTGGAACACCCGAACCCGAACATGCTCACGCCTGATCCGACGCATCACGCGGCAAATGAGGCGCCGCTGCTGCGGCTGGCCGGCGTGCACACCCACATCGGCCAATACCACATCCTGCAGGGCGTCGACCTGGCGGTGCGGCGCGGCGAGCTCGCCGTGCTCCTTGGCCGTAACGGCGCCGGCAAGACCACCACCCTGCGCACCATCATGGGCCTGTGGAAGGCCAGCGCCGGCAGCATCCACTTCGACGGCCGCGACATCACGACAATGCCCACGCCCGACATCGCCCGCGCCGGCATCGCCTACGTGCCCGAGAACATGGCCGTGTTCTCGGAACTCACCGTGCGCGAAAACATGGTGCTGGCCGCCCGCAACGGCCCGCTGGACGCGGCCCGCGTGGACTGGATCTGCGGCTTCTTCCCCGCCCTGCGCAAGTTCTGGAACCAGCCGGCCGGGAACCTGTCGGGCGGCCAGAAGCAGATGGTGGCGATCGCGCGCGCGATCGCCGAACCAAGGAAGCTCTTGCTGGTCGACGAGCCGACCAAGGGCCTGGCGCCGAGCATCGTGCAAAGCCTGATCGCAGCATTCCGCGAACTCAAGGAGCGCGAGACCACGATCCTGCTGGTCGAGCAGAACTTCAATTTCGTGCGCTCGCTGGGCGACAGCGTGGCCGTAATGGATGACGGCCACGTTGCCCATGCCGGCAAGATGGCGGCGCTGGCCGGCGACGCCGCGCTGCAGCAGCGCCTGCTCGGGCTGTCGCTCGACTCCCACCAATAGGACACGATATGAGTGCAATCCTTCCAGTTTCGAAAACCGTGGCGGAGGCCGATGCGCCGCTGCCGGCGGCGAAGCGCGACATCGCGCCGCTGCTGCTGGTGCCGGCCCTGATGCTGGCCATGCTGCCGCTGGTCGGCAGCTTCCCCACCTGGCTCACCCTCACCGTCGCCGGCCTGGCGATGGGCATGATGATCTTCATCATGGCCAGCGGCCTGACCCTCGTGTTCGGCCTGATGAGCGTGCTGAACTTCGGCCACGGCGCCTTCGTCGCCGTCGGGGCGTTTTCCGCCACGCTGGTCCTGCTGCCCATGCGCGGCTGGCTCGAGATGGACTCCCTGTTAATCAACCTGGGCGTGCTGGCGCTGGCGGTCACGCTGGCGATGGTCGTCACGGGCCTCTTGGGCTGGGCCTTCGAGCGCATCATCGTCAAGCCGGTCTATGGCCAGCACCTCAAGCAGATCCTGATCACGATGGGCGGCATGATCGTGGCCGAACAGCTGATCCACGTGATCTGGGGCGCCGAGACGATCGCCCTGCCGCTGCCGACCGCGCTGCGCGGCGCCATCCTGATGGGAGATGCCGCGGTCGAGAAGTATCGCCTGGTGGCCGTGGTGGTCGGGCTGGTGGTGTTCGTCGCCATGTTCCTGGTGCTCAATCGGACCAAGATCGGCCTGCTGGTGCGCGCCGGGGTCGAGAACGGCGAGATGGTCGAGGCGCTCGGATACCGCATCCGGCGCCTGTTCGTGGCCGTTTTCGCGGCCGGATCAAGCCTCGCCGGCCTGGGCGGCGTGATGTGGGGCCTGTACAAGGAAACCCTCACCGCCGCGATGGGCAGCGAGATCATGGTGATGATCTTCATCGTCATCATCATCGGCGGCCTGGGCTCGGTGGGCGGCTGCTTCATCGGCGCCCTGCTGATGGCGCTGGTGGCCAACTACGCCGGCTTCCTGGCGCCGAAGATCGCCCTGGTATCGAGCATCATCCTGATGATCTCGGTCCTGCTGTGGCGCCCGGCCGGCCTGTATTCGACTTCACGGAGCTGAATTTATGCTGCACCGACTTCTTTCCGGCGACCTGCCGCGCAGCCGCATCCTGACCACGCTGTTGCTCCTGATCGTGCTGGGACTGGCGCTGGCGCCTTTCCTGTTTTCCGGCGCGCGTCCGCTCAACACGGCGGCCACGATCTGCGTCTACATCGTGCTGGTGGCGTCCTACGATTTGCTGCTGGGGTATACCGGCATCGTCTCGTTTGCCCACACCATGTTCTACGGCATCGGCGCCTATGGCATCGGCCTGGCCCTGGCCCGCGTCGACGAACCCACCTGGGGCGTCATGGTCACGGGCCTGGTCCTGGCGCTGCTGCTGGCGCTGGCCCTGGCCCTGGTGGTCGGCCTGTTCGCGCTGCGCGTGCGCGCCATCTTCTACGCGATGATCACGCTGGCCGTTGCATCTTCCTTTGCCGTGCTGGCCTCGCAGCTGTCCGACCTGACCGGCGGCGAGGATGGCGTGACCTTCAGCGTGCCGGAGGTGCTGTCGCCCAGCTACCTGCTGTTCGAGAACGAGGTCTTCGGCCGCTACGTCGACGGCAAGGTGATCACCTATTACCTGGTGTTCGCCGGCTGCCTGCTGCTGTTCCTGTTCCTGCTGCGGCTGGTAAACTCGCCGTTCGGCCGCGTGCTGCAGGCGATCCGCGAGAACGAGTTCCGCGCCGAGGCGCTCGGCTACCGCACCATGGTCTACCGCATCTGGGCCAACTGCCTGGCCGCGCTGGTGGCGGCGCTGGCCGGCGCCCTGATGGCGCTGTGGCTGCGCTACGTTGGGCCCAAGACCTCGCTCGGTTTCGAAGTGATGACCGACATCCTCCTGATCGTCGTCATCGGCGGCATGGGCACCATGTATGGCGCGGTGATCGGCGCCACCCTGTTCATCCTGGCCCAGAACTACCTGAAGGAACTGATGGCGCACGGCTCGACCGCGCTCGAAGGCGTGCCGCTGCTGGCGGCGGCCCTGCACCCGGACCGTTGGCTGCTGTGGCTGGGCGTGCTGTTCATCCTGTCGATCTACTTCTTCCCGATCGGGATCGTCGGCAAGCTGCGCGTGCGGGCCTGGCTGGCGTGGAGCCGCGCGCCCGCTTCCTGATACCCCCCTTTCCCGTCTCCCGTCCTTTCCAGCGCGCCGCATCCGAAATGCGGCGCGCCGCGTATCTTCATGCTGAACGAATGAACGGGCGGCAGACATCATGCATAGGAAAATCTTGATCGTGGGCGGCGGCATCGCCGGCCTTTCGCTGGGCCTGGCCCTTGAACAGCGTGGCATCGCGGCCGACGTCGTGGAGCGCCATGCCACGCCACCGCCGTCCGGCACCGGGCTCTACCTGCCCGGCAATGCCACCCGCGCCATCGCCAGCCTGGGCCTGCTCGACCGGGTACGCGCCAACGCCGTGGCCGTGCGCAGCCAGAAGATCCTGGACCACCGCGGCTGGGAACTGACCGAGACCCGCACCGGCGACGTCTGGTCCCGCTGCGGCCCCTGCCTGTCGCTGCCGCATGCGCGGCTGCACGCCATCCTGGGCGCCGCCTTCGGCGAATCCAGGGTGCGCCACGATGTGTCGGTCGAGGCCATCGACCAGTCCAGCGGACGCTGCGAGGTCGCCTTCACCGACGGCCGCTCGGCCACCTATGACCTGGTGGTGGGCGCCGACGGCATCCATTCGGGCGTGCGCCGGATCGTCCGCCCGGACGTCAACCCGCAGTACGGCCGCCAGGTGTGCTGGCGTTTCATTACCCAGAACATCGCCGGCGTCGCGGGCTGGACCGCCTTGCTGGGCAATGGCAGCACGCTGCTCGCGATTCCCGTGAGCGGCAGCGAGGTCTATGTGTACGCCGACCTGACCTTGCCGCCGGGAGCGGATCCCGAGCGCTACCGCCACGCCTGCCTGCCGGAACTGTTCCAGAAATTCGCCGCGCCCGTATCGCTGCTGCTCGAGCGCGGCCACCAGGACGAGGCGGCAGTCCACTTCGGCCGCCTCGGCCAGGTCGTCATGGACGACTGGGTGCAGGGACGGGTCGTCTGCATCGGCGATGCGGCCCACGCCGCCTCGCCCAATATGGCGCAGGGAGCGGCGCTGGCGATCGAGGATGCCGCGGTGCTGGCCGACGTCCTCGCCGCGGGACAGGACCTCGACACTGCGCTGGCGTCGTACACGCGCCGGCGCCAGCACCGGATCCGCTGGGTACAGCGCCAGTGCGCGGCCAGGGACAAGATGCGCGCCCTGCCCGCGCTGGCGCGCGCCGCCATCTTCGGTCTCTTCGGCGACAGGCTGTACCGGCGCAGCTATGCGCCGCTGCTTGCGCCGCTGTAGGCCGGGCGCGTCCTTGCGCCGCCGGGTTCTCGCCCGGCGCGATCCTGACTTCCTCTTTCCTACCCGGCGCCCGCAGCGCCGTCCTTCCCCCTCCCGCTTTCCCTTTCGCGATTGCCTCGCAGCATAGACTTGCGTGAATGCAAGCGCTTTCGTCAAGTTCCGTTGCGGTGTTTGAGGGACACGACACGTCCTGTTCGCCACCCTGAATGCATATCAATAACGCCGAGGTTGCCATTTTTATCATGAATAGGCAAATGGCCTCGTCGTCAGCCAGCGCGAGGAATTCCATCCTTCTGGCCCATGCACACACACCATGAAAAGACTCACATTCCTGATTGCGACAGCGGCAGTCACAGCCGCCGCATCTTCGTCCCCGGCCACCGCGGCCGAGGCCGAGGTGCTCGATGAGGGCATCGATAACCCGGCCGGACTGTCCGGCTGGGACCACCTCAACCACAGCGTCCCGCCCGGCGCCGACGCATCCGGCTTCGACACCTTGCTCACCACCATCGGCGACGACGCCTTTCCCGCCGAGTGGCGGCAATGGAGCAACGACCTGACGGTCGAAGGAGAAGGACGCTTCGCCTTCCGCTACCTGGGCGATCCCGCCACCCTCGGCTACGCCGGCCTCGACGCCGTGCGCGTGGTCACCGCCGTGCCCGAGCCGGCCGGCGTGCTGGTACTGGCCAGCAGCCTGGGCGTGATTGGCCTGATGCAGCGCCGCGAGCGCTATTGAAACCCGGAGAATTCCATGCGAACCACACTTTCCTCCATTGCTCCCACCTTTGCTCCCACCCTTGCCAGCGCGCTCATGGCGCTGTGCGGCATCGCCGGCGCCGCGCCCCAGGCGCCGGCCGCCCAGGGCCTGACCGTCGTGCGCGACGCCGAGACCGGCGAACTGCGCGCGCCGACCGCGACCGAACTGCGCGCCTTGCGCGCCTCTCCGGCCACCACCACCCGCGAGGCGCCGGCACAGCCGCAGGCGGTGACCGGCACACGCGGCGAAAGCAGCGCCGTGCTGGGCGAGCGCGGCCTCGTGTACGCCGTCGTCAAGCGCGGCGCTGATGGCAAGCTCGACCACCACTGCGTCGACGGCGCCCACACCGCCGCCCGCATCCTCGACCAATCCGCGCAGGGAGCCTCCCGCCATGACCATCATTGAACGCCATGCCGGCTTCGCTGCCGGCGCCTGTCCTGGCCGTCCTGGCCGTCCTGGCCGTCCTGGCCACCTTGCCCGCATCGCCGCCATCGCCCTGCTGGCCGTGGCAAGCCTTGCGGCCATCGGCGACGCGCGCGCGGCCACTATCCACATCATCAACGAGAACGCCCCCGGCGTCGGCTTCAACGATCCGACCCCGGCCCTGCCGGTCGGCGGCAATCCCGGCACCACCCTGGGCGAGCAGCGCCTGCACGCCTTCCGCTTTGCCGCCGACGTCTGGGCCTCGCACCTGGTCAGCACCGTGCCGATCCGTATCGGCGCCGCCTTCCTGCCGCTCGACTGCAACGCCACCGGCGCCGTGCTCGGCGCGGCCGGCGCCTACCAGGTGGTCGCCAACTTCCCGGCCGCGCCGATCAACGGCACCTGGTATCCGACCGCCCTGGCCGGCAAGCTGGCCGGCGTCGATTTCGCCGCGCCCGGCGACCCGCACATCATCGCGCGCTTCAATTCGCGGCTTGGCCTGTTCCCAGACTGTGTTCCCGGCCTCACCTTCTACCTGGGGCTCGACCGCAAGGCCGGCAGCCAGATCGACCTGGTGGCCACCCTGCTGCACGAGATCGCCCACGGCCTGGGCTTTCAGACCTTTACCGACGACGAGAGCGGCGCCTTCCTGCTCGGCCGGCCGTCGATCTGGGATTTCAACCTGGTCGACAACCGCCGGGAGCGCCTGTGGGTAATGATGTCGGAGACCGAGCGGGTCGCCAGCGCCACCACCTGGCGCGGCCTGTCATGGAATGGCTGGCATGTCACCCGCTCCACGCCGTCCGTGCTGAGCCCGGCGTCGGTGCTGACGATCGGCGGTGAGAATGCCGGCGCCGCCTCGGGAGAATACGCGGTGGGCGACGCCAGCTTCGGCCCGCCGATCCGCAATGCGCCGGTCAGCGCGCAGCTGATGCCGGTGGTCGACCAGCTGAACGGCAACGGCCTGGCCTGCTCTCCCCTGAGCGCCGCCAATGCGCTGGCGGTGCGCGGCAATATCGCCCTGGTCGACCGCGGCAGTTGCGACTACGTGGTCAAGGCGCGCAATGTGCAGGCCGCCGGCGCGCTCGGCATGATCGTGGCCGACAGCGCGGCGGGCGAAGTGGCGGGCATGCCGGGGCTCGATGCGAGCATCGCGATTCCCTCGGCCCGCATCACGCGCGCCGACGGATGGGCGCTCAAGCTGGCCCTGCAGAACCGCTCGTCCAACCGCTCCGGCGTGGTGGCGCGGCTGCAGTCCGATCCGGTGCGGCTGGCCGGCACCGACGCCCGCCGGCGCATGCTCATGTATACGCCGGGCGTCAACGCACCCGGCTCCTCGGTTTCGCACTTCACCACCGAGGCCACGCGCAACCTGCTGATGGAACCGTCGATCAACAGCGACCTGCGCTACGTGCTCATGCCGCCGCGCGACCTGACGCTGCCGCTGTTGTGGGACCTGGGCTGGTAAGCTGAGCTGATCTGATCTGAGCTGACAAGGCGGCAGCGGCGGCGCCACGCGCCGCGGTCGCGACCGGCGAAAAAAAACCGGCGCCCTCGCGGGCGCCGGCTCATTCGGCGAAGAACGGGCCTGGGCGATTACGCCTGGGCGCCCTTCTTGAACGCTTCCACGCCGCTCACCAGCTCGGCCTTGGCTTCGTCGATGCCGGCCCAGCCTTCGATCTTGACCCATTTGCCCGGTTCCAGATCCTTGTAGTGCTCGAAGAAGTGCTGGATCTGCTTCAGGCGCAGCTCTTCCAGGTCTTCCAGCGACTGGATTTTCTTGTACATCGGCAGCACTTTTTCGACCGGGACCGCGATCACCTTGGCGTCGCCGCCGCCGTCATCGGTCATCTTCAGCACGCCCAGCGCGCGGCAGCGCACCACCACGCCCGGAGGCAGCGGGAACGGGGTGATGACCAGCACGTCGCATGGGTCGCCGTCGTCGGCGATGGTCTGCGGCACGTAGCCGTAGTTGCACGGGTAGTGCATGGCGGTACCCATGAAACGGTCGACGAAGATCGCGCCGCTGTCCTTGTCGACCTCGTACTTGACCGGATCGGCGTTCATCGGGATTTCGATGATGACGTTGAAGTCGTTCGGCACGTCTTTGCCGGCTGGGACGTTATTCAGGCTCATGGATGGTCCTTGGTTGCTGGAGAGTCAATAATAGGCCGTCATTATAGCGAAACAGGCATGGCCTGTGCGGCGCAACATCCGGCAATGGTGTGGCAAGCCTGGCGTCACAGGATGCTGGCCAATGCGCACTGCCGGTAATGGCTCGCCGCCTCCTGCTCCTGCCCCAGCGCCTCGTGCATCTGGGCCAGCTTGAGGTGGGCCTCGCGCACCATCGACGGCTCGCTGGCCTCCGACAGCGCCTGCTCCAGGTAGCGCTGGGCCTTGCCCCACAATTTCTGTTTCAGGCACAGCGAACCGAGGGTCAGGGCCAGATTGGCGTCCATCGGGCGCTCGCGGCGCCAGGTCTCGCAGGCCTCGATCTGGGCCAGGAGCGAAGGAGAGCCGAATGGGCTGGCGGCGTCGCGGTAGGCGCGCACCACGCGCTCGTCCCAGCCGGCCTTGAGCGACTCTTCGGCGATCGCACGCGCCTCGTCGTGCAGGCCGCGCACATTGAAGGCGCTGGCCGCGCGCGCCGCGATATAGGGCACGGTGCGGTCTTGCGGCGGCACCGTGGCCCAGGTACGGCGCAGCGATTCGGCGTCGTGTCCCTCGCCGCCCAGCAACGCCTCGTAGGACAGCTCGCGCAGGCGGCTCGACAGGGCCGGATGCAGCGCGCGGCGCTTATCCAGGATGCGCACCAGGCGCAGCACTTCGGGCCAGTTGCGCGCCTGCTGGTTGGCCTTCATCGCCCACTGCAGCGCGTGGATGTGGCGCTGGCCGCTGGCATTGAGTTCGGCCACGGCTTCGAGCGCGGCCTCGGGCTGGTGGTCGTCGACCAGCAATTCGGTGACCGTCATCAGGCGCGCGGTCTTGAGGGTGTTGTCGTGGGCGATTCCGGCCAGCCAGGCGTCGCGCCGCGCCGGCTCGCGCATGCGGTGCGCGGCGCGCGCGCCGACCAGGGCGGCCAGGCCCGCGTTCTCGGGCAGCTCGGCGGCGCGCATCGCGGCTTTTTCGGCGTGGCCGAAGCGGCCTTCGAACAAGGCCTTGAGCGCGTCGCGCATGCCCTTGTTGCCTTCACGTTCGGCGCGGCGCTGGCGATAGGCGGCCACGCGCTGCGGCATCTTGAGGGTGGCGTTGGCGGCGCGCACCAGGCCGTACAGCGCCAGGAAGGACACTACCAGCAGCACCACGAACAGGTTGAGGGACATGTCGATCCGGTGCGGCGGATAGAACAGCACCACATTGCCCGGATTGAAGCGCGCCGTCACGGCGATGCCGATGGCGGCGGCCATCAGCGCGACTAACCAGAGAAGTAAACGCATTATTATCGCTTCGCTTTGTGCATGACTTATTTCGCCTTGTAGTTGCGCACGGCGTTCAGGCTGTCCGCCAGCGTCGGCATCTCGATCGTCAGGTTATTGGCCTGGACCTGGCGCAGCGCGGCCTGGGCCGACTGCGTCACGCGCGCGCGCGTGTCGAAATACTTGGCCAGCATGGCCTGGGCCGTGGCCAGGTCGTCGCGGAAGGTCGCCTCGTTGCGCGACAACAGCGCCAGGCGCGCGTTCAGCAGCCGCAGTTTGAGGTTCTCGCGCACGAAGAACGATTCGCTCGGCGACAGCATCAGCGCCTCGGGCGCATCGACGCTGCGCACCCGGATCAGCTGGCGCACGTCGTCCCACATCTCCTGGCTCCAGAGGCTCCAGGTGTCGAGCAGGCGCTGGCCCACGCCCAGCGGCTGCGCCGGGCCGGTGGCCGGCGCAGCCGCGGCCGCAGCCTCGCCCTTGCGGCCGGCGCGCAGCGGCGCCATCGGCAGCAGCGGCTCTTCGTTGGACAGCATCGGCAGCGAATCGACCTGGCCGATCACGTGGTCGAGGCGCACGGCGACGCCGGCCAGGTCCACTGCCGGCAAGGCCTTGAGCTTTTCGATGTCGCCGGCGATCGCGCGCCGGATGGTGAGAAATTGCGGGGTGTCGGAGCGCGACACCGCACGGTCGGCGTTCTGCAGCGCGATCAGGGCGCCCTGCACGTTGCCGGCCAGCTGCAGCTGCTGGCTGGCGGTCGACAGCACCTGCTCGATCTCGGTCAGCGCCCACTCGTCGCGATTCTGCGACAGGTCTTTATAGAGCTGCTCGAGCGCCACCTGCTGGCTCTGGGCCTCGCTCTGGCGGCTTTCGAGCACGCCCACCTTGATCTGGAGCTCCTTCGACTGGTCCGCCACGTCGCGCGCCATTGCCGCCGTCTCGGCATTGACCGCATTGCCCTTCTGGAGGCTGCGCGCCATGTCCTGGCGCAGCGCGTTGATGCGGTTGTGCGATCCATACGTCTGCAGCGCCAGCAGCACGGCCAGGGCGATCACGGCCAGCGGCAGCGGGCGCGCCAGGCGGTCGAACAGGCCGGGGCCGCCCGGCTCACCCATGCGCGGCAGGACGGGACCGCCTCCGGCTGGGGGTACGCCGCCGGCCGGGGGCACGCTGCCCGGAGGAACACCCCCGGCCGCTGCGCCCGACGGCGCGCCGCCCTGGACGCCGTCGGGCTTGTGGAGACTCGGTGCGGGCACATTGGCCTGCGGCTGATCTGGATTGTTCGGCAATTCGTTCATTATTGTGATTGTAACGCTGCTAGTAGGCGTGCATCTCCGGATCCCGTCAGGGTCACGTGGCGCAGGCCCAGGGCATGCGCCGTCTCGGCAATCCGCGCGTGGGGCACGACCAGGCGCTGCTGCTGGAACTGTGCCTCGCATTGCGGCCCCAGCGCCTCCACCAGGCCCCCCAAGCCACGCAGGGCTTCCGAGCTCGTGATTATCCAGTCGTTTGGCTGCGCCAGCAAGGCGCGCAATCGTGCGGCCAGCCCGGGTGTCAATACAGGGGTGCTGCGGCGGTACGCCGCCACCGCCTCGACGGTGGCGCCGGCCGCGCGCAGGGCGTCGGCCAGCAGCTCGCGCCCGCCGTCACCGCGCACGATCAGCACGCGCCGGCCAGCGAAGGCCAGCACGTCCAGGTTCTGCAGAAGGTGTTCCGAATCGCTGTGGGCGGGGTCGAGCGGACTGTGGATCGTATGGCCGGGCGCCGCGACGCCATGGCGCGCGAGCGCGGCGCGGCTGCCCTCGCCCACGACCGCCAGCGGCACCGCCGCCGGCCAGCCGTCGAGATGGGCAAACGCCGCATCGACCGCATTCGGCGACACGAAGACCGCCAGCGCGTAGTCATGCACGGCGGCCAGCGCCGCACGCAGGGGCGCCGGATCGTCGACCGGGTCGATCTCAAGCAGCGGCAGCACCTCGACCGTGCGGCCGATCGCGCGCAGCGCCTCTGCCAGGCCGTCGGCCTGGGCGCGCGGCCGGGTGACCACGACCACGCGCGCGCCCGGCGCCGGGTCCAGCTCAGGCATCCTCGGCCGCATCGACGCGGCAGGCGGCCAGGATCGCGTTGGCATCCTGCTGCGCCAGCAATTCGGACACCTGCTCGCCCCAATACTCCGGCTGCTCGGCGGCGCCCGCCACCTCGGCGTGGGCGCTGCGCTTGCCGTCCGGGGTCGCGACCATGGCGCGCAGGCGCATCTGGCCGTCCTGCACGGTGGCGTAGGCCGCCAGCGGGATCTGGCAGCTGCCGCCAAAGATGCGCGACACCTTGCGTTCGGCCAGCACCGCCTGGGCGGTCTCGACGTGGTTGAGCGGCGCCAGCACGGCGCGCAGGTCGACGCCGTCGCTGCGTTGCCCGCTGAGGATCTCGATCGCCATCGCGCCCTGGCCGGCCGCCGGCAGGGACAGTTCGGGCTCGAGCAGCGCGCGGATGCGCTGCGGCAGCCCCAGGCGCTTGAGGCCCGCGGCGGCCAGGATGATGGCCGCATACTCGCCGCGATCGAGCTTCGCCAACCGGGTGTCCAGGTTGCCGCGCAGCGGCTGGATCACCAACTGCGGGTAGCGCGCCGCGATCAGCGACTGGCGGCGCAGGCTGCTGGTGCCCACCACGGCGCCGGCCGGTAACTCATCCAGGCTGGCGTAATCGTTCGACACGAAGGCGTCGCGCGGGTCTTCGCGCTCGAGCACGGCCGCCAGCTCGAAGCCTTCGGGCAGCTCCATCGGCACGTCCTTGAGCGAGTGCACGGCCAGGTCGGCGCGGCCTTCGGCCATGGCGACCTCGAGCTCCTTGACGAACAGGCCCTTGCCGCCGACCTTGGACAGCGTACGGTCGAGGATCTGGTCGCCGCGTGTTGTCATTCCGAGAATTTCGACGCTACATTCTGGATATAATGCGGCGAGCCGGTCGCGCACGTGCTCCGCCTGCCACATGGCGAGGCGGCTCTCGCGGGATGCGATAATCAGTCTGGCTGGCGCCTGGGGCGCCACGGTAACTACCTGCTGTATAGCGTTTAACACTCGAGTTCTTTCACTGTCATTGGGCCGACCCGGACGATGCCAGTAGCCGTTCCCTGCATAAGATCATAAATTTTATCATGGGGCATCTTGCAGATCGTGGCCAACCGCCATCGCACAATCTATAACTTGTGGTCGATATGGACAATCCTGCTGCACCCATAGTACAAGCCGGCGCCGACAAGGACGCCCCGCTCAAGGAAGACATCCGCCTGCTCGGCCGCCTGCTGGGCGACGTGCTGCGCGACCAGGAAGGCGACGCGGTGTTCGACATCGTCGAAACCATCCGCCAGACCGCGGTGCGTTTCCGCCGCGACTACGATCCGGACGCCGGCGAAGAGCTGGCCACCCTGCTGCACAAACTCACCCGCGACCAGACGATTTCCGTGGTGCGCGCCTTCTCGTACTTCTCGCACCTGGCCAATATCGCCGAAGACCAGCACCACAACCGCCGCCGCCGCGCGCACCTGCTCAAGGGGTCCTCGCCGCGCTCGGGCAGCATCGGCTACGCGCTGGGCAAGCTGTTTGAGGCCGGCATCGGGCGCGAGACGGTCGATGAATTCTTCCGCGACGCCCTGATCTCGCCGGTGCTCACTGCCCACCCGACCGAAGTCCAGCGCAAGAGCATCCTCGACGCCGAGCACGATATCGCGCGCCTGCTGGCCGAACGCGACGCACCGCAGACGCCAAAGGAACGCCGCCGCAACGAACAGCTGCTGCACGCCCGCATCGCCACCCTGTGGCAGACGCGCATGCTGCGCTACTCCAAGCTGACCGTGGCCGACGAGATCGAGAACGCGCTGTCCTACTACCGCATCACCTTCCTGCGCGAAGTCCCGGCCTTGTACGACGACATCGAACTCGAAGTCGCCGAACAGTATGGCGGCGATGGATCGGCGGCTGCCCACGCCTCGTTCCTGCAGATGGGCAGCTGGATCGGCGGCGACCGCGACGGCAACCCGAACGTCAACGCCGACACCATGCGCCACGCGCTGACGCGCCAGTCGACCACCATCCTCGACTTCTACCTCGACGAGGTGCACGCGCTGGGCGCCGAGCTGTCGGCCTCCACCCTGCTGGTCAAGGTCTCGCCCGCGCTGGAACAGCTGGCCGACGCCTCGCCCGACGCCTCGCCGCACCGCAGCGACGAACCCTACCGCCGCGCCCTGATCGGCATCTATGCGCGCCTGGCCGCCACCGCGCGCGAGCTGGGCGTGGGCCACATCCTGCGCAAGGAAGTCGGCCATGCGGCGCCCTATCTCGACCCGGAACTGTTCGCGGCGGACCTCGAGGTGCTGGCCGATTCGCTGCGCCAGAACCACGGCGCCATGCTGATCCAGCCGCGCCTGGCCGGCCTGCTGCGCGCCGCGCGCATCTTCGGCTTCCACCTCGCCTCGCTCGACATGCGCCAGAGCTCGGACATCCACGAGCGCGTGCTGGCCGAGCTGTTCGCGCGCGCCGGCGTCGAAGCCGACTATGCGGGGATGGAAGAAGAAGAAAAGCGCGCGCTGATCCTGCGCGAGCTGGAGCAACCGCGCCCCCTGTTCTCGCCTTACGAAAGCTATGGCGACGAGACCAATTCGGAGCTGGCGATCCTGCGCGCCGCGCGCGAGATCCGCCTGCGCTACGGCCCGCGCGCGATCCGCAACTACATCATCTCGCACACCGAGACCGTGTCCGACCTGCTCGAAGTGCTGCTGCTGCAGAAAGAGACGGGCCTGATGCGGGTGAGCGCAGGTGTTAGCGATGCGATGGTGATCCCGCTGTTCGAAACCATCCCCGACCTGCAGCGCGCGGCCGGCATCATGGACGAGTGGATGGCGATTCCGCTGGTGGCCGGCATCATCGAGAAACAGGGCCGCCTGCAGGAAGTCATGCTTGGCTACTCCGACTCGAACAAGGACGGCGGCTTCCTGACCTCGAACTGGGAGCTGTACCAGGCCGAGTTGAAGCTGGTCGAGGTGTTCGCGCAGCGCCAGGTCAAGCTGCGCCTGTTCCATGGCCGCGGCGGCACCGTCGGCCGCGGCGGCGGCCCGAGCTACGACGCGATCCGCGCCCAGCCACCCGGCACCGTCAACGGCCAGATCCGCCTGACCGAACAGGGCGAGATCATCGCCTCGAAATTCTCGAACCCCGAGATCGGCCGCCGCAACCTGGAGTTGCTGGTGGCGGCGACGCTGGAAGCGAGCCTGATGCCGCATCACGTCAACGGCGTCGATGCCGAGCGCCTGCAGCGTTTCGAGTCCGTGATGGCCGAGCTATCGAACCGCGCCTACAAGGCCTACCGCAACCTCGTGTACGAAACGCCGGGCTTCACCGACTACTTCTTCGAAGGCACGCCGATTGCCGAGATCGCCGAACTGAACCTCGGTTCGCGCCCCGCCTCGCGCAAGTCGACCCGCCGCATCGAAGACCTGCGCGCGATTCCCTGGGGCTTCTCGTGGGGCCAGTGCCGCCTGCTGCTGCCGGGCTGGTTCGGCTTCGCGTCGAGCGTGACGAGCTGGCTCGAAGACGCCAGCGTCGGGGGCGAGCGCGACGCGAAACTGGAAGAGCTGCGCGCGATGTACCGCGACTGGCCGTTCTTCGCCACCCTGCTGTCGAATATGGACATGGTGCTGGCCAAGACCGACCTGGCGATCGCCTCGCGCTACGCAGGCCTGGTGAGCGATGCCGGCCTGCGCGAACGCATCTTCCGCCGCATCTCGGCCGAGCATGGCGAGACGATCCGCACCCTGGAAGCGATCACCGGCGCCACCGAACGGCTGGCCGGCAATCCGCTGTTGGCACGCTCGATCCAGAACCGCTTCGCCTATCTCGATCCGCTGAACCACTTGCAGGTGGAGCTGATCCATCGCCGCCGCAAGCTGGCCGATAATGCCGATCCGCGCGTGCATCGGGGGATTCATTTGTCGATCAATGGGGTGGCGGCGGGGTTGCGGAATACGGGGTGATGGCGGGCTGACGGCTTCTCGTGCAAGCTTGGGTCCCCGCCTGCGCGGGGACGACGTTCATAAGCTATCTGCCAGCAGTCGCTGACTCGGGCCACGAGCCTCCGCACGTCGTCCCCGCTCAGGCGGGGACCCAAGTCAGCCGCCTACCAACAGCACACATAAAAAAAGCCGCCCAGCGCAAACCGGGCGGCTTTTCTACATCCAGCGAGCCAGCAAATTACTGGTTGTGCAGGAAGGTCTTGAGCTTGTCCGAACGCGACGGCTGGCGCAGCTTGCTCATTGCCTTGGCTTCAATCTGGCGGATACGCTCGCGGGTCACGTCGAACTGCTTGCCCACTTCTTCCAGCGTGTGGTCGTTCGACATCTCGACGCCGTAGCGCATGCGCAGCACCTTCGCTTCGCGCGGGGTCAGCGAGTCCAGCACTTCCTTGATCACGTTGCGCATCGAAGCATGCAGCGCGGCGTCCAGCGGGGCCAGGGTCGCGTTGTCTTCGATGAAGTCGCCCAGCTGCGAATCGCCGTCCTCGCCCATCGGGGTTTCCATCGAAATCGGTTCCTTCGCGATCTTCATGATCTCGCGAACCTTATTCTCCGGCATCTCCATCTTGGCGGCCAGGGTCGGCAGATCCGGCTCGCTGCCGGTTTCCTGCATGATCTGGCGCGAGATGCGGTTCATCTTGTTGATCGTCTCGATCATGTGCACCGGCACGCGGATGGTGCGCGCCATGTCGGCGATCGAGCGCGTGATCGCCTGGCGGATCCACCAGGTCGCATAGGTCGAGAATTTATAACCGCGGCGGTATTCGAACTTGTCGACCGCCTTCAAGAGGCCGATATTGCCTTCCTGGATCAGGTCCAGGAATTGCAGGCCGCGGTTGATGTATTTCTTCGCGATCGAGATCACCAGACGCAGGTTGGCCACCGTCATTTCGCGCTTGGCCTGGCGTGCGCGCTTTTCGCCGGCCGCCATCTGCTTGTTGATCTTGCGCAGGTCGGCCAGTGGCAGCGCCACGCGCGCCTGCAGGTCGATCATGCGCTGCTGCAGCTCTTTGATTGCCGGCAGATTCCGGCTCAGCACCGCGCTGTACGGATAGGCGCAGTCGACTTCGCGGTCGCCCCATTGCAGGTCGGTTTCGTTACCCGGGAAGACCTTGATGAAGTGGGCGCGCGGCATGCCGCAGCGGTTCACGCAGATGTCCAGCACGGCGCGCTCGATCGAACGCACTTCGTCCATCTGGCGGCGCAGGGTGTCGCACAGCTTTTCCACGACCTTGGCGGTGAAGCGGATGCCCAGCAGCTCGTACGAGATCACGGCCTGCGCTTCTTCGTAGGCCGGCGAACCGTAGCCTTCATTCTTGAACGCGTGGCCCATCAGGTCGAACTGCTGCTCGATCAGCGTGAACTTCTCCAGCGCGCTCTTGCGCAGCTGGGCCAATTGCTCGGCCGAATAGCCGGCCGCGGCGCCGCCGGCGTTACCGCCCTCGCCTTCCTCTTCTTCTTCCTCGACTTCTTCCTCTTCCTCGTCGTCCTCTTCGGCCACGGCAGCCGCGTGGGCCACCGAAGCGGCGGGCGCCGGGGTGTCGTTCAGGTCGACGAAGCCGTCCACCACGTCGTCGATCTTCATCTCGTCGCTGGCGATCTTGTGCGACAGCGCGATGATTTCCGAAATCGTGATCGGGCACGCCGAGATGGCCTGCACCATGTCCTTCAGGCCCTGCTCGATGCGCTTGGCGATCTCGATCTCGCCTTCGCGGGTCAGCAGCGACACCGCGCCCATTTCACGCATGTACATGCGGACCGGGTCGGTGGTGCGGCCAAAGTCGGAGTCGGCGGTCGACAAGGCGGTGGCGGCGGCGGCTTCGACTTCATCTTCGCTGGTCGGGGTCACGGCCTGGTCCGACAGCAGCATCATCTCGGCTTCAGGGGCCCGCTCGTAGACGGCGATGCCCATGTCGTTGAAGGTCGCGATGATGCCTTCGATCGCTTCCGGATCGATGATGTTTTCAGGCAGGTGGTCGTTGATCTCGGCATGGGTCAGGTAGCCGCGCTCCTTGCCCATATTGATCAGGTTCTTCAGCTGCTGGCGGCGTTTTTCGAGCTCAGTATCCGAGAAGCCGGCTTCGCTCAGCATGGCGATGCCCTTGGCCTTGCGCTCGCGCGCTTTCGAGGCGGCCTTCAGTTCGGCGCGTTCGACGGCGTTCAACGCAGCGACTTCGTCGTTCTCCGGCACGAATTCGCTTGGCTTGCGGCCGCGGCGGCCCGGAACCTTCACCTGCGGCAGCAGGTAGCCCGAGGTGTCGATCGCAGCCAGCGCGGCGGCGTCGGTGGTCTTGCTGACGGCGCCGACGGCGCTCACAGGGACGCTGGCGCCCGTGTCGACGCGGCGCACGGCGCGGGTGCGCACGACTTTCGGCGCTTCCTCGGCGGCGGCCTGGGCCACCGGCGCCGCGGTCGGAGCAGGGGCGACGACCGGCGCTTCCGGCTCGGCCGTCTTCAGGGCGGCCAGCTTGCCGCGCTTGCGCACGATGACCGGCGCCACGGCCGGCTTGGCCTGCGCCTGCAGGTATTCGGCGGCCAGGTCGATGCCGGCTTCCACGTCCGCAGCGACAGAGTCAGGAGCAGATTCGTCGAGCACCGGGGCGGCGGCTTCGGCCACGACTTCTTCGACCGCGGCGGCGATCGGGGCCACGACCGGCGCAGCAACAGGCGCCTCTTCCACGACTGGCGCAGCGACCGGCTCGGCCGCCACCGGGCCGCCGGCGGCCAGGATGGCGTCGGCCTGGGCCTTGAGCGTGGCCAGGCGCGAACGGGTCTTGACCACCGTCACCTTGGCCGCCGCTTCCGTTTCGAGGAAGTAGGAGGTCGCGGTTTTCGGCACTGCCAGCGGCGCCGAAGCCTTGGCCGGCGCTTTTTTCGCTGTCAGTGTCAATGTCTTGGCGGTGTTTTTCATACTTAAAACTCTCCAGTCGAGGCCAGTTGCGCGCCTGCGAAGTCAATAATCCAGCGGGACCCGCGTACGGGTCCTGGGAAAGGGGGAACGGAAGTGGCCCTACCTAGGGGCGGACATGCCAGGTTTCAAGCACGACTTACCGGTTTTTGCGCGCGCCAACTCGATTCTGGGCTGCGGACAGATAGGCGATGGTCGATGTTCAAAATCGTGCTGTGCATGTCGGAACGAAAAAAAGCCCGCTAACACGGGCTTGCATCTATTTTTCTAGAAGAATAGGGGAAGGGGCTATTATGCCCCAATGCAAGTTTTGGTGATAATTGATAGATCCGATAAGGGATATACACAATTCACATAGCGCCACCCTGACATGCCGACTGCACAAGCTTCTGGGTGCGTCTGCGCCGGCGCAAGCCGGTCTCAAGGCAAGAGGCGGATGATACACGATTTCATGCGCCGACGCTTCCCCCCGCTGCAAGTTTCCCAACATTTATAATTGGAACTAGTACAATGCGCGCCCGAGCGCCGTGCTATCCTTCGCAATCTTGTTCTTACCATGAAGTCAATGAATACCAATACCCCTGCAGAGTCCGTCGACACCAACGCCACCACGCCGGAGGCGCAGCAGCCGCAAGCAGCAGCACCGGCCGCACCGGCGCCAAGCGCCGCGCCGGCGCAAGGCCTGTCGGCGCGCGCACTGCTCAAGCAGCTCCAGCAGGAGTATCCAGCCTTCCGCGACTGCCTGCCGCTGTCGATCGGCATCGACAAGCAACTGCTGGCCCGCATGCCCGGCCTGGACAAGAAGGTCATGCGCGCCGCACTCGGCATCCACACCGGTTCGATGCGCTACCTGCGCGCGATGGAAAAGGCGAAAACGCGCCATGACCTGGACGGCACCGCCGGCGCCGAAGTGCCCGAGGCGCACCGCCTGCACGCCAAGGAGCAGCTGCAACAGCGCTTCAAGAAAGAAGCCGAGCGCAAGAAGGCCGAGCGCGACGCCGCGCAAGAAGAAGAAAACAACCGCAAGCGCCAGGAAAAACTGCAGGCGCTGGCCTCGAAATTCGCCAAGAATTGAGCGCAGAGCCCGAGATCATCGAGGACGATTTGCCGGCCTACGTCGGCATCGACCTGGCCAATGTACGCCTGGTGCGCAGCGAGCAGGACGCACGCGAGGCGCTGGCCGACCTGCTGGGCAGCGACGCGATCGGCTTCGATACCGAATCCAAGCCGACCTTCGCCAAGGGAGAAGTCTCGACCGGGCCGCACCTGGTGCAGCTCGCGACCCTGGAAACGGCCTGGCTGTTCCAAACCGCGACCCCGGCCGGCAATGCGCTGGCCATCACCGTCCTGAAACCCGTGCTCGAAGACGAGCGCGTGCTGAAGGTCGGCTTTGGGCTGGGCGACGACGTGCGGCGCCTGAAATCCAAGTTCGGCATCGAGCTGCGCAATGTGCTCGACCTGTCGACGGCCCTGCGCCGGCGCGGTGAACGCAATCCGCTTGGCGCACGTAGCGCCGTCGAGCGCTTCTTCGGCCAGCGCCTGCAAAAATCCAAGCGCATCACCACCACCAACTGGGCCCTGCCCCGTCTGTCGGACAAGCAGCTGCAGTATGCGGCCGACGATGCGCATGCGGCCTTGAAGATCTACCGGCACTGGAAGGCGAATCCGCCGGCCTGACCCTCGGCGGCTGACTGCGCACCAAAAGAGGGAGTTCCGGCTCAACAATTCGCGATATCATTCCCACATCGTCGATGCCGGTGGGAGCTCATGATTTCACGTCGCCTACGCCTGTCCCTTGCTTCCCTGTTCGGCCTGCTCGCCTGTACGGCCACGGCGGCGCCGCAATCCGTTCCCGACACCCTCGACCAGCGCCTGCTCGCCTGCGCGACCTGCCACGCGCGGGTCGATGCGCGCGGCAATCCGGTCAACGACAGCTTCTATCCGCGATTGCAGGGCAAACCGGCCGGCTATCTTTATCACCAGCTGCTCAACTTCCGTGACGGCCGGCGCCAGTATCCGCTGATGACCTACCTGGTCGACCACCTGCCCGACGCTTACCTGCGCGAGATCGCCCAGCACTTCGCGGCCCTGCCGCCGACCGTGCTGCCGCCCCAGGCTCCCGGCTTATCAAGCGCAGTGCTCGAACGCGGGCGCCAGCTCGTGGTCGACGGCGACGCGGCGCGCAAGATCCCGGCCTGCGTCGCCTGCCATGGCGCGCGCCTGACCGGCGTGCAGCCGAACATCCCGGGCCTGCTCGGCCTGCCGCGCGATTACGTCAATGCGCAATTCGGCGCCTGGCGCAACAAGGTGCGGCGCGCGCATGCGCCCGACTGCATGGCCGACATCACCGCGCGCCTGTCGCTGGAGGACGTGGCGGCCGTGTCGGGCTGGCTGGCGGCGCAGCCGATGCCGCATGACCCGCGCCCGGCCGAATCCATCGCACGCCCGCTGCCGCTGGCCTGCGGCAGCGATCCGGAGGCGCGATGAAAACGTTACGGATAGTCCTCCTCGTCATCATCGTTGTCGCGCTGGCCACGGCGGTATTGGCCTGGCCGCGCGCCGAGCATATTCCATCGAGTTCGCCGCAGGCCTACGCTCCATCTGCCGCCAATATCGAGCGCGGCGCCTACCTGGCGCGGGCCGGCGACTGCATCGCCTGTCACACGGCGCGCGGCGGCGTGGCGTATGCCGGCGGCCGCGCGCTCGAGACGCCATTCGGGCGTTTCTACGGGCCGAATCTCACGCCCGACAGGCAGACCGGCATCGGCGACTGGAGCGCGGACGACTTCTGGAACGCCCTGCACAACGGCATCGCCAAAGATGGCCGCCTGCTCTATCCGGCCTTCCCCTACACCAACTACACCAGGGTCACGCGCGACGATTCGGACGCCCTGTTCGCCTATTTCCGCAGCCTCGCGCCGCAGCGCCAGCCGAACCGGCCGCACGAACTCGGCTTCCCCTATAACAGCCAGGCGCTGCTGGCCGGCTGGCGCCTGCTGTACTTCCGGCCCGGCGTGCACGAGCAGCAGCCGGCGCGCGGAGCGGAGTGGAATCGCGGCGCCTATCTGGTCGAAGGCCTGGGACATTGCAGCGCCTGTCACAGCACACGCAACCAGTTCGGCGCGCACAAGGAAGGACTCGATGGCGGCCTGATTCCCACGCTGGGCTGGTATGCGCCGTCGCTCACGTCCGGCAGCGAGGCTGGCCTTGGCGACTGGGACAAGGAACACATCGTGGCGCTGCTCGGCACCGGCATCTCGCCGCGCGGCTCGGCGACAGGGCCGATGGCCGAAGTCGTGGCGCGCAGCCTGCAGCATCTGACGACCGACGACCTGGGAGCGATGGCGAGCTATCTGCAATCGCTGCCGGCAACGCCCGCGCAGCGGCCGAGTCGCGTGCCGCCTGCGGGTGAGCAGGTGCTGATCGAAGGACGCCGCATCTATGAAGCCAAATGCGCGCAGTGCCATGGCGACGATGGGCGGGGCAAGCTGCCCGCCTATCCTCCGCTGGCCGGCAATCGCGCCGTGACCCTTACGCCGGCTGTGAATGCGATCCGCATGACGGTCAATGGTGGCTTCCCGCCCGGGACGAAGGGCAATCCCCGTCCGTATGGCATGCCGCCGTTCGGCCATGAGCTGGACGATGCCCAGGTGGCGGCGGTGCTCAGCTGGATCCGGACCAGCTGGGGCAATGCGGCGCCGCCTGTGACTGCGGTCGAGGTCAACCGGTACCGGGCGATTACGGGAGACTGAAGCGGATAGCAACGTGCTCTGCCCTTGCCTGCCAGAACCGAACGGCTGTGCAGGTATGGCCGTGCTATCGTCGGACCAAACTCCCGCGAACCGATCAGGCTCACGTTGGCGGCCTGCGCGCAGTCGCGCCGCCATGAGCCGGCCCGAAAGGAATAGCATGAACCGTTTCAACGAAAAAACCGTACTAGTCACCGGTGCGGCTTCCGGCATCGGCCTGGCGGTCGCCCGCCGCTTCCTCGATGAAGGCGCCCGCGTCGTGATGCTCGATATCGATGGCGACAAGCTGCAGAAGGCTGCGTCCAGCCTTCCGCAAGACCGCGTCCTCGTGCAGATCGGCGATACCGCGGCCAAGGACACCGCGACCGCCGCCGTCAAGGCGGCCGTCGACCGCTTCGGCGGCCTGCATATCCTCATCAACAATGCGGGCATGGCCACCGAGGGCGACATCACGCAGACGAGCGAAGAAGACTTCGAGCGCGTCATGGCGGTCAATGTCGGCGGCTACTATCACATGGCCAAGGCGGCGATGCCCGAGCTGATCAAAGCGCGCGGCTCGATCGTCATGACCTCCTCGGTTTCCGGACTTGGGGGCGACTGGAATCTGTTTGCCTATAACACCTCGAAAGGCGCCGTCAGCAATATGGTGCGGGCGATGGCGATGGATATGGCAAAGCATGGCGTGCGCGTAAACGCCGTCAATCCGAGCTTCACGAAAACCGGGATGACCGAGGATATGGTGAACGATCCCGAACTGGTCGCCAAGTTCAATGAACGCATGCCGCTCGGCGCGCCGGAAGATCCGGAGGGCGTGGCGGCGGCTATGGTGTTCCTGGCGAGCGAGGATGCGCGGCTGATTACCGGTGTGAATCTGCCGGTCGATGCGGGGTTGATGGCATCGAACGGACAGCCGCCTCAATAAATCCGGCCCGCTGGCGGCGCAACGTGAGTCAAGCCTCTGGAGCGACCCAGACCAGGTTCCACAAGTGGCCGTCGATATCCTCAAAGCCCTGGTCATACATGAACCCGTGGTCCTCCGGCGGGTGCGGCGTCCGGCCGCCGGCGGCGACAGCTCTTGCGATGAGGGTGTCGACTTCTTCCCGACTTTCGCAGCTCAGGCAGATGACGATCTCATTGGCTTGCTTCGCCTGCGCGACGGGCTTGTCGATCAGCGACCTGAAAAAAGGTTCGGTCGTCAGCATGGCCTGAATGGTGTCGCCGACGATGTGCATGAATGCCGAGTGCTCGCCACTAAAGCGGGCATTGAACGTGAAGCCGAGCGCGGAAAAGAAAGCCTTGGACTTGTCCAGGTCCTGCACCGGCAAGTTGAGGATAATCTGCTTGTTCATCGCGTTTCCTTCGTAGAGGTGGAATGGGCAACCGGTACATCATCCCTACGACGAACGGCAACGCGCGGAATCGACACGCCCTCGAACAATATTTTCATGCCAGGCCACATGGCCCACAGCGCGGCGACGACCGCCAGGCCGGTCAGACCATGTCCGCGAACGCGACCCGATCCGTGGTGGCATTACGCGCATCCTCGACCCGCACCTTGTGCGAAGCCAGGAGTCCCTCAAGCGATGAATTCATCGTGTGGCAGCCGGCATCGATCCCCTTGTTCATGTGAGCGCGGATACCACCCAGGTCCCCCGCCTCCAGCATCCGCACAACCGCCGGACTCGGCGTCAGGCACTCGGTCGCCAGGTAGTAGCGATTCCCCTCGACCGACGGCAGCAAGGCCTGGCACAGGATGCCCCGCAGCGCATGCGCCAATGCCTGCGCCTGCGCGTCCGAATTACCCAGCAAACGCAGCATCTTTTGCAGCCCGAGCTCGGTCGAGCGCGCATGCAGGGTCGCCAGCACCAGCGGCCCCGACTCGGCCAGCGCCAGCGCCTCCTGCGCCGTCTGCGCATCGCGGATTTCGCCGATCACGATGACATCCGGCCGCTCGCGCAGCGCATCCAGCGCCCCCAGGTAATAGCTCTCGACGTCGCCATCCTCTCCCACCTCGCGCTGGGTAATGATGCACTTGCGCTGCGGGATCAAGGTCTCGACCGGATCTTCGATGGTGATGATGTGCCCCGAACGCTGGCGATTGATCTCGTCCAGGATCGAGGCAATGGTGGTCGACTTGCCCTGGCAGGTGTCACCGATGATCAGCACCAGCCCGCTGGTCAGCCGCGCAAACTCGCGCTCGTCGTCCCACAGGCCCAGGTCGGACAGCGCAATCGGCTCCTTCGGAAAGCGCCGGATCACGCACCCGATACGCTTGCCGCCCTGGAAACGGAAGCAGTTGGCGCGGATGCGCGCCGTGTGCAAATCGATGGAGCGGTCGAAGGCGCGTGAGGCGATGCGCTGCGGCCAGTTCGGCTCGATCACGTCGAAGAATTCTTCCAGCTCTTCCTTCGTAATCGGCGAATCGGTCACCGCCACCAGGCCTTTCGGCTGGCGCAGCATCAACGGGCTGTTCTGATGAATGATGATGTCCGAGAACACCAGCTTGGAATTGAGCAGGTGCAGGATTTGCTGCACCAGGGTCTCGAACACCGGATGGTCTTCGTTTTCGATGTACGAGAGGGTCGGGATCTGCGAGGACTGGTGATGTTCCATCTGGTGCTGACGTAAAAACGAGTTCCAGTCATTATAGAACTGGAATGTTGCACCAGAGTAAAAAAATCGTCAGCGTGACAAACTCGCAACAATGCGTTCGCCAAACACCGTGATCGTCACGCCCAGCGCCACCACCAGCGCACCAACCAGGCGCACCGGCGACACCTCGCGCTTGGCCATATTGATCAGCCCGAAATGGTCGATCGCCATCGAGCTGAGCAGTTGACCGGCGATCACCAGCACCACCAGGGTCAACAGGCCGATGCGCGGCGCCAGGAATACGGTGCCGAGCACGAAGGCCGCCCCCATGAAACCGCCCAGGAATTTCCAGGCCGGCTGCGACGGCAGCGCCGCGAGGGTCGTGCCCAGGCCGGACACGCCGCCCTTGGCCAGCGCCATCACCAGCAGCGCCACCGTGCCGCAGCTAAATGAGATCAGCGCCGCCATGATCGAATTGGCGCCGATCGAATGGGCCAGCTGGCTGTTCACCGCAGCCTGCGCCGACATCGCGACGCCGATGCAAAATGCCGCCGCCAATAAAATCAGGTTCATCCCTGTACATCCCTAACGAAAAACGCACGATTTTAGTGCATTCCGGGCCGACGCGTCGGCACGCCCGGTCGCGCGCTCCTGCATTTCATCCCCGGAAGGCTGCAATTCGTCGCAAACGCCTCTCCCGGACACGTCCGGCTCGCTACGATGGCTGCAATACAAACGAATCACGGAGTCCACCCATGCCAGCCTTCAAGCCATCCTTCGCTGTACGCACCCTGCTGCTGGCCGCCACCCTCGCCTGCGTCGCCGCGCCCACGCCTGCCATGGCCTGGCCCTTCGGCGGCGAAAAAGTCGAAGGCAGCGGCAGCGTGACGCGCCAGGCGCGCCAGGTCGAGCGCTTCACCGGCATCGCGCTCGAATTGCCGGCCCAGCTCGAACTACGCATGGGCAATACCGAAGGCATCACGATCGAGACCGACGAGAATCTGCAGCGCCTGATCGAGACCGAGGTCGACGACGGCGTGCTGCGCATCCGCCCGACCAAGCGCAATATGAACCTGCGCGCGCACACCATGAAGATCGTCGTCAACGCGCGCCAGATCGAGCGCCTGTCGCTGGGCGGCTCGGGCACCATCGATGCCGAGGCGCTGCGTGCCCAGAGCCTGCGCATCAACCTGGGTGGCTCGGGCAAGATCCGGGTCGCCAGCCTGGACGCCGACAAAGTCTCGGTCAGCGTCGGCGGCAGCGGCGACTTCCGTGCCAACGGCGGCAAGGCGCGCGATGTGTCGGTGTCGATCGGGGGTTCGGGCAATGTGGACCTGGGCAAGGTCGCGGCCGACAGCGCCAGCATCAGCGTGGCCGGCTCGGGCGACGTGACGGTCTGGGCCAGGAACGAACTGAGCATGTCGATCGCCGGGTCCGGCGACGTCAAGTACTATGGCGATCCGAAGCTGCGCAGCTCGGTCGCCGGTTCGGGCAAGTCGCGCCGCCTGGGCGACGCCCCGAACTGATCCGGTAGCGGCGCCTGTTACAGGGCGCCGCGCAGCGCTTCGCGCTCGACCTGCACCGTGTCCGTGCCGTCGGTCAGCCACACCTGGCCGTCCTGGATCGTGCACTGCAGTTGCATCGAGCGTTGCGCCATCTTTTCCAGTTGCGCGCTGATCTCGGACGGGATGTTGATCACGCTGACGTTTTTCGCGCGCTCGATCTTGTTGGCCAGGCCCTTGAACCAGATGCTGCTGGTCGCGCTATAGCTGTACACCACCACCTTCTCGGCGCGGCCGGCCGCCTTCAGCAGGCGCTTCTCGTCCGGCTGGCCGACTTCGATCCAGGTCTGGATGGCGCCGGTCAGGTCCTTCAGCCACAGCGCCGGTTCCTCGACGTCGAACAAATCCTTGCCATAGGCGAGCGCCGGATCGGCGTGCAGGGCGAAGGCCAGCACCCGGATCATCACGCGCTCTTCGGTCTCGGACGGATGCCGGGCGATGGTCAGGGCATGTTCCTGATAATAGTTTCGGTCCATGTCGGCGATCGACAGGTCGGCCTTGTAGATGGTCGCTTTGATAGCCATTGTTGCGTGCGCTTGTAGGTGCTGGTGGATGAAAACCCGCTATTGTCGCATGCGCGGCGACTGCCGGGTTCCCTGCCGGTATAGACTAGCCGTCTTACCGAATATGGAGATCGCGATGACCAATGCTTTTCCTCCGAACCAGCAGTTCCTGCTCGCCGCCCGCCCGGTCGGGCTGCCCAAGCGCGAAGACTGGCAGTTCCACGAACAGGCCGTGCCCGAACCGGGCGAAGGCGAGGTCGTGGTCAAGGTCCTGTACCTGTCGCTCGACCCCGCCATGCGCGGCTGGATGAACGAGGGCAAATCGTATATCCGCCCGGTGGCGATCGGCGAAGTCATGCGTGCCGGCGGCGTGGGCGTAGTGGTGGCTTCGCGCTCGCCGCGCCTCAACGTGGGCGATTACGTGATGGGCGGCACCGGCGTGCAGCGCTACTGGTCCGGCCCGGCCGACGACAAGACCGCCAACCTGACAAAGATCGATCCGGCAGTGGGCCACCTGACGGCCTGGCTGAACCTGCTCGGCATGCCCGGCATGACGGCATACTTTGGCCTGCGCGAAGTGGGCCAGGCCAAGGCCGGCGAGACGGTGGTGGTGTCGGGCGCGGCCGGCGCGGTCGGCATGACCGTGGGCCAGGTCGCCAGGCAGATGGGCTGCCGCGTGGTAGGCATCGCCGGCGGGGCCGAAAAATGCGCCTTCGTCGTCGACCGCCTCGGCTTCGATGCCTGCATCGACTACAAGGCCGGCAACGTCGGCGCCGCACTCAAGCAGCATTGCCCGCAGGGCGTCGACGTCTATTTCGACAACGTCGGCGGCGAGATCCTCGACACCGTCCTCACCCGCATCAATATGAAGGCCCGCATCGTGATCTGCGGCGCGATCTCGCAGTACAACGTGACCGAACCGGTCAAGGGTCCGGCCAACTACCTGGCGCTGCTGGTCAATCGCGCGCGCATGGAAGGCATGATCGTGTTCGACTACGCGGCGCGCTATCCCGAGGCTGTGGCCCAGCTCGGCGAATGGCTCAAGGATGGCGCGATCCAGAGCCATGAATACGTGGTCGATGGCTTCGAGCAGTTCCCGCAAGCGCTATTGATGCTGTTCGAAGGCCGCAACCTCGGCAAGCTGGTGCTCAAAGTGGCGGATGCCTAGAACTTGTCGCCGGCTCCATGGTCGTACAGGTCAGGGCGCCTCGCCCTGCCTCCATGGAGCCGGCCATGCTGTCCCTTTTCGAACTATTCTCCGCCAACCCGGCGCTGCAAGGCCAGTTCAATCAGCAACTGGGCACGCCGATCAATACGCAACTGGCCACCCAGCTGGGCGCACAAGCGAACCTGCTGGCCACGCTGTCGCAGCGCAGCCATGAGCTGCTGGCGCGCCTGACCGACCTGAACCTGCAGATGGCGCGCCACGTCGTCGAGACCGCGCTCGACACCGGCCGCCAGCTCGCCGCCTGCACCGATCCCCTGCAAGTGGCACCCACCGCGATGCGCGGCTGGCAGCCGCTGGGCGAACACGTGCGCGCCTGGCAGCAGGGCCTGATGGGCGTGATGGCCGAAGCCCAGACCGGCCTCGGGCACGCAGCCGCGCTGGCGCCGGCGCCCGCGAAACGCCCCGCCTGAGCGGGCCAGGGCGCCGTGTGGCGACGGGGCGGAACTAACGCTCACCACGTTTCTCTAAACGCACGAGCGCAGCGCGAGATGGCTCTTCGAACCCAAGTGCGTTCATGCATAGCGTACGGCCTCTACAACCGACAGCCCCAAGGGCACAAGGAGATCGACATGGCGACCAGCAAGGAGAACGGAGGAAAGAGCAGCAGCAGTCAGGGCAGCGCCCAGAAGAGCGGGCCGCCCGCCAAGCGCGGCTTCGCGGCAATGGACCAGAACCAGCAGCGTGAAATCGCCAGCAAGGGCGGCCAGGCGGCCCACCAGAAAGGCACGGCGCACGAATTCGATTCCGAAGAAGCGCGCCGCGCCGGCCAGAAAGGCGGCGAGGCCGTGAGCCGCAACCGCGCCCATATGGCCGATATCGGCCGCAAGGGCGGCGAAAGCCGGCAATCGGCGCAGCGCGCGGCAGCCGCCGCGGCCGCGGCCTCGGCCTCGGCCTCGCAGAAGGGCAACCGCCAGGGCGAGGACGGCTAGCGCTGCCTGGCTGTTGGCTGTCCACGGGGTGGTCCCGGCGCGGTCCGCGCGGCGGGCCTGCCCCTGTGGTACATTGCCGGGCTTATGCCTACCCTGAAATACCTGACCGCTTACCCGGACACCCTGCAAGCCCAAGTGAGCGGGCTGATCGAACAGAACCGCCTTGGCGACACCTTGCGCCGCCGCTATCCCGAGCCGCACGGCATCCGCACCGACCGCGCCCTCTACGACTATGTGCAAGATCTCAAGGACGACTACCTGCGTCAGGCCGCGCCGGTCTCGAAGGTCGCCTTCGACAGCAAGATCCAGATCATCCAGCACGCGCTGGGCCTGCACACCGCCATTTCGCGGGTCCAGGGTTCACGCCTGAAGGCCAAGCACGAGATCCGCATCGCCAGCCTGTTTCGCGACGCCCCGCTGCCCTTCCTGCGCATGATCGCCGTGCACGAACTGGCGCACCTGAAGGAAAAGGAACACGACAAGGCGTTCTATAAATTGTGCTGCTGGATGGAGCCTGAATACCACCAGCTCGAGTTCGACGTGCGCCTGTACCTGACCTGGCTCGACCTGTCCGGCGAGCGCTTGTGGGGCGGCGACTAGCTCGACTGCGCCGACACCGCGGGTGACACTGGCGACGCTGGTGGCTGCTGCAGCGGCGACCGTCCCACGCCATCCGGCTGTGCCGCGCAAGCGCGCGTGCAGCGCTGGAGCGCCGTGTCGCAGGCGCCGAGACGCGCCATCCGGCGTCCGTTGTCGCCGGCCGCATCGAGCGCGCGGGTCGCTTGGCCCGGCACCGCGCTCTGGGCCGTGCGCGCCAGGGGATTGCGGGATTCGGCGGTAGACCCGGTCAAGCGCTGTTCCAGCGGCAGCGCCTGGGCGCCGGCGCGGCATTCGCGCTGCTCGGAGGCGCACATCGAGGTGCAGAACGCCGGGTCCGCGGCCAGCACGGGCCTGGCCACCGACACGGTCGCGGCCAGGGCGGCAAGGACGATCAAGGCTAAACGCTTCATTCCAACCTTTCAGGAAAACGGGGCGGCATGCCATCCTGTCATCCTAGCCTGTTTTCAAACAGCACGGCTCCCTGAAGGCCATGGCAATCGCAGCCGACCATTATCGTTTCCCTACAACAACGAACGTTTCGTAAAAGTAAATTTCTAACCGCCGGTCACTCGACTTCGTGAACCGGCTCCGCTACAGTCTGCACACTCGGAATTGCCGTCATACCGAGGCCTCGCTCGCCTTCGGCCACTCACACATCACATGGTTCAGCAACATACCAGGCGCCTGTCCGCCGCGTTCGCTACGTGCGCGCTCGCTTTCCTGTCTTCCCACGCCAGCGGCGCCGAAGCGCCGGGCGAGCCGGCCGCGCCCACGTCCGTGCTCAAGCTGTCCGGCTTCGGCACGCTGGGCGCGGTGTATTCAGACTCGCGCAGCGCCGACTTCACCGCCTCGGTGCTGCGCGCCGACGGCGCCGGCCATACGCGGGCCTGGAGTCCGGACGTCGACAGCCGCCTGGGCGCCCAGCTCGACCTCGATCTTGGCGCCTGGTCGGGCGTGCTGCAGGTGGTCAGCGAGCAGCGGCTGGACGGCAGCTATGCGCCCCGGCTCGAATGGGCCAATGTCAAATACCAGCTTACGCCCGACCTGGCCGTGCGCGCCGGGCGCATCGCCCTGCCCGTCTTCCTCGGCGCCGAATCGCGCAAGGTCGGCTACACGATCCCCTGGGTGCGCACGCCGGTCGAGGTCTACGGTTCCCTGCCGATTTCCAGCAGCGACGGCCTCGACGCCACCTGGCGCTGGGGCACGGGTTCGGTGCTGCATGCCACCCAGGTATTCGCCGGACGCACCAACCAGGACCTGCGCAACGGGCTGCGCATCGAGGCCGAGGACATCGTCGGCCTGTCGCACAGCATCGAACGCGGCGCCGTCAGCGCGCGCCTGTCGGCCGCCAGCGGACGTTTGAACACCGCCATCGGCGAAGAACTGTTTACGGTGCTGCGCGGCTTCGGGCCGGCCGGCGACGCGCTGGCCGACCGCTACGAGATCAGGAACAAGCGCGTCTCGATGGTCAGCATCGGCATGAGCATCGACCCGGGCGCCTGGTTCGTGACCGCAGAGTGCGGACGCACCCGCACCGATTCGCTGCTCGGTGGCGGCACCTCGATGTATGTCGGCGCTGGCCTGCGCCGCGGCGCACTGACACCCTACGCCGGCTACGCCCAGGTGCGCGCCGACGTCCCGACCCGCGATCCCGGCCTGCCGCTGGAAGGCTTGCCGCCGCCGCTGGCCGCGGCGGCCGGCCAGATCAATGCCGGCCTGAATGGCTTCCTGGCGGCGATCCCGGTGCAGTCCACCTGGAGCGCCGGCCTGCGCTGGGATGCGGCGACCAATATCGCGCTCAAGCTGCAGCTCGATCGGGTGCGTCCGCGCGATGGCTCGCGCGGCACCCTGATCAACAACCAGCCCGGCCTGCGTCCCGACCGCGCGGTGCACGTCGGCAGCGTGGCCATGGACTTCGTGTTCTGATGCGCGCGTTCTCTCGTTCCTTGCCATCCTTGCGGCGTCTGTTCGTTACGCTCGCCCTCGGCCTGGCCGCCGCCAACGCGTCGGCCGAACTGGTGGTGGTGGTCTCCAGCCGCAGCCAGGTCGCCGCGATCAATGCCGACCAGGTGGCCGCGATCTTCCTCGGCCATGCCAGCCGCTTCCCGGACGGCACCCAGGCGGTCGCCGTCGACCAGCAGCTCGGCGCGCCGCAGCGCGACAGCTTCTACCGCGATCTCACCGGCAAGACGCCGGCCCTGCTCAAGGCGCACTGGTCGAAGATGGTGTTCACCGGCCGCGGCCAGCCGCCGCGCGAAGCCAGTGGCGACGCCGGCGTGCGCCGCCTGGTGGCCGGGAATCCGGCGATGATCGGCTATATCGGGCGCGATGCGCTCGACGCCTCGGTGCGCGCCGTGCTGGTGCTGCCGTGAGGATGCGATGAACACGCTCGCGTCCATCGCCACGCCGGCCGCGCCGTTTCCGGTCAGGGCGCGCCGCATGCCCGCGCGCTGGCTCGCCCTCGCGCTCGAGACCCATATCTCGCTGCCGCTGTTCGCCCTGTTCCTGCTGGGCGCCATGTGGTTCGGCACCCTGCATGTGATCGAGGTGGAGCGCCGCACCGCGGCCGCCGCCGCGCGCGACGCCACCCAAGAGCTGCTCGACACCTACGAGGCGCAGATGGCGCGCAGCCTGAGCAATATTGACCAGACCCTGCGCGTGCTGAAATACGCGGTCGAGCAGAACGGCGCACAAGGCGCCCTGCCCGCGCTGGCGGCCAAGGGGCTGCTGCCGCCCGGCCTGGTGTTCCAGGTCGAGATCACCGACAGCCACGGGCGCGTGCTGGCCAGCAATCCGGCCGCCGGCGCGCGCGACCTGTCCGGCGCCAGTTATTTCGAGTTCCACCGCCACTTGCGGCATGACCAGCCCTACGTGAGCCAGGCCATCGTCCACCCGCAGGCCGCCGAGCCGCATCTTCATTTCTCGCGCCGCATCGACGACGCCGCCGGCCGCTTCGCCGGGGTGGCCATCGTCGCGGTCGACCCGGCCTATTTCACCAGTTCGTACGAACGCTCGCGCCAGGGCGAACGGGGCCTGCTCGGCCTGGTCGGTGTGGACGGCGTGGTGCGCGCGATGCGCATCGGCGAACAGGTCTCCTGGGGCCAGTCCTACACGCCCGGGCCCACCGATATGGTCGGCCTGCGGGCCTGCCGCATCGATGGCGAGACGCGCTACACCACCAGCCGGCCGCTGGGGGGCTTCCCGCTGCTGGCGGTGGCCGGCCTGTCGGAAAGCGAACAGATGGCGCAATTTCGCCAGCAGCGGCGCGCCTGGCTGCTGGGCGCCGGCGCCGGCAGCGCGCTGCTGGTGGCGGTGGTGATCCTGGTCAGCGCCTGGTCCTGGCAGCTGGCCAAGGCGCGCCGGCGCGAGCGCCAGGCCCAGGAAACCTATGCTGCCGCCTCGGAAGCCAGCCCCGACGCCTTCTTCGTCCTGCGCAGCATCGTCCGGAACGACCGGGTGGCCGACTTCACCATCGTCACCACCAATAGCCGCGCCGAACAGCTCACCGGCCTGCGCAAGGAGCAGCTGGCCGGCCAGCGCATATCGGTGATGCTGCCCGGCGCCTTCAGCGCCGGCATCTTCGCCGACCTCGCCGCGGTGGCGGTGGACGGGGCCACGCACGAAGCCGAATGGCTGGCGCGCTCGCTGCCTCAGGGCGAACGCTGGCTGTACCGCCAGGCGGTCGCGGTCGAGGACGGCGTGGTGGTGATCGTGCGCGACATCACCGAACGCAAGCTGGCCGAAGGGCGCATCCGCCACCTGGCCCACCACGACGACCTGACCGGCCTGCCCAACCGCAGCCTGCTGCGCGAGCGCCTGGACGAGGCGATCGCGACTGCCGCCGGCGACGGCGGCGCGGTGGGCCTGGCCTTCATCGACCTCGATGGCTTCAAGCTGGTCAACGACGCCCTTGGCCACAACGCCGGCGATGCGCTGCTGAAGGTGGTCGGCGCGCGCATGGCGCGCTGCCTGGGCGCGGGCGACACGCTGGCGCGCTTCGGCGGCGACGAATTCGTGATCCTGCTGCCCGCCCTGTCGGGCGAACCGGCATCAATCGCGCCGCTGCTGGAACAGGTACGCCAGGCTGTCACCGAGCCGGTGCTGGTCGAGGGCCAGGAAGTGCAGGTCAGCTGCAGCATCGGCGTGACCTTCTATCCGCGCGACGGGGTCGATGCCAACGCCCTCATGATGCACGCCGACATCGCCATGTACCGCGCCAAGGAGCTGGGCAACGACAACGTCCAGTTCTATGCCAGCGAGATGAACGCCAGCATCGACGAGAAGCTGGGCCTGCTGGAAGGCTTGCGTGCAGCCCTGGACAGCTGCCTGGATGACGATGCCGGCGTCTGCCAGTTCGAACTGCTGTACCAGCCCAAGGTCGACCTGCGCTCGGGCCGCTTGTTCGGCGTCGAGGCGCTGATCCGCTGGCACCATCCGGAACAGGGCCTGGTCTCGCCCGATCGCTTCATCGGCCTGGCCGAAGAGAGCGGCCTGATCGTCCCGATCGGCGAATGGGTGCTGCGCACCGCCTCCGCCCAGGGCGCCTCCTGGCGCGCCGCCGGCCTGCCGCCAATCAGCATGTCGGTCAACGTCTCGGCGCGCCAGTTCGAGGACAAGCGCCTGGTCGAGCGCATCGCCGACGCCCTGCGCGCGAGCGGCCTGCCGCCCGACGCCCTCGAGGTGGAGGTGACCGAAAGCCTGATCATGCGCGACCTGGGCCGCTCGGTCGACAAGATGCGCGAGCTGGAGGCGATGGGCGTATCGCTCTCGATCGACGACTTCGGCACCGGCTACTCCAGCCTGTCGGCGCTGAAATCGTTCCCGATCAGCCGCCTCAAGATCGACAAGTCCTTCGTCGCCGACCTGGCCAGCTGCGCCGACGACCAGGCGATCGCCCTGGCGGTGATCTCGCTCGGTCATAAACTGAACCTGCGCGTGATCGCCGAGGGAGTCGAGACCGAGCAGCAGCGCGACTTCCTGCGCGCCAACGACTGCGACGAGATGCAGGGCTATCTGTTCAGCCGCCCGCTGCCGGCCCAGGCGCTGGCGCGCCTGCTGGCGGACAGCCACGGAGTCGTCGCGTGAAACCGGTGCGCGACACCACTAGCGTCCTGCTCGGCGCCGAGCCCACGCTTCGGCGCATGCTCAATTACTGGATCGCCACCGCCCTGCTGTACCTCGCGGCCATCGTGCTGCTGACCTGCCAGGTGGCGGCCGGCCACACGCCGCGCGACCTGGCGCTGCTGCTGGGCGCGACCGCCGCCGCCGGCACCCTGGCCTCGTATGCGCTGATCCGCTTCAGCACGTGTTTGGATCTCGCGCCAGACGTGCTGGCGATGCTGCAGTCGGTATTCGCTATCGGCTGCTGCATGGCGGGTTACGCGATCTCTGGACCGATGCGCGCCGCGCTGCTGTGCATGACGGTGGTGATCATCGCCTTCTGCGCCGTCGCCCTGCGCCCGCGCCAGACCATGTTTCTGTCGGCGGTCACGCTGGGCGGCATGGGCAGCGTCATGTGGTGGCTGCAGGCGGGCGACCCGCTGCGCCATCCGCCGGCGGTGGAAGCGATGAACTTCGGCTACCTGGCGGCGGCGCTGCTGTCCACCGCCCTGCTGTCGAGCGAGATGACCAAGCTGCGCCGGCGCATGAAGCGCAAGAAGCAGGAACTGGAACAGGCTCTCGAGACCATCCGCACCCTGGCCACGATCGACGAACTGACGGCCCTGGCCAACCGCCGCCACATGAACGAACTCCTGTGCGCCGAGGAGCGGCGCCAGCCGCCCGGCACGGGCAGCTGCGTGGCCCTGCTCGACATCGACTTCTTCAAGCAGGTCAACGACCTCCACGGCCACGCGCTGGGCGACACCGTGCTGCGCGAGTTCGCCAGCGCCGCGCGCGGTGCGCTGCGCGCGAACGACACGCTGGCGCGCTGGGGCGGCGAGGAATTCCTGCTGCTGTTGCCGGACGCCGCGCCGCACGACGCGCGCCAGGTGCTCGAGCGCATGGCCAACCACGTGCACGCGCTGCGGGTCGAGGGACTCGATCCCGCGCGCCGCATCAGTTTTTCAGCCGGCCTGGCCGCGCGCCGCACGGGCGAGCCGTTCACGGAGGCGATCAGCCGCGCCGACAAGGCGCTGTACCGGGCCAAGGCCGCGGGACGCGACCGGGTCGAGGTGGCCTGAAACCGGTCTCGGTGATAACCCGCCGTCTACCCGAGGCCACCGCTCAGCTGACACGTCGTTCCCGCAAAGGCGCACTGGTGTCCGGAATAATTTCGGGCCCTTGAATAAGCCCGCTTCATAGGAAAAACCACGTCGTTCCCGCGGAGGCGGGAACCCAAGTGTGCCCGGCCAGTGGCCTAGAAATCGACCTCCGATGAA
>NZ_JAXCWM010000010.1:0-239902 GCF_034045115.1 Massilia sp. CFBP9012 | reverse complement strand
TTGTGAACATTTGATAATTTAAGTAATCAAGAACCGAAGTTCTTGGCACCTTCATCAAACGCCCACACTTATCGACTGTTAATTTTTAAAGAACGCGGCTCCCGCCGAGGGTTCGGTACTGCATCATCTGCTGTTTGCTTCGAAGCGTTGTGTTCGTCAGCAGCAGAGGAAAGAGAGTATGAAGTGTTTTTCGTTTTTCGTCAACCCCTTCGTTTCGCTTCGTCGCAGTTTTCACTGCTGACTTCATCACGCTAACCGTTTGATTTGGCTTGCGTTTTTCGGTCAGTGCCGAAGCGGAGGCGAACTATAGCAAACCAAATGCCGAGTCCGCAAGAGGCGGAGAAAGAAAGTGTGGCGACTACAACAGCCAGTCGATCGGGAGCCACGACAAGGCCTTCACCGCAGCCCGTTTGAACCAGCTCGTGCCAGGCTCCGTCTCATGGCGGATCACCTGATCGCCACGCCGCTCGATCCAGATCACTGAGCCCCGCTCATCGAGTCGTACCTCATAGGCGCGCGTCGGCAATGTCCTGTCCAGGGTCTCGGTCAGGCGCGCGGCCAGCGCCGGACTATCGATCACGACGCCCATTTCGGTATTCAGGTGAATCGACCGCTGGTCGAAATTGAAGGAGCCGACAAATACCCGGCTGCCATCTACCCCGAAGGTCTTGGCATGCAGGCTCGCATCCGAACTGCCGATTCCACTGCCGCTGCCGCGCTTTTCGCGCGACGGCTCGTCGGTTGCCTCGCGGCGCAGTTCATATAAGGTCACCCCTGCCTCGAGCAAGGGCTTGCGCCACTTGGCATAACCGGCGTGCACCGCCGCGACGTCGGTCGCTTCGAGGGAATTGGTCAATATTCTGGTCTGCACACCTTTGCCGGCCAGGTCGACAAAGGCATCCACGCCCTCCTTGCCCGGCACGAAATAGGGCGACACCAGCTCGAGGTCACGCGTCGGCTCGCCCAGCAGTTCCTTGAGCTTGACGGCGATATTCGCTTCGCGCGCCGCCTTGCCCACCACTTTGGCTGGATCGTCGCTGACGAATTTCGTGCGCGCCCATTCCAGCGGCAAGCTCCCTCCCACCAACTGCTCCAGGAATGCGGAGCGCTTGATCGCATCCAGATAGGCCTGCGCCTCGGCATCGGGTTTGAAGGCCGGCTCGGCGACGGCATCCGGCGCCAGCAGCACCAGCGGGTAGGCGGATGGACTGTTCCAGTACAGGTCGAAATCATCCGAAACCGCCCGCACCACCGGACCGGCCGCGATGACATCGAGATCGGCGAACGAGATTTCGCCCGCTGCGCCGAAATATTCGTCACCCACATTGCGTCCGCCCACGATCGTGACCTGGTTATCGGCGGTGAACGATTTATTGTGCATGCGGCGGTTGAGACGCATGAAATCGGCGGCCATGCCGACCATCCTCATCGAACGGATAGCATTCGGATTGAATAGCCGGACCTCGATCATGGGATGGGCGTCGAGCGCGGCCAGCGCGCCATCGAGCCCGGCGGTGTTATTGTCATCGAGCAGAAGACGCACGCGCACTCCGCGCTCGGCTGCTTTCGTGAGCGCGTCGAACATCAGCATGCCGGTGGTGTCGTTACGCCATATATAGTACTGGACATCCAGGCTGCGATCGGCAGCCTGCGCCAGGACGGCGCGCGCGGCAAAGGCGTCACGCCCGTCCGCCAGGGCATGAATGCCCACCAGGCCGGGGTGTGCCATCGTGAGCGGCAGCAAGGCCTTGCCGAGACGGGTATCGTCAGTCTCGACGAAAGCCATACTTGCCACCCTGCCCTCCAGCGGCGGCAGCGACGAGCAACTCGTCAACGTCAGGGACAGCGCCAGCAGCGCCGCCGGCACTACCAGCAATACTTTGCCGCGCGCGCCCATCGATTACAGCCCTTCGAAGTCCGGCTTGCGCTTTTCGAGGAAGGCCGACATGCCTTCTTTCTGGGCAGGCGTGCCGAAACCGGCGTGGAAATAGCGGCGCTCGTAGGCCACGCCCTGGCTCAGGGTCGTCTCGTAGGCCTGATTGACGCAATCCTTGATCTGCATCGCCACCGACACCGGCATCTCGGCGATGCCCTGGGCGATCTTGATTGACTCTTCCATCACCTCGGCCGCCGGATACACGCGCGACACCAGGCCGGTGCGCTCCGCCTCGGCGGCGTCGATCATGCGCGTGGTGAGCAGCATGTCCATCGCCTTCGACTTGGAAATCGCGCGCGGCAGACGCTGGGTGCCGCCCGCGCCCGGCGTGACGCCCACCTTGATCTCTGGCTGGCCAAATTTGGCGCTGTCGGCGGCGATCAGGAAATCGCACATCATCGCCAGCTCGCAACCGCCGCCCAGGCAATAGCCCGAGACCACGCCGATGACCGGCTTGCGGATGTCGAGGATGTGCTCCCAGTTACGGCCGATGTAGTTATTGCCGTAGGTTTCCTGGTAATCGTAATTGGCCATCGCGGCGATATCGGCGCCCGCCGCGAACGCCTTCTCGCTGCCCGTCAGCACGATCACATTGATCGCCGGATCCTTGTCGAACTTGCGCAGGGCGTCGCCCAGCTCGTTCATCATATTGTCGTTCAGCGCATTCATCGCCTTTGGACGGTTCAGGCGTACCACGACAACCTTGCCATGGTTCTCGATCAACAGGTCAGCATATTCCATATCACACCCTTATTTGGTTAATCACGACTCTGCGATTCTAGCGCTTTACGCGCACGTCAAGTCGAGCGGGTTGTTGAGTCAGGGTAGATACGCTGCAGATGATCTGCCGGACGCAAGCCTAGCGGGCCTTGTCCGGCGCCGCGGCTTTGGGCAGCAGCACCCACAACGAGCCCTGCTGCTTCATCAGGCCCGCATTCTCGGTTGCCTCCGGCCCGAAGCCGAAGAAGAAGTCGGCCCGCACCGCGCCGCGGATGGCGCCGCCCACGTCCTGCCCCATCACCAGGCGCTGCAGCGGCGCGCCATCCTTGGGCATGGTGGTCGATAGCCAGACCGGCGCGCCCAGCGGCAGGATGCTGCGATCGATGGCGATCGAGCGGCCCGGCGTGAGCGGCACGTTCAGCGCGCCGCGCGGGCCCGCGTTCGGATCCGTCACCTTCTGCTCGGTGAAGAAAATATAACTGGCGTTCACGTTCAGCACTTCCTGGCGGCGCGCCGGATTGGCCGCCAGCCAGGCGCGGATCGACTGGGCCGACACCTGGTCGGGGCTCAATATGCCCTGCTCCACGAACCAGCGCCCGATCGCTTTATATGGATAGCCATTCTGGTCGGCATAGCCGACACGCACCGTGCCGCCGCCCTCGAGCTGCACGCGGCCCGAGCCCTGCACCTCGAGGAAGAAGGCCTCCACCGGATCGTTCACCCACAGCAGCTCCCTGCCCTTCAGGGGCGCGCGGTCGATCTCGGCGCGGCTGTAATAAGGGACCAGCGACTTGCCGGACAGCCGCCCGCGCAGGCGCCGGTTCTGCAGGTCGGGATAGATGCCGCCCAGGTCGACCGTGATCAGGTCGTCCGGCACCCGGTACAGCGGGGTCTGGTAAGCGCCGCCGCGCTTGCGCGAGCCGTACAGCATCGCTTCGTAGTAGCCGGTGATCATGCCGGTGTCGCTGCCGTCCGGATTGCGCACCTGGTTGGGCACGAAGTACGTCTCGAAGAAGCGGCGCACCGCCGACATATCGCCGGCGTCGACCGAGCGCGCCGCTGCGCAGGGTGCTTTCCACTCTGCCGCGCGCGTGGCCAGCGCGCTGCAAGACTGCTGGAATGCCGGCCAGGCCTGGCGCACGTCGTCCTGCTGCCAGCCGGGCAGCGCCTCGAAACTCACCGGCGTCAGGGGCGGGGTCGGTGCGGGCGGAGGTTCGGGTGCAGGCGCTGGTTGTTCGGTGGGCGGCGTCGGCGGCACCACCACCGGCCCCACCGGCGGCGGCATCGTGATGGGCGGCTGTTCCGGCTGCGGCGTGGTCGAGCAGGCGCTCAGCAGGCAGACGAAGGCGATCAGGGAAGGTACACTGCGGCGTGTCGTATACATAAAAGGCATGGAGACGAAAATGTGGATCCTGATGGTGGAAGCCGGCGTGGCGCTGTTCCTGCTCGTATTTATCGTCTGGTGGACCATGTTCGCCGGCCGCAAGGACGTCGACCGCAAGGACGACGACAGCAGCGACAAGCGGCCCTGATCAGTGCAGCGAACGTGGCGGCGACAGCACGAATTCGGGAATCGGGGTCTCGAAGCGGTGGCCATCCTCGGCCACGCAGAAGTATTCGCCGCGCATCGAGCCCTGGGCGGTGCCGAGCTGGGTGCCGCTGGTGTACTCGAACTGTTCGCCCGGCTGCAGCAGCGGCTGGTGGCCGACCACGCCCAGCCCGCGGACTTCTTGCATCTGGTTGTTGGCGTCAAGGATCACCCAATGGCGTGAGATGAGCTGGGCCGCGATGCTGCCTGTGTTCTTGATCGTGATGGCGTAGCTGAACACGAACTGGCTCCGGTCAGGGTCGGACTGCTCCGGCAGGTATTGCGTTCTGACGGTGACAGTGAAATCGTAGGCGGGCATCGGGTTTCCTTGGATGATCATTAACAAGGCCGCGGCACTCTGGGCGGCGGCCGGCGCGCCGTGTGGCGCAAACAACAATAATGATACCGCCTGCGGCCCGATCCCGGCGCTGCAAGCGGGAAGAACGGGCCGCAAGACGCCAACCCGGGCCCCGACCGGCGTAGAATAGCGGCTTCTTGTTCAATCCCGCCCCATCGTCCCATGACCACCTACCGCATCGCTCCCAGCATCCTGTCCGCCGATTTCGCCCGCCTGGGCGAAGAAGTGCGCAACGTCGTCGCCGCCGGCGCCGACATCATCCACTTCGACGTGATGGACAACCACTACGTCCCGAACCTGACCATCGGCCCGCTGGTGTGCCAGGCGATCCGCCCGCATGTGGACGTGCCGATCGACGTGCACCTGATGGTCAAGCCGGTGGACCGCATCATCCCCGATTTCGCCAAGGCCGGCGCCAACATCATCACCTTCCACCCGGAAGCCTCGGAACACATCGACCGCACCCTGCAGCTGATCCGCGACCACGGCTGCAAGGCCGGACTGGTGTTCAACCCGGGTACGCCGATGCATTACCTGGAACACGTGATGGACAAGATCGACATGATCCTGATCATGTCGGTCAACCCGGGTTTCGGCGGCCAGTCCTTCATCCCCGAAGCACTGAAGAAAATCGCGATCGCGCGCCGCATGATCGATGAATCGGGCCGCGACATCATGCTGGAAGTCGATGGCGGCATCAAGGCCGAGAACATCGCCGCCGCCGCCGCCGCGGGCGCCGACACCTTCGTCGCCGGCTCGGCCATCTTCGGCAAGCCTGACTACAAGGCCGTGATCGACGCCATGCGCGCCGAGTTAAAAACCGTGGCCACGGTGGCTAAATAATGCGGGCCGGCGCAGCAGGCATCCGGGCCGCCATCATCGACCTCGACGGCACCATGCTCGACACGGTGCCCGACTTCGAGGCGGCCCTGAACGGCATGCGCGCCGACCTGGGCCTGGGTCCCATTACCCAGGCCGTCATCAAGCCGCTGGTCGGCAAGGGCTCCGAAAAGCTGGTGCGCGATGCGCTGCTGCTCGACTGGGACGCCACACGAGTCGATGCGGCGTACGATGAGGCTATCGCCGGCTACCAGCGTCACTACCTCGCCATCAATGGCGAGCGCAGCACCCTGTTCGACGGTGTGCTCGAGGGCCTGCAAGCCATGCGCGACCTCGGCCTGCGCCTGGTATGCGTGACCAACAAGCCGGTTGCTTTTACCCTGCCCCTGCTCGACCAGAAAGGCCTGGCGCCCTATTTCGAGCAGGTGTTTGGCGGCGATTCGTTCACAAAGAAGAAACCGGATCCGATGCCGATGCTTGGCGCCTGCGCCGCGCTCGACCTGCTGCCGAGCTGTGTGGTGGCGATCGGCGACTCGTCCAACGATGCCGAAAGCGCCCGTGGTGCGGGCTGCTTCGTGTTGACCGTCCCATATGGTTATAACCACGGACGCCCTGTACAAGAAATTCAATCCGATGGTATAGTTGATTCGCTACTCGAAGCGGCGGCCCTGATCGCTGCACACAATCGCACCGCAAACTAAGTCATCTAACCATGTTTTTCACCAAAAAACACACTGTCAACCAGACCGGCGCCCTTGAGGCCTGGCTTTGGCGACGCTGGCAATCCTGGGCTAACTAAGCCGTATCGATTGCTGCCGGGTGCGTTCGTTTGCACACTTCCCCCGGCAGGTTTTTTGAAGTACACCACCGCCCCACCAACCCCGGGCGGCACGGAGAAAACATGACCGAACTCGAATTCAAGTCGCTGGCCAACCAGGGCTACAACCGCATTCCACTGATCGCGGAAGCCTTCGCCGACCTCGAAACCCCGCTCACGCTCTACCTCAAGCTGGCCCAATCCCAGCACACCGGCAAGAACACCTTCCTGCTGGAGTCGGTGGTGGGCGGCGAGCGCTTCGGCCGCTACTCCTTCATCGGCCTGCCGGCCCACACGCTGCTGCGCACCAGCGGCAACGTCACCGAGATCGTCAAGAACGGCGAAGTGGTCGAAACGCACGAGGGCAATCCGCTCGACTTCATCGAGCAATTCCAGGCGCGCTTCAAGGTCGCCCTGCGTCCCGGCCTGCCGCGCTTCTGCGGTGGCTTGGCCGGCTACTTCGGCTACGACACGGTGCGCCACATCGAGCGCAAGCTGGCCGACAGCGCCCCGCGCGACGAACTGGGCCTGCCGGACATCCAGTTGATGGTGACCGAAGAACTGGCCGTGATCGACAACCTGTCCGGCAAGCTGTACCTGATCGTGTATGCCGACCCGAGCCAGCCAGAGAGTTACTCGCGCGGCCGCCAGCGCCTCAAAGACTTGCGCATGATGCTGCGCCGGAGCGTCGACGCACCGGTCACCTCGAGCTCGGTGCGTACCGAAGCCGTGCGCGACTTCAGCAAGGAGGATTACCTCAAGGCTGTCGCGAAAGCCCATGAATACGTGATGGCGGGCGACCTGATGCAGGTGCAGATCGGCCAGCGCATCCGCAAGCCCTACGTCGATTCGCCGCTGTCGCTGTACCGCTCGCTGCGCTCGCTGAATCCGTCGCCGTATATGTACTACTACAACTTCGGCGACATGCAGATCGTCGGCGCCTCGCCCGAGATCCTGGTGCGCAACGAGCTCTCGCCCGAAGGCGGGCGCAAGGTCACCCTGCGCCCGATCGCCGGCACCCGCGGCCGCGGCGCGACGCCCGAGCAGGATGCGGCGCTGGCCGAAGAACTGCTGAACGATCCGAAGGAAGTCGCCGAGCACGTGATGCTGATCGACCTGGCGCGCAACGACATCGGCCGCATCGCCGACACCGGCAGCGTCAAGGTGACCGACCGCATGGTCATCGAAAAATACTCGCACGTGCAGCACATCGTCTCCAACGTCGAAGGCAAGCTGAAAGACGGCATGTCGAACCTCGACGTGCTGCGCGCTACCTTCCCGGCCGGCACGCTCACCGGCGCGCCCAAGGTACGGGCGATGGAAGTGATCGATGAATTAGAGCCTGTGAAGCGCGGCATCTACGGCGGCGCCTGTGGCTACCTGAGCTTTGGTGGCGAGATGGACGTCGCCATCGCGATTCGCACCGGCGTGATCAAGGACGGCAACCTGTATGTGCAGGCCGCGGCCGGCATCGTGGCCGACTCGATCCCCGAGATGGAATGGCAAGAGACTGAAAAGAAAGCGCGCGCCGTGCTGCGCGCGGCCGAGCAAGTGCAAGATGGCCTGGATGGGGAGTTCTGACATGCTGCTAATGATCGACAACTACGACTCGTTCACCTACAACATCGTGCAGTACTTCGGCGAGCTGGGTGAGGACGTGCGCACCGTGCGCAACGACGAGATCACAATCGAACAGATCGCAGGATTGAGGCCCGACCGCATCTGCATCTCGCCGGGCCCGAAGGCGCCGAAGGATGCCGGCATCTCGCTCGACATCCTGCGCGAATTCAAGGGCAAGCTGCCGATCCTGGGCGTGTGCCTGGGCCACCAGGCGATCGGTGAAGCTTTCGGCGGCAATGTGATCCGCGCCAAGCAGGTCATGCACGGCAAGACCTCGAGCATCGCCCACATCGGCGAAGGCGTGTTCACCGACCTGCCCAGCCCCTTTACCGTGATCCGCTACCACTCGCTGGCGATTGAACGTTCCTCGCTGCCGTCCTGCCTCGAAGTGACGGCGTGGACCGACGACGGCGAGATCATGGGTGTGCGCCACAAGGACTACAACATCGAAGGCGTGCAATTCCACCCCGAGTCGATCCTGTCCGAGCATGGTCACGCCCTGTTCAAGAATTTCCTGACGCGCTAAGCGCCCCTGAAGTCGCTGCACGCACGCCGACCACGTCACAGAACACCCGCGTCTCCAGCACGTCATTCCCGCGAAGGCGGGAATCCAAGCCAGTTCCGCAGCCAGCGACTTGCTCTCCGTCCTGGCACGCAAGCAAACTTAGGTTCCCGCCTCCGCGGGAACGACGGCTCAAGCGCTAGCGAATACTGAAACCCTACTGGAACCGCCATGCCGATCACCCCACAAGAAGCGCTGCTGCGCTGTATCGAACACCGCGAGATCTTCCACGACGAGATGCTGCATTTGTTCCGCCAGATCATGGCAGGCGAGATGTCGCCAACCATGGTCGCGGCCCTGACCATGGGCCTGCGGGTCAAGAAGGAAACCATCGGCGAGATCACCGCCGCCGCCCAGGTGATGCGCGAGTTCTCGACCAAGGTGCCGATGGCCGACACCACCCACCTGCTCGACATCGTCGGCACCGGCGGCGACGGCGCCAACACCTTCAATATCTCGAGCGCCTCGATGTTCGTGGCCGCCGCCGCCGGCGCGCGCGTGGCCAAGCATGGCGGCCGCAGCGTCTCGTCCTCGTCCGGCAGCGCCGACGTGATCGAGGCCTTCGGCGCCCACATCGACCTGAAGCCCGAGCAGATCGCCCAGTCGATCGCCCAGACCGGCATCGGCTTCATGTTCGCCCCCAACCACCACGCGGCCATGAAACACGTGGCGCCGGTGCGGCGCGAGCTGGGCGTGCGCAGCATCTTCAACATCCTCGGGCCGCTGACCAATCCGGCCGGCGCACCGAACATCCTGATGGGCGTGTTCCACCCCGACCTGGTCGGCATCCAGGTGCGCGTGCTGCAGCGCCTCGGCGCCGAGCATGCGGTGGTGGTGTGGGGGCGCGACAATATGGACGAAGTCTCGCTCGGCGCCGGCACCCTGGTCGGTGAGCTGGTGGGCGGCGAGATCCGCGAATACGAGATCCACCCGGAAGACTTCGGCCTGTCGATGATCTCGAGCCGCAACCTCAAGGTGAGCAATGCCGAGGAGTCGAAGACGCGCATCCTGGAAGCGCTGCGCGGCGAGCCTGGCCCGGCGCACGACATCGTGGCCCTGAATGCCGGCACCGCGCTGTATGCGGCCGGCGTGACCGGCTCGATCGAAGCCGGCCTGCAGAAGGCGCGCGAAGCGATCGCCTCCGGCGCCGCCATCGCCAAGCTGGAGCAGTTCGTCCAGGTCACGCGCCAGCTCGGCGCCGTCAATTAAACGTATTGCGAGAGCATCGATGTCCGACATCCTCAACAAGATCCTGGCCGTGAAGGCCGACGAAGTGGCCGCGGCGCGCAAGCACCGCGACCTGTACAGCCTGCGCAGCGAGGTCGAAAGCGACCGCGAAGCACGCGCCGCCCTGCGCGGTTTCGAAACCGGCCTGCGCGCTAAGATCGCGGCGGGCCAGGCCGGCGTGATCGCCGAAGTCAAGAAAGCCTCGCCGTCGAAAGGCGTGCTGCGTCCCGACTTCCAGCCGGCCGCAATCGCGCAAAGCTACGCCGAACACGGCGCGGCCTGCCTCTCGGTGCTGACCGACGTCCAGTTCTTCCAGGGTTCGGTGGATTACCTGCAGCAGGCGCGCGCCGCCTGTGCCCTGCCGGTGCTGCGCAAGGATTTTCTGGTCGACCCGTATCAAGTGTATGAAGCGCGCGCGATGGGCGCCGATGCGATCCTGTTGATCGTGGCGGCGCTCGACCACGGCCTGATGGCGGAACTGGAAGCCTGCGCCATGGACCTCGGCATGGACGTGCTGGTCGAAGTGCACGACGGCGAGGAACTCGATGCCGCCCTCAAGCTCAGGACGCCGCTGCTGGGCATCAACAACCGCAACCTGCGCACCTTCGACGTCACCCTCGACACCACGCTGGGCCTGCTGCCGCGCATCCCGAAGGACCGCCTGGTAGTGACCGAATCGGGCATCCTGGGCACGGGCGACGTGCAGCGCATGCGCGAGGCCGACGTTCACGCTTTCCTGGTCGGCGAAGCCTTCATGCGCGCGGAAAATCCTGGCCGCGAACTGCAGCGCCTGTTCGCATAAGGTTAAAGAACGGTAGAGGAACTCCGGATGCACGGATGGGTCGAACTGGTACGCCAATACCGGCGCGACCTGCGACAGTCCTGCATCCGCCATGAAGAACTCTCATCGCAGCATCTTCTTCTTTCTTGCACTGACCGTGCTCGCGGCCCTGGCCGCATGCGGCACGTCGACCCAGCCACCGGCGCCTGCGCCACAGGCCCAAGCGGTGACCATTCCGCTGACACCGATCCCCGCCCCTCCCCCAACGCGCACGCTCGACGCCTATAAAGCCGACGTCGCGCGCCACGTCATGCAGCGCAATCCAGAAAGAGTGTTTGAGGGAGAATTGCCGCCCATGCTGCCAGCGGTGGTGGTGCTGAACATCACGGTCGACCGCGCGGGCCAGCTCGCCGACGTCCAGGTGCAGCGCTCGCGCGACCAGGGCGCCTCAGAGGTCGCTCTCGCATCGCTGCGCCGCAGCGGTCCGCTGCCGCCACCCGATGGACTGGGGCCGGCACATGCCGACCTCATGACGTTCTCCGAGACCTTCCTGTTTGGCGAGCGTTACCGCTTCCAGTTGCGCACGCTGGCGGGGCCGCAGAGCGCAGGCTTGTAGCTTAGAACCTACCGGGATAGGTTCTTAGTGAGGGTGGCAGGATGCCGGTGCCGGGTGGCCGGCGGCGTCCTGTGCGCGAGCGCCGCAACGCTTGCAGTGACGGCGGTTGCGCAGGTGCGCATACAGCAGCATGAAGCCGCTGATGACGGCCAATACCGCTTCGGCGGTTTCGCCGAACAGCGGGCTGACGACGAAGACGGCGCCCAAGAAGATCGCCAGGCCGGCGCAGCCGACCAGCAAGGTGGTCTTGTCGCGATGCTTCAGGTAGCCAGGCACCAGCGCCAGCAAGACCGGCAAGGTGATCGCCGCGATCAGCGTGTCGTGGAAGGTGTCGTGCACGTGAGCCAGCCCGAGCATCGGAAACGCCAGGATCACGAGTGGCATCGCCATGCAGTGCAGCAGGCACAGGATCGATGCCGCCATGCCGGCGACATCGCCGTATTTGATCAGGGATTTCATGAACCCTGTTCCTTTCTTTAAAACCGGCGTCGCGAGAAGCGTCCGCGGCGCCGGTGGATTGGTTTCGTTTAGAACAGTACGCGCAAGCCGGCCGTCAGGTTACGGCCGGTGAGCGGTGCATAGTCCTTGATGAACGAGGTGTGGCTGTAGGCCAGGCGATCGGTCACATTGTTCAGGCGCAGGTACAGCTGCGCCGGCAGCGTGCCGATGCGGGTCGAGTAGTGCGTGCTGAGGTTCAGCGTGGTGTAGCCGGGCGTCTCGGTCTCGAACTCGGCGATCTTGTCCTGCTTGCCCACGCGGACCAGCTCGGCCAGGCCATTCCAGGCGCCCCAGTCGCCTTCGAGCTTGACGCCGATGCGGTGCGCCGGGGTGCGCGGGATATCGCGGCTGCCCGGGCCTTCGTCGAAGCGGGCGCGGACGTAGTCGCCGAACAGGGTCGTTTTCCACACCGACGACAGCTTGTGCGCAACCTCGCCTTCCAGGCCGGTGAAGGTGGCGTCGCGCTGGGCGTAGTTGATCAGCTGCAGGCCTTCGAACTCGCCGCGCGTCTGCGAATAGATGTAGTCGCCGATGCGGTTGTGGAAGGCGCTGAGCGAAAAGGTAGTGCGGCCGGCGAACTTGCGCAGGGTCAGGTCGAGGTTGTTCGACGTTTCCTTGACCAGGTTCGGGTTGCCGATCTCATAGGTGTTGGTCGCCAGGTGCGGGCCATCCGCAAACAATTCCTCGGCGGTCGGCAGACGGTGCGTGTGCGACAGCGAGGTGCCCAGCGAGTATTCCGGCGCGAACTTCCAGACCGCGCCGACCGACAGCGAAGTGCCGCGCGTGTGGCTGTCAGGCTTGTCCACCTCGACGTCGACGTCCTGCCATTCATGGCGCACGGCGGCCTCGAAGCGCACATTGCCCAGCTTGTATTCCTCGGTCAGGAAGGCTGCATGCTTCTTGGTCAGGGTCGGCGGCACATAAGCCTCGGCGCCGATGGCCGAGAAATCGCGGCGCGTGGTCTGCAGGCCGAACACGCCATGCCAGCCCGCAATCGGCGCATGCACGAATTCCAGGCGGCCGTCGTGGCCCTTGTTCTTGAAGGTGGTGGCGACCGCGCTGCCCTCGACCTCGTCGTGGATGTAGTCGGTGAACGAGGCGCGCAGGCGCACGCGCTCGATGCCGGCCACCGGGTTGCGGTATTCGCCGCGCACGTCCCAGCGTTCGCTATCGAGGTCCACCACCGGCGCCTCGATCTCGCCCGCCTCGTTCTCGAAGCCGTGGCCCGGCAGGCCGTAGTTGCCGCGCTCCTTGGTGAAGGCCGCGCCCAGGTAGCCATTCTGGCCGACCCAGGACAGGCCGACGGTGCCGGTCTCGGTTTCCTTGTCGCTGCCCGGGACCCGGCGCCCGCCTTGCCAATCCTTGCCGACACGGTAATCGTCGGCATCGCGCTTGACGCCTTCGAGGTGCAGGGCCAGGTTGCTGCCGGCGGCCACAGTGAACTCCGCCGCGCCGGTCTTTTCGCGCGCCGCCGAATTGGCGCGCACTTCGGCGCTGCCTTCCAGGCCGCCCTCGGGCATCGCGGTCGGCACCTTGCGGTCGATGATGTTCACCACGCCACCGACAGCGCCGCCGCCATAGGCCAGGGCCGACGGGCCGCGCAGCACTTCGATGCGCTCGGCCAGCACCGGTTCGAAAGCGACGGCGTGGTCGGGGCTGATGGTCGACGCATCCTGGATCTCGGAACCGTCGGACAGGATCTTCACGCGCGGACCATCCATGCCGCGGATGATCGGACGGCTGGCGCCGGCGCCGAAGTGGCTCGAGGTAATGCCCGGCATGCTCGACAAGGTCTCGCCCAGGGTCGACTGGCGGGTCCGCACCAGCTCATTGCCGCCGATCGACGTCACCGGCGTGACCATGTCGTCGCTGGCCACGCCGAGTCCACTGGCGGACACAATGACGGTTGCCGGCGCAGCGGTCGCTGGGGCCGCGGTCGATTGCGCGTGAGCGGTCAACGGCGCGCCAAGCGCCAGCAAGCAGGCCAGTGCGAGCGGCGTGCGCTTGCCAGTGAAGTCAGTCATGGGAATCCTTGGTCGTCGAATGCGCCGTGGTGGCAATGATGCACCATAAGCAGAATCTAATGATAACCGATTATCGTTAAGGATTCAACGTAGCGCGGCAATTGCGTGCAGCTATAAAACGGCTGTACACCATACACGTCGTTCTATCGACACCGTAAATACGTCGTCCCCGCGCAGGCGGGGACCCAAGCCCTTCGCGCAGCCACTACGCTTTACGTAGTCACAACGCTGGAAAACTTAGGTCCCCGCTTGCGCGGGGACGACGATGCTACGGCTAACGAACTTAGAAAATGACGCGAATGCCTGCCGTCAAATTACGCCCAGTCAGCGGCGCCGCGTTCTTGATGAACGAAGTGTGGCTATACGCCAGTTCGTCGGTCAGGTTGTTCAGGCGCGCATAGAACTGGGTCGGCACACCGCCAATGCGGGTCGAGTAATGGGCGCCGACGTTAAGCATATTGTAGCCGGCGGTCTCGGTCTCGTAGTCGGCCAGCTTGTCCTGCTTGCCCACGCGGTAGAACTCGACCATGCCATGCCACTGGTTCCAGTCGCCGTCCAGCTTGACGCCGAGGCGCGAGGCCGGGATGCGCGGCAGGTTGCGGCTGCCCTCGCCCTCGTCGAAACGGGCGCGCACGTAGTCGCCGAACACGGTCGCGCTGATCGCCGGGGTCAGCTTCTGGCGGATCTCGCCTTCGAGGCCGGTGAAGGTGGCGTCGCGCTGGGCGTATTCCACCAGCTGGAAGCCTTCGTGGTTGTCCAGCGTGTGCGCGTAGATGTAGTTGTCGACGCGGTTGTGGAAGGCGCTGACCGAGAAGGTGGTGTCGCCTTCGAATTTGCGCAGGGTCAGGTCGACGTTGTTCGAGGTTTCCTTGTCCAGGTCCTGGTTGCCGACTTCATAGGTGGCGGTGGCCAGGTGCACGCCGTCGGCATACAGTTCTTCGGCGGTCGGCAGGCGGTGGCTGCGCGACAGCGAGGCGCGCAGCGAGTATTGCGGCGCCAGCTTCCATACGGCGCCGACCGAGGCCGAGGTGCCGCGCGCATCGGTGTCGCGCAGGCCCGGGGCATCGACCTCGATGTCCTGCCATTCGTGGCGCAGGCCGGCCTCGAAGCGCCAGTTATCGAGCTTGTATTCCTCGGTCAGGAAGGCGGCGTGCTTCTTGGTAAGCGTCGGCGGCACATAGGCTTCCTCGCCGATGGCCGAGAAGTCGCGACGCGTGGTCTGCAGGCCGAACACGCCGCGCCAGCCAGCCAGCGGCGCGTGCACCGCTTCCAGGCGGGCGTCGTGGCCCTTGTTGCGGAACGAAGTCGAAACCACATTGTCTTCCAGCTCGTCGTGGACGTAGTCGGTGAACGAGGCGCGCAGGCGCACGCGCTCGATGCCGGCCACCGGGTTGCGGTATTCACCGCGGATGTCCCAGCGTTCGCTGTCGAGCTTCACGACCGGCACTTCGCCGTGCTCATGGTCATGGTCGTGATCGTGGCCTTCCTCGCCGTGCTCGTCATGGTCATGGCCTTCTTCGTCTCCGTGGCCGCCGCAGTGCAGGTGCGAGCCATGCGGGTGGCAGCTCTCGAACTCGTGGCCATGGCCCGGAATGCCGTACTCGGTGCGCTCCTTGGTGAAGGCGGCGCCGATATAACCGTTCTTGCCGATCCACGACAGGCCGACGGTGCCGGTCTCGGATTCCTTGTAGCTGCCGTTGACGTGGCGGCCTTCGCTCCAGTCCTTGCCGACGCGGTACTCGTCGGCGTCGCGCTTGACGCCTTCCAGGTGCAGGGCCAGGTTGCTGCCGGCGGCCGTGGTGAATTCGAAGGCGCCGGTCTTTTCGCGCGCCGCCGAATTGGCGCGTACTTCGGCACTGCCTTCCAGGCCCTTCTCGGGCATCGCGGTCGGGATCTTGCGGTCGAGGATGTTCACCACGCCGCCCACCGCGCCGCCGCCATAGGCCAGGGCCGACGGGCCGCGCAGCACTTCGATGCGCTCGGCCAAAACAGGTTCAAAAGCGACAGCGTGGTCGGGGCTGATGGTCGAGGCGTCCTGGATCTCGGCGCCGTCCGACAGGATCTTCACGCGCGGACCGTCCATGCCGCGGATCACCGGACGGCTGGCGCCGGCGCCGAAGTGGCTCGAGGTGATGCCGGGCTGGTGGGCCAGGGTTTCGCCCAGGGTCGATTCGCGGGCGCGCACCAGTTCACTGCCGCCGAGCGAGGTCACCGGGGTGATCATGTCATCGTGGACCACGCCCAGGGCGCTGGCGGACACGACCACGGTCGGCACGCTGTCCGGATCCGAGGCCGCACGGCTCGTCGTCTGGGCTTGGACGGCCAGGGGCGCGCCGAAGGCCAGCATCAACGCCAGGGTCAGCGGTGTGCGCTTGCAGGAAAAGTGAGACATGGTGGTTCCTCGAAATGATTGAGCGGCAGGATGCATGCAAAGCCGATAACGATAATACGTTATCATTAACGTTGAAATGATAAGCCATTATCATTAAGCATTCAACCGCTTTTTGGCGCTTTTTGATTCCAGTGCGCGCTTTGAGGTATCCTTCGCCCTATGCAACGCAATACACGTCAAAAAACCGCCATCCTGCATGCGATCGAGCATGCGCAGCGCCCGCTATCGCCACAAGAGATCCTGGACGAAGCCAGTCGCGAGGTCAGCCAGTTGGGCATGGCGACCGTGTACCGCAACCTGAAGTCGCTGGTGGACGACGGCGCGCTCAAGGTCGTCACCCTGCCCGGCGAAGGCGCGCGCTACGAATCGACCAGCGCCGCCGAACACCACCATCATCACTTCCAGTGCACCGTCTGCCAGCGCGTATTCGACGTACACGCCTGCCCGGGCGACATCGAGCACATGGCGCCGAAGGGCTTCAGCGTCGAAAGTCACGAGCTGACCCTGTACGGCCGCTGCGCCGACTGCCTCAAGTCCTGAACAACCGCACAAAAAAACAAAAACGGCCGGCGCACCAGCGACCGGCCGTTTTCATATGGCCTGGCTGTTTATTTGCCAAGCACGTTCAGCACGGCCAGGGTCATCGCCTGGGCGCCGGTCTTGATCGACGGTTCCGGCACCGGCGCGTAGAACGGCGAGTGGTTGAAGGCGATCGGCTTGCCTCCCTCGCGTTCCGCTTCGGCCACCACCTTCGGATCGTAGACGCCGGTGAAGAAGAACATCGACGGCACGCCTTCGTTGGCGTACAGCGAGAAGTCTTCGCTGGCGGTCATGGCCGGCATGCGCTTGGCCTTGTCGGCGCCGAAGGCTTCCTTGAACACCACCTCGGTCTTGTTCACCAGTTCTGTGCTGTTGACGATGGCCTGGCCGCCGCCGCCGATCAGCATGTCCGGCTTCGGCGCGCCGGCCATCGCGGCCGAACCCTCGGCCACGCGGCGCACGCCTTCGAGCAGCTTGGCGCGGACTAGCGGGCTGTACGAGCGGATGGTGCCGCGCACCTGCACGCTGTCCGGGATGATGTTGCCGACCGTGCCGCCCTGGATCGAACCGACCGTGACGACGCCGAACTCCTTCGGATCCTTCTCGCGGCTCACCACGGTCTGGACGTCGACCACGAAACGCGCCGCGATCGCCACCGGGTCGATGGTTTTGTCTGGCGCCGAGCCGTGGCCGCCACGGCCTTTGAACGTGATCTCGAGCCAGTCCGAGTTGGACGATACCGGGCCGTCGTTGAAGCCCACGGTGCCATGGGCCAGCGGCCACGAATGCAGGGCGAAGGCGTAGTCCGGTTTCGGGAAGCGCTTGAACAGGCCGTCGTCCAGCATGGCCTTGGCGCCGGCGACGATTTCCTCGGCCGGCTGGCCAATGAAGACCAATGTGCCCTTCCACTGCGATTTCAGCTCGACCAGGGTGCGCGCGGTGGCGAGCCAGCTGGTCATGTGAATGTCGTGGCCGCAGCTATGCATCACGAAGGTGTCGCGGCCTTCGCTGGTGGCGCGGGCGCGGCTGGCGTACGGCAGGCCGGTGCGCTCTTCCATCGGCAGGCCGTCCATGTCGGTGCGCACCAGGACCGTCGGGCCGGCGCCGTTCTTGAGCACCGCGACGATGCCGGTCTTGCCGACCTTCTCGGTGACGGTGAAGCCAAGCTTGCGCATCTCGGCCGCAAGCTTGCCGGCGGTGCGCACTTCCTGGAAGGCGATCTCGGGATGGGCGTGCAGGTCTTTATAGACCGCGTCGAGCCATGGGTACATGGCGTCGACCTTGGCGACGACATCGCTCTTGAGCGGGGCGGCCTGCTGGGCCTGGGCGACGTTCGCGGACAGTGCCAAGGACGTGAAAACGGCGGCTACCGCAGCTGACATGGCAATTCGAGTAAAGGTCATGGGATGCTTATCGTTGTGAAGATTCTGGTCCATTACACGGCGCTCGGCCGCTTGATCGCGGCCGACTTGCGCCCGGCCACCGCCTGCGCCAGGCTGATGCCTGGCACGCGGTCGCCCTGCAGGGTGACGTCGAAGGCCATCAGCTCGTCGCGGCGGAAGGCGTGCACGGTGACGCGGTCGCCGACGCGGTAGCGCGCCAGCAGTGCATCGACGTTGGGCGGATTGCCGTTGACGCGCAGGCCGTCGATCGCGATCACGACGTCCAGCGCCGACAGGCCGGCCTGGTGGGCGGCGCCGCCCTCGTGCACCTGGGTGAGTTTGGCACCGAGCGGGTCGCGGCCGATGCCGGCGTCCAGCGAGGCCTTGCCGCCCTTGCGCTCGTCGACCAGCTTCACGCCCAGCGGCGCGTACAGCTTGGCCAGCGGCAGGTCTTCGGTGCCGCGCACGTAGCGCTCGAACATGTTCTTGAGTTTGAGGCCACTTATCTCGTCGAACAGCGCTTCGACTTCCTGTTCCGTCACGCCACGGCCGGCGCCGTTGTAGAAGTCGCGTCCGTAGCGTTCCCACAGCGCCAGCATGATGTCGTCCAGCGATTTCGCGCCACCGGTCTTGGCGCGGATGGTCAGGTCGAAGGCCAGCGCGATCAGCGAACCCTTGGTGTAGTAGCTGATGATCGCGTTCGGCGAATTCTCGTCCTGGCGATAATACTTGCTCCAGGCGTCGAAGCTCGAATCGGCCACGCTCTGCTTGAGGCGCCCACTGCCGCGCAGCACGCCGCCGACCGTCTTGGCCTGCAGCTTGAAATAAGTCGCTTCGCCGATGATCCCAGCGCGCACCAGCATCAGGTCGTCGTAATAGCTGGTGAAGCCTTCGAACAGCCACAGGAGCGGCGTGTAGTTCTCGGCCTGCAGGTCGTAGGGGGCAAAGGCGGCCGGCTTGATACGCTTGACGTTCCAGGTATGGAAATACTCGTGGCTGCACAGGCCCAGGAAGCGCAGATAGCCCTCGCCCGGCTCGGCCGCCTTTGGCGTGGCCAGGCTTGGCAGGTCGGCGCGCGCGCAGATCAGGGCGGTCGAGGCGCGATGTTCGAGGCCACCGTAGCCATCGCCCACCGCCATGGTCATGAACACGTAGCGCTCGAGCGGCGCGCGCTTCGTCTTCGGTTCGAAGAAGGCGATCTGGGTCTCGCAGATCGCCTGCAGGTCGGCCTGCAGGCGCGCCATGTCGAGGTTGGGCACGCGGCCGGTGATTACGATATCGTGCGGGATGCCATGGGCCTTGAAGGTGGCCAGCTCGAAGTCGCCCATCTCGACCGGATGGTCGATCAGTTCGTCGTAGTTGGCGCAGGCGTAGGCGCCGAAGCCATAGCGCTTGGCGCCTGCTTCGGGCATCGCGGTGGCCACGCGCCAGGTTTTGGCGGCCGGGTCAAGCGGGCGCTGGATGTCGATCTGGTGGACGAGCGACTCCTGCCCCACCACGCGCAGGAACACGCTGGTGCCGTTGAAGAAGCCGTGGGTCTGGTCGAGGTGGGCGGCGCGCACCGACAGGTCCCAGGCATACACCTCGTAATGCAGGGTCAGGGGGGCTGCGGTAGGCGCGGCGCGCCACGAGTGTTTATCCAGCTTGGTGAGTGCGAGCGGCTGGCCGCCGCTCTCGGCGCGGATGCGCACGATATTGCGCGCGAACTCGCGGATCATGTAGCTGCCCGGGATCCAGGCCGGCAGCACGAACGCCTGGCCGTCGGGATCGGGATTGGCGACCGTGACGGTGACGTTGAACAGGTGACCGGCCAGGTCTTTGGGGACAATCGTGTAGTGGATGGCGTTCTGCTTTTTCTGCGATGGCTTTTTCATGATCTTCTTGAATGGTCTCTCGGGACGCGCCGAATGGACATAGTGTAATCCATCGGGCGAAGCAAAACGCGCGCCATGCATGGCGGGTGGGCGGCGCGTCGGCTAGGCCGGCAGGTCGGAAGGGGAATCGATGTCGCGCAGGATGCCGGGATCGAGCACGTCGATCGTGGCGACGGGGCTGCTTTGCAATAGGCGCCGCGCGCCCTGGTCGCCGTCCAGCGCCAGCAGGGCATCGCGGTGCTGCGCGCCGAAGGCGACCGGATTGCCGCGCCGGCCTTCGAACAGGGGCGCGGCGATGGCGGCGCCCTCCCTGACCGCAGCGTCCAGCGCATGCAGGGTGGATGGATCGACGAAGGGCATGTCGCCCAGCGCCACCAGCCAGCCCTGGCCGGGCGATTGGTCGTGCAACTGAGCATGCAGGGAATGACGGATCGCGTGCGCCAGCGACAGGCCCATGCCGCTGTCGGCATCCGGGCACACCGTCACCTCGCAGCCGAGTTGGCGCAGCACGTCTCCCACCCCGCCGTCGGCGGGCGGCACCACCGCCAGCACGCGTGGGAACACGGCCAGCAGCGTGCGCGCGCTGGCGGCGACCACCAGTTCGCCGCCGGGCAGGCGCTGCAACAGCTTGTTGTAATTACCGGCCGGGTCGAAGCGGCGACCCCGCCCCGCGGCCAACAGGATGCCGGTCAGCGCCATGGGGTCATGCCTCCAGGGCCGCGGCGGCATCCTTGATGGCCGCGCGGATCCGCTGATAGGTGCCGCAGCGGCACAGATTGCCGCTCATGGCGTTGTCGATGTCGGCGTCCAGCGGGCGCCGGTTGGTGCGCAGTAGCGCGACGGCGCTCATCACCTGGCCGCTCTGGCAGTAGCCGCATTGCGGCACGTCGTGGCGTACCCAGGCATCCTGGACCGCCTTGCCGACCGGGTCGTCCTGCATCGCTTCGATGGTGGTGATCGCCTGGCCCGCAACTGCCGCGATCGGGGTGACGCAGGCGCGGATCGGGACGCCGCCCAGGTGCACGGTGCAGGCGCCGCACAGGGCCGCGCCGCAGCCGAACTTGGTGCCGGTGAGGTTCAGGTTGTCGCGCAGCGCCCACAGCACGGGCGTGGCGGGGTCGGCATCGACCTGCAGGTCTCTGCCGTTGATGTTCAATGTGAGCATGCACGCTCCTGGACGACAACCATGACCGGCGCCAGCCTTACTTCGCCGGCTTCGCTTCCAGCGAATCGAACTTGGCTTCGAGCGACTTCAGGTCGATCGCGCCCGGGATGCGGGTGCCGTCGCTGAAGAAGATGGCCGGCGTGCCGGTGATGCGCAGCTTCTGGCCGAGCGCCAGCACCTTGTCGTTCGGCGATTCGCAGGCGGCCGGCGCCGCCGGCGGCACCTTACCGTTGATCATCCAGTCATCCCAGGCCTTGTTGCGGTTCGGCGCGCACCAGATGTTCTTCGACTTCGTGAACGAATCCTGGGACAGGATGTTGTACATGAAGGTATAGATGGTGACGTTGTCGATCTCGTTAAGCGTCGTCTGGCGCAGGCGCTTGCAGTAGCCGCAGTTCGGATCCTCGAACACCGCGATCACGCGCTTGCCGTTGCCCTTGACCTGCTTGAGCGCCATCTCGAGCGGCAGGTCGCTGAACTTGATCTTGTTGATGTCGTCGATGCGCTCGCGCGTCAGGTTGCGCGAACTCTTGACGTCATACACCTGGCCGATCACTAGGAACTCGCCCTTCTTGTCGGTGTACAGGATGTCGCCCGCGACCCGCACCTCGTACAGGCCGCCGTACGGGGTCTGGCTGACCGATTCGATCTTGGCGCCGCCCAGGTGCGGTTCGAGCGCCTTCTTGATATTTGCCTCGACCGTGTTCTGCGCATCGACGCACGATGCGAGCAGCGCCGTCGCCAGCAGGACGGCGAGCTTCATTTTGATCATGCTTGATTCCTCAGATTGATGACTTGCCCATCGCATGCGCCATCAGGCGCCGCTTCAAAGCAGGCATTTTATCAAGCAAGTTGAGTCCAAGATTGCGCATTACGCGTACAGGCTCCAGATTTGCCCCGAACAGGCGCTCCAGCCCATCGGTGGCCAGCTGCATCATGACCACGTCTTCCTTGCGCTTGCGGGCATAGCGCGCCAGCACCCGTTCGTCTCCGATGGCGCGCCGTTCCTCGCGCTCGCGCACGGTGGCGAGCAGGTCGACCACGTCGCCGAAGCCCAGGTTCATGCCATGCCCGGCCAGCGGATGCACGGCGTGGGCGGCGTCGCCCACCAGCGCCACGCGCGGCGCCACGATCGCATGCGGCTTGACCAGCGCCAGCGGCACCGCCGCCACGGCCTCGGGTTGCAGGGGACGCAGGGCGCCCAGCTTGTCGTCGGCGTACTCGCCGAGCCGGATCGCCAGTTCGCCCAGCGACTCGTCCATCAGGGTGTCGGCCAGGGTCTCGGGCGCCGACCACACCAGCGAGACGCGGTTGCCCGGCAGCGGCAGCAAGGCGACGATGCCGTCGGCGCAGGTGAACCACTGGTGGGCCACGCCATGGTGCGGCTTCTCGCAGGAGAAGTTGGTGACGATGGCGCGCTGGTGATACATGCGGTAGTCGACACCGATGTCGCACTGCCCGCGCACCCACGATTCGCGGCCGTCGGCCCCGACCAGCAGCGCGCATTCGATGCGGCGTCCGTCTTCCAGGCGCAGCGCGGCGCCCTCGTCGCTGCAGCTGAGCTCGCAGGCGCGGCCTTCGACCCGCTGCACGTTGTGGGCGAACTTGAGCGCGGCATCCAGCGCCTGATTCAGGTTATGGTCTTCGACGATCCAGGCCAGGGTGCCGACCCGGGCCCCGAAGGCGTCGAAACCGAGGGTGCCGCCGCCCTCGCCGTCGCCATGCACGTCCATCGCATCGACCGCGGCGACGCGCGCCAGGTCGAGAGCGCCCCAGACCTTGAGCGAGGCCAGCAGGTCATGGGCCGTATGGTTGAGCGCGTAGACACGCACGTCCCATGGACGTTCCGCAGCCGACGCTGACGACGGCGCCTCTGCCGCGGGACGCGCGGGCGGCGCCAGCAGCGTCACGCTATGCCCGGCCTGGGCAAAGCCGAGGGCGGTGGTCTTGGCGATGGCGCCATTGCCGACGATGCAAACATCGGTCCGGGTAGTGGAGGTCGTGGGCGTGGTCATGGTGCTCATTATAGCGATATGCCAAGCCACGCCTTGCCGGCGTCGCCATGCGTTTACGGCTGAGCCGGGGTCAACATGCCGTGCGGAACACACAAAGCATTCACGAGTACTTGCGCAACTGAAAATCGCTGGCTATAATCATGCCTCTCTTGGCCTGGTAGCTCAGTTGGTAGAGCAGAGGATTGAAAATCCTTGTGTCGGTGGTTCGATTCCGCCCCGGGCCACCAAGAATATCGAAAAAACGCCAATCCTCACCGGTTGGCGTTTTTTTTCGTGCCTGCGCCTGTGATCACATGGCCCGCGGATCGGCCTTGCTTGCCGGCGTCAGCAGTTTTTCCATGATCGCCAGGCGCACGCCACGGTACTGGGGCGACAGCTCCGGACCGCTCGATGCCGAGCGCACGCCCATGTGGACAAAGCCGAAGCGGGAATAATAGTCGCTCAGGCCTTGATTATCCGCCCAGGTATCCAGGCGCAGCCGGTCGAATCCCAGGCGTAGCGTCTCGCGTTCGCTCCAGGCCAGCATCAGTCCAAACAATGACCTCCCCTTCCATAGACGCCCGACAATGATGCGGTTGATATAGCGGGCCGCGTGCGGCTGCAGGCCCAGCCACAAATCCTCGTCCATGGGCGATGGCGGACAGAAACTGAAGATGCCGACGGTGTGCATATCGACCGACAACAGATATTGGGACCCGGCGGCGATGTCGGCCTCGACCACCGCCAGGTCCAGCGTATTCCAGTAGGGGAGCCCCCGCCTGCGCTGGAACGCGATCGCTTCCTCATATAACTCCTTGATTTTCGGTATGTCCGCAGTGTGCGCGCGATGGATGTACATGGTTCTGCCGGAAAGTTGAAAGCGTCGAGTGTGCGCTGGGTTGGGCGAGCAGGTCTTGTATGGCTGTAACCTCGGCCGGCACCCGGTTGGCGTGCTGTACAGCTGTGTTTACAGCTGTACAAGCATGCTGCGCAAAAGCCTGCCATCATGCGTTGCGGCCGGACGCGACGCCAGGGCAAGAGCGGCCTTTCGTTATATTCCTGGCATTTCTTGCAGACAGACGATGGACACAGACAACCACGACCAATCCGGACCGGAGCTGGCATCGAAGGCCGACTGGGTGCGCTATCGCCCCACCGGTGTGCAGGGCGTGACACTGATGCGGGCCCATTTCACCGACTACACTTTCGAGCGGCACAGCCATCCTGAATTCGGGATCGGCCTGACCTATCGCGGTGTCCAGACATTCAACTGCCAGGGCAGCCGGCAGGTCAGCGCGCCGGGCAACGTGATCTTCCTGAACCCGGACCAGGCCCATGACGGCTTGCGCGGCAAGACCGACAGCTACGACTACAGCATGCTGTATGTCGATCCTGCCGTGATGACGGTGCTGCGCGAGCGGGCGGCAGGCGTTCTTCCGGCGAGTTATTTTCGCGATGCCGTCGTGCACGCACCGGAAGCGGCAAGACAATTGCACAACGCCATAGAGGCAAGCGGACAAGCTCAGGAAGCGCTGCGCGCGGAGTCGCTGCTGCTCAAGGCCTTCATGGGCTTGCTCCTGCGCTTCGGCGAAGCGCCGGGGGCGGCGCAGGCGCCCGCGCTTGCCGGCCTGGCCCGGCTGAACCGGGTGCGCGACTATATCCGCGCCCATGCGAGCAACGATTTCTCGATTGCCGAACTCGCGCGCGAAGCCGGCGTGTCGCGGGTATACCTGAGCCGTGCGTTCGAACGGCAGTTCGGCGTGCCGCCCCATGTCTACCTGAACGCGGTCCGGCTGGCCAATGCACGTCAGCTCTTATTGAGCGGCATGTCGCTGGCGACGGTCGCGGTGAGCGCGGGGTTTGCGGACCAGAGCCATTTCACCCGGCGCTTCAAGGGCGCGGTCGGACTGTCGCCAGGGGCGTGGTTGAGGCAGATGCGCAGTGGCTGATGTGGCAACCATCGGGCCAAGCTGGCATGCCGGGGCCGTGGCGCTGCCGGCGGAGCGCGCCACGGCTGGGAGTTGGCATGTTTCCTTCTGGTATCATACGCGCTGACTGATGGTAGTCGGCGCCTGCCCAATGCTCCGCGTCATCCCTGACGATGCAGGTTCTGTCCGATGGCGCGCATCCGCGTCGACGGCGCGGCGTCCGATCACCACCCTCCCTGTTTGCGGCCCTCCCGGGCCAGCGTTTGATATCCAAGGTTTACATGCACACCCTTCCTCCATGCCCCCAATGCCAGTCCGCCTATACCTATGAAGATGGCGGCGGCCAATATGTCTGCCCGGAATGCGCCCATGAGTGGCCGGTCCAGGCAGCCGCAGCGACCGACACCGTGCGCGTCTACAAAGATGCGTCAGGCAATATCCTCCAGGATGGCGATACCGTCACCGTGATCAAGGACCTGAAACCGAAAGGTTCGGGCGGCGTGATCAAGCAAGGCACCAAGGTCAAGAATATCCGCCTGGTCGACGCCGATCACGACATCGACTGCAAGATCGATGGCTTCGGCGCCATGAGCCTCAAGACGGAATTCGTTCGCAAGGTATAAGCACGCACCGCGACCGGCGCCTGGAGCCTAATGCAGCGCGCCCGCCGCCTCGCGGGTCAGCACGATCTCGAGGTATTCGGCCGGCGCCACCATCGAATCGGGCCCGGCAGTGTTGAAGCGGTCGATCAGGGCCAGCAAGTCTTGTTCGAGCGCGTCGGCGGCAGACGGCGCAAGGGCGGCGAACGCCCGGTTGAGCGGTCCGTAGTAATCGCGGAACACATGCACCCAGTGCGTGGGCGACGCGTAGCGGAAGTTGAACATCCTGCGCGTGATGCGCGCCTGGAGCGCGTCGGCGCCGAACAGCTGGCGCACATGGTCTTCATTTCCCCACAGTAGCGGCGACGCCAGCCCGGCCGGCGGCGCGATGTTCTTGCCGACCGCCTTGAACAGCTGGCCGATGAAGCCCTCGGGCGTCCAGTTCGCCATACCGATGCGTCCGCCGGGCCGCACCACGCGCCGGATCTCGGCGGCGGCGCGCGCCTGGTCGGGCGCGAACATCACCCCGAAGGTGGATAGCGCCACATCGAAACTGGCATCCGGGAACGGCAGCGCCTCGGCGTCCGCTTCACGAAAATCGATCGCCAGGCCCTCTGCGGCGGCGCGCGCCCTGCCCTTCTCGAGCAGCGCCGGCACGTAGTCGGTGGACGTGACGCGGGCGAAGCGGCGCGCCGCGGCCAGCGTGGCGTTGCCGTTGCCGGCAGCGACGTCGAGGACGCGCTCGCCGGCGCGCACGTCGGTGGCCTCGGCCAGCAGTTCGCCGACGATCTGCAGGGTGACGCCGACGACCGCGAAGTCGCCGCTGGCCCAGGTGGCCTGCTGGCGTTGCTTGATCGCGGCGAGGTCGGGGCCGGCAGTGCCGGGGCCCGCCTGGGGCGACGGCGAGGGTTGGGCTGGCTGGGTCATGATCGGTCTCCTTGAGCAGGCAGGTTTTCGATATGACTAGCCCGTGCCACCCATGGTTCGACGCTACACCTTGTGCCTTCTCAATCCTGAATTGGGAAATCAGCTGGCCGATGCGACTCCAAAGACAAGGCAGGCACCGCAGACACGGCGCCGCCTCCGAGGAGTCTCACCATGAAACGACCGCGCCTTGTTCCGCGTGGCATTGCCGCCGCAATCATCATTCTTGCCATCGCCGTGATCGGCGCAGTGGCGCTTGCCGCCATGCCATCGCTATGGTCCGGGCGCGGCACGGCCAATACCGGTTTCGACCCGCTGTTCGCCGGGGCCACCAGCGCCACCTGCGCACCGACACGCGCAGGTGCGCCGCCCCTCCTGGCCCATCTGGTGCAGGCCCAGACCGAGACGCGCCCGTTCACACCCGGCCAGCAGGCGCCGGCCACGTCGGGCACCAAGCCCGCAGACAAACCAGGCAAGGCCGCGCCGCCGCCCCTGTACGACAACCTGGGCAAGCTGCGCGTGCCGATCACCACCGCCAGCAAGCGCGCCCAGGCCTATTTCGACCAGGGCGTCCGCCTGACCTTCGCCTTCAACCATGCCGAGGCGGCGCGCGCCTTCCGCGCCGCGCAAGACGCCGACCCGAACTGCGCCATGTGCTACTGGGGCGAGGCGCTGGTGCTGGGCCCGAACATCAACGCCCCCATGTTTCCCGAGGCCGTCGCACCGGCGGTGGCCGCCGCGGCCGAGGCGAGCCGCCTGGCGCCGCGCACCCGGCCCGAAGAGCAGGCCGTGATCCGCGCCGTGGTGCGCCGCTACAGCCTTGACCCCGGCGCCGACCGCGCCGCGCTCGACAAGGCCTACGCCGATGCCATGACCGAGGTCGCGCGCGACTACCCCACCCACGACACCATCCAGGTGCTATTCGCCGAATCGCTGATGGACCTGTCGCCGTGGGACTACTGGGCGGCCGGCGGCGCCAAGCCCAAGAACCGCACGGCCGAGCTGGTCGCCGCACTCGAGAAAGTATTGGCGCGCAACCCGACCCATGCCGGGGCCGCCCATTACTACATCCACGCCATGGAAGCCTCGAGCCGGCCCGAGAAAGCCCTGCCCGCCGCGCGCGTGCTGGCAAGCCAGATCCCGGGCGCCGGCCACATCGTGCACATGCCCTCGCACATCTATTACCGGCTGGGCATGTATCGCGACGCGCTGCGCGCGAATGTCCTGGCGATCGCCACCGACGAACGCTACTTCGCCGACGCGGCCAGCGATCCCGTCTACCGGGGCGCCTATTACCCGCACAATATCCACTTCGTGATGGTGTCGGCCCTGATGGGCGGCGATGGCCGCACGGCGCTCGAAGCCGCAGGCAAGCTCGACAAGGTGATCACGCCAGACCTCCTGACCGCCATCGGCGCGCTGCAGCCGGTCAAGTCGGCGCCCTACTTCGCCCACGTCCAGTTCAGCGATGCGGACACCCTGCTCGCGCTCCCCGACCCAGGCCCCCAGTTCGTGCTCGTTCAGGCGATGTGGCATTACGCGCGCGCCGTCGGCCATGCACGCAAGGGTGACTTCGATGCGGCCGCACGACAAGTCGCCGCGCTCGACAAGATCGAGAAGAACGGCGACTTCAAGCCGGTGAACGACTGGAATATTCCCGGTCAAGAGATCGTCCAGACCGCCCGCGCGGTGGCCCGGGCCCGGATCGCCGATGCGCGGGGTGACTTGCCGCGTGCGGTCAAAGCCTACCGCAGCGCAATCGCGGTGCAGGACGCCCTGCCCTATATGGAGCCGCCCTACTGGTATTACCCGGTGCGCCAGTCGCTCGGCATGGCGCTCCTGCGCAGCGGACAGCCGGACGCCGCCGAAAAAGTCTTCCGCGATTCGCTGGCGCGCACCCCAAGCAATGGCTGGGCATTGCGCGGCTTGATGGAGGTGTACCGCAAACGTGGTGACGAAGCCGCGCTCGCAGCCGTGCAAAAGCAGTTCGCGACCACCTGGCTTGGCAAGCCGGACGGGCCGGCGCTGTCCGCGCTCTAGACCTGCCGGAGACTTGCTCGCGCGGCCTGGCAAATACTGTCATGCGGCGCGCTTGCAAATCATGCGACACAGCAATCCCATTGTCATTTATGCTAGGAGCCCGAATATTTACAAGAGGTTCCGATGAACGCCAAGCTTTCGTTCTTCGCGCCGTGCGCCGCCCTGGTCCTGTCCGCCCTGTGCGCCATTCCGGCGCTGGCAGCGGACAACACCCGACCGTTGCAGCCGATCGAATCGCTCGTGGTGCCGCGCTATATGGGCGTCTGGTACGAGATCGCAAAATTCCCCAACGATTTCCAGAAAAAATGCGTCGGTGACACCACCGCAAGCTACAACCTGAGCGAAGATGGCCGGGTGCAAGTCGTCAACCGCTGCCGCACCGCCGAGGGCAAATTCGACATGGCCGACGGCGTGGCGCGCCAGCTCGGCGGCGCCACGTCGCCCAAGCTCAAGGTGCGTTTCGCGCCGGCCATCCTGTCCTTCATCCCGATGGTGTGGGGGGATTACTGGGTCATCGACCTCGACGACAAATACCAGTTGTCCGCGGTAAGCGAACCCAAGCGTGAATACCTGTGGATCCTGTCGCGGACGCCCCAGGTCGAGCCGGCCGCATACGACGCCCTGCTCACGCGCCTCACGGCCCAGGGACTAGATGTTTCCAGGCTTGTGCGCACGTCGCAAACGCAATTGCAACAACCCACACAGTAAGAACAGACGTGGCAAACCGCGGCGACCAATGCCGCGTCGCTTGCCACGGTCAATGCCGCCGCACCTGCTGACGGCGGCAGTGCATCTGGAAATCCCGGCAGCCGTCCCCATCTTCACCAACAGAACAGCAAACCGCGCCGACGCCATTGGCGTTCTTGCTTTCTGAATCTTTCATCCCCAGCTTATATGACGCGCCGGTATCGCCTGCCATCATGCCGTCCTTGAAGAGTTCGATGCCAGGTCCACAATCCCCTGCACTGCGCCAGGCGCTGCTGACGGTGGCGGCCACCCTGCTGGCGCTGCCTGCCACACACGCCCTGCCCACTCAGGCCGGCGATAGCGATTCGTTGGCAACACTGGTCAATGCCTACCGCGCCAATCCTGGCGCCTGCGACGGACTTCCCGCCGCGGCGACCGCTGCGCTCGACCAGCAACCGGCCCTGGCCCAGGTGCGCATCGGCGCCGGCACCTTCATCGAATCCGCACTGGAACAAGCCGGTTACGCCGTCGCGCAGGCACAGGCGGTCTACGTCACCGGCCCCGAGGATGCCCAGGCCGCCATGAACGTGCTGGCACAGAAATACTGCAAGGTATTGCTGAGCGATCGTTTCTCGGCCGTCGGCAGCTACCGCGAGGGCACGACCTGGACCGTCGTGCTGGCGCGTCCGGCGCCGCCGCTGCCCTCGGCCACCTATCCCGACTGGCGCGAAGCCGGTCGCGCGATCCTGATTGAAGTCAATGCCGCGCGCGCCAGTGCCCGCTCCTGCGGCAAGCAGGCGTTCCCGGCGGCGCCGCCCCTGAGCTGGAACCCCGCGCTGGGCGATGCCGCACTGGCCCATAGCCGCGACATGGCCACAGGGCGCTACTTCAGCCACCGTGCCAAGGATGGCAGCCAGGCCACCGACCGCGCCCTGCGCGCCGGCTACAGCTGGCGCCGGGTGGGCGAAAACATTGCTTTCGGTCAGCGTTCGCCGCGCGAAGCCGTCGAAGGCTGGCTCGACAGCCCTGGACATTGCGCCAACATCATGAACCGCGACTTCACCGAGATGGGCGCCGCCTATGGCGTCACGCCGGAGCGGCAGACCGGCATCATCTACTGGACCCAGGTGTTCGCCGCGCCGCGCTAAGTGACGGACCGGAGGGAAGGCGCCACGCCTGCCCCGCCTTCGACCCGGATTGCGTCCCGAGTCATGCCTCTCCTGAAAGCTGCTTCGGATAGACTGCCCATCAACATCAACCTCCCGTCCGCGTCTCGCTGCGCCGGCCCAGAACACATGACCCAGTCCGCCCCGCAACCACGACTCGGCCTCGTCTGCATCACCGTTTCCAAGGACGTGCGCTACCGCGCGCTCACGCGCAAGCGCCTGCTCGAGCATTCGGAAGATAACCAGCGCCGCGTGCTGGAAGACATTTATCGCGACAATATCCAGACCTTGGACAATGCGCTGCGCTATTGCGAGCGCGAAGGCATCACCCTCTACCGCATGCCCTCGTCGATCTTCCCGTTTTCCGATACGCCGTTCGGGCTGGACATCCTGCAACAGTTCAAGGACACCCTGGGCCGCTCGGGCCGGCGCGCGATCGAGCGCGGCATCCGCCTGGTGATGCATCCCGACCAGTTCGTGGTGCTCAGTTCAGACTCGGACGACGTAGTGGCCAACAGCGTCAAGATCTTGCAGATGCACGCCGACATCATGGATTTGCTGGACCAGCCGCGCTCACCCTGGGCGCTGCTGGAAATCCACGGCGGCAAGTCCGACCGCGAGGACAAGCTGGTCGCGCGCATTGCCGAACTGCCGGACGCGATCCGCTGCCGCATCGGCCTGGAGAATGACGAATACGCCTACAGCGCCGACGAGATCCACGCCGTATGCGTGCGCGCCGGCGTGCCGATGGTGTTCGACGCCCATCACCACATCGTCCACGAAAAGCTGGACAGCTACGAGCACCCGAGCGTGGCCGAGATGGTGGCCAGGGCGCGCGCCACCTGGCCCGACCCGGCCCACCAGCTGGTGCACATTTCGAACGGCCGCGAAGGATTCAACGACCGCCAGCATTCCGACCTGATCGCGACGATGCCCTCGTCCTATCTCGCCGCGCCGTTTATCGAGATCGAGGCCAAGCTCAAGGAAGAAGCGATCCGCGGCCTGGACGGCTGGTGCGCGAGGGTCGCGCAGGCCTGATTCAGGCTTCCGGCATCTGCGCCCGCAGTTGCGCCAGCCACGGCACGATCACATCGCACAATGCTTGCGGGGCCTCGAGCGGAATCATGTGCCCGCTATCCTCGACCAGCGCGAACTGTGCCCCCGCGATCCCCGCATGCAGCTCCCGCGCTTCGTCGAGACTGCGCAGGCGGTCGTGCCCGGCCGCCACCACCTGGGTCGGACAGCGGATCTCACCCAGCAGATGCAGGTCGCCCGGCCGCTCGACCAGCGACTGGTTGCGGAAAGCCACACCGCCCAGCCGCACGCCCATCATGCGCACGCGCTCGATCAGCGCCTCGTTGTCCACCTCGCGCGGATGCAGCGAGCTGGCGATCGCGGTGCGGCTCAGCCCCGCGAACGAGACCGACGCCGCCGCCCGGGCCACAGTGCGCTTGCCCTGGCGGACGGCGTCGGAATCGGGCCGGGTCGAAGTGGCGATCAGCACCAGCGCGCGCACGCGTTCGGGCGCCTGGCGCACGATCTCGCGCGCGACATAGCCGCCCATCGAAAAGCCGATCAGGATGAAGGACGGCGGCGCCTCGGCCAATGCGCGGCGCGCCAGGTCCTCGAGGGTGGAATCGTGACGCAGGTCGGCATGCGCCAGCGGGCCGAAGGGGGCCAGCCGGTCGCGCATACCGTCCCACAGCGTCTCGTCGGCCATATAGCCGGGAACCAGCAGGATAGTCATCGCGCCATCATAGCAAAGCGCGCTGACGACGGTGCTAGGCGGCCTTCTTTGGCAGGATATCGCTGGCCATCATCTCGCCAAATGGTCCGGTGATCGACTGCTCTCCGTGCTCGGTTCCTTTGCCCAGCAGCGGGAACACCAGTTCGGCGAAGCGGTACGACTCTTCCAGGTGCGGATAGCCCGACAGGATGAAGGTCTCGATGCCCAGATCCGCGTACTCGCGCATGCGCGCCGCCACCGTCTCGGGGTCGCCCACCAGCGCCGTCCCCGCCCCGCCGCGCACCAGGCCCACGCCGGCCCACAGATTGGGCGAGACTTCGAGCTGGTCGCGCCGTCCGCCATGCAGGGCCGCCATGCGGCGCTGGCCGACCGAGTCCATCTTCGCGAACGCAGCCTGGGCGCGGGCGATGGTGTCGTCGTCCAGGTGGCTGATCAACTCGTCGGCCGCGCGCCAGGCTTCTTCATTGGTTTCACGCACGATCACGTGCAGGCGGATGCCGAATTTCAGCGTGCGGCCATACTTTGCGGCGCGCGCGCGGATGTCGGCCAGCTTCTCGGCCACCGCCGCCGGCGGTTCGCCCCAGGTCAGGTAGACGTCCATCTGCTCGGCCGCCAGCTCGTGCGCGGGCTCGGACGAGCCGCCGAAGTACAGCGGCGGATACGGCTTCTGCACGGCCGGATACAAGGTCTTGGCGCCCTTGACCTGGATGTGGGTGCCCTCGAAATCGTAGCCCGCCGCGCCGCCCTCGCCCGCCATGCTGGCGCGCCAGACCTTGAAGAATTCGCTCGAGATCTCGTAGCGCTTTCTGTGGTCGGCGTACAGGCCGTCGGCTTCGAGCTCGCCCTGGTCGCCGCCGGTGACGACATTGATCAACAGGCGCCCGTTCGACAAGCGGTCGAAGGTGGAGGCCATGCGCACCGCCAGCCCCGGCGTCGACAGGCCGGGACGGATCGCAACCAGGAATTTCAGCCTGGTGGTGGCGTTGATCAGCGACGAGGCAACGATCCAGGCGTCCTCGCAGGAGCGCCCGGTCGGCAGCAGCACGCCGTCGTAGCCGAGGGTATCGGCGGCGACCGCGACCTGCTTCAGGTAGTCGGCATTGACCGGGCGCGCACCCTTGGTGGTGCCGAGATAACGGCTGTCGCCGTGGGTAGGGATGAACCAGAAAATGTTGGGAGTCGACACAGTAAATCCTCGGTGAATCAGGCAGCAGCCGCGGTCTGCACACGCGCCTGCAATTCGGCGTCGAGCTGTTCGATACCCTCGGCGACACGTTCGGCGATCGGGCCCGCCAGGCGCGTGCCGCGCTCGCTGTCCCAGGCGACCTGCTCGGACGTGGCATAGATGCTCGACAGGATGGCGCGCGCCGACATCGACGCCAGCACCGGGCGCAGCGCATAGTCGAGCGCCAGCAGGTGCGACTGGCTGCCGCCGGTCGCCAGCGGCAGCACGACCTTGCCGCGCAGGCCGTCCTGCGGCAGCAGGTCGAGGAACAGCTTGAGCATGCCGGTGTAGGCCGCCTTATAGATTGGCGTGGCCACCACCAGCGCATCGGCCTGGGCCACCAGCGCCAGCGCGCGCGCCAGTTCCGGGTCGTTCGCGTCCATGCGCAGCAGGGCTGGGCCGGGCAGCTCGCGTACCTCGAGACGCGTCGTGCGCCAGCCGTGGACGGCGAGTTTATCTCCAACGTGCTGCAACAGGCGGCTGCAGGACGATTGCGACGACGGGCTACCGCCCAGCAAGATGACGCTCATGGTGATTTCCAGTTCTGACAACGATCGCCACAGCGTACGCCGCGCGCGAGATCGGCCCAACGAATCGTTTCACTCATCGATATGCGTTTGCCGTTTTAACTTTTCGCGCATATTCATGGCCGGTTTTCTTCGTTCACGCGGCGCCGGCTTGGGATGCAAGATGGCAGTTCACCCAACATCGGCACACGGTCCCATGTCCTCCATCCTGCAGCAATTGCGTCCACAAGACGACTACGCCACCGCGGTCACACCCGATCCGCTGGCCATCGCCGCCGACCTGGCCGAGCGCCTGGCCGCCACCGCCGTCGAACGCGACCGCGCCGGCGGCCACCCGAAGCACGAGCGCGAACTGATCCGCGCTTCAAGCCTGCTCACGCTGTCGATCCCCACCGAGTTCGGCGGCCAGGGCGCCGACTGGGCCACCGTGATGGCGGCGGTGCGCATCCTGGCCAAGGCCGACAGCGCGCTGGCCCACCTGTTCGGCTTCCACCACCTGCAACTGGCCGGCATCGGGCTCTACGGCACCGAGCTGCAGCAGCGCAGCCTGCTCACCGCCACCGTGCGCCAGAAGCTGTTCTGGGGCAACGCCCTGAACCCGCTCGACAAGCGCACCCGCGCCACCGCCTCGCCGGCCGGCTACATCCTCGACGGGGTCAAGAGTTTTTCGTCGGGCTCGGTGGGTTCCGACTGGCTGACGGTGTCGGCCTGGGACAGTGAAGCCGACGCCGCCCTGATCGCCGTGGTGCCGACCGAGCAGGCCGGCGTGCACGTGGAGGCCGACTGGGACGCCTTCGGCCAGCGCCAGACCGACAGCGGCAACGTCCACTTCGAGAAGGTCTACCTGCCGACCGCACTGGTGCTGCAGGCACCCGGCCAGGCGCCGACCGCCCGCTCGACCCTGCGCTCCCAGGTCGCCCAGCTGATCATGGCCAATCTGTATCTCGGCATCGCACAAGGCGCCTTCGACGCCGCACGCGATTACACGCTGGAACAGGCACGGCCCTGGTTCGCGTCCGGCGTGGACGACGCGATCGACGATCCCTTCAGCCAGCACCGCTACGGCCAGCTGTGGCTGACGGTGCGTCCCGCCGCGCTGCTGGCCGACGAGGCCGGGCGCCAGCTCGATGCCGCCATCCGCAAGGGCGACGCGGTGACGGCGCGCGATCGCGGCCTGGTGGCGATCGCGGTGGCCGAGGCCAAGGTGCTGGCCCATCGCGCCGCGATCGACATCAGCAACCAGATGTTCGAACTGCTCGGCGCGCGCGCCACGTCGGGCCGCTTCGGCTTCGACCGCTTCTGGCGCAACGCGCGCGTGCACACCCTGCACGACCCGGTCGACTACAAGCTGCGCGACCTGGGGCGCTACGCGCTCAGCGGCCGCGTGCCCGATCCGACACCCTATTCCTGACCGGCCCGACATGACAGCTTCCGTACCCGTCATCCGCGTCGAGCGCGCCAGCAAGGCCTTTCCGCTGCCCGAAGGCGGCCGCTTCGACGCCGTGCGCGACGTCTCGCTCGACATCCTGCCGGGCGAGATCTTCGGCCTGGTGGGCCGCAGCGGCGCCGGCAAGTCGACCTTGCTGCGCCTGATGAACCTTCTTGAAAAGCCCGACAGCGGCAGCATCAGCGTCGCCGGCCAGGAACTGACCGCCCTCGGCGCGCGCGAGCTGCGCGAAGCGCGCCGTCGCATCGGCATGATCTACCAGCACTTCAACCTGCTCGCCAACGCCACCGTATTCGAGAACGTGGCCTTCCCGCTGCGCATCCACGGCGCGATGAACGCGCCGCGCCTGAAGGCGCGCGTGACCGAATGCCTGGAACTGGTCGGCTTGCTCGACAAGGCGGGCAGCTATCCGGCGCGCCTGTCGGGCGGCCAGAAGCAGCGGGTGGCAATCGCGCGCGCGCTGGCCAGCTATCCCACGGTGCTGCTGTGCGACGAGCCGACGTCGGCCCTCGACCCGGACACCACGCGCAGCGTGCTCGATACGCTGCGCGACATCAATGCGCGCCTCGGGGTGACGATCGTCATCGTCAGCCACGAGCTGCAGGCGCTGGGCAGCCTGTGCCAGCGCGCGGCCGTGGTCGAGGATGGCCGCATCGCCGAACTGTTCGACCTGCGCGACCACCGCGAGCCGCGCAAGACCTCGCTCGGCCGCGAGCTGCTGTATCACGCCACCGAAGCTCACGCCACCGAAGCCCATGCCGCAGCCGTCCATGCCGGCCTTCCGCCAGGAGAGCTGCATGCTTGAAAAATTCCTGATCGTCGCCCCCGAGCTGTGGCGCGCCTTCGGCGAAACCCTGCTCATGCTCGGCATCGGCCTCTCGGCCGCAGTACTGCTGGGCGGCCCGCTGGGCGTGGTCCTGTTCCTCAACGGCTCGGGCGAACCAGGCCGTGGCCGCAGCATCGGCAAAGTGCTGGGCTGGCTGGTGAACACCGTGCGCTCCTTCCCCTTCATCATCCTGATGGTGGCCCTGGTGCCGTTTACGCGCATCGTCGCCGGCACCTCGATCGGCCCGCTGGCCGCCAGCGTGCCGCTATCCTGCGCCGCCATCCCCTATTTCGCGCGCCTGGTCGAACAGCAGCTGCACGAAGTGCCGCGCGGCGTGATCGAGGCCGCCGAAGCGATGGGCGCCACCCGCCTGCAGATCGTCACCCGGGTACTGCTGCTGGAAGCCAGGTCCGGCCTGGTGCTGGCGCTGACCGTGCTCGCCATCAGCTTCCTGTCCTATTCGGCGGTGGCCGGCGTGGTGGGCGGCGGCGGCATCGGCGACCTCGCCATCCGCTACGGCTACTACCGCTTCGAGACCGACGTCATGGTGGTCACGGTCGCGATCCTGATCGCCATGGTGCAGATGATCCAGTTCGGCGGCGGACGCATCGCGCGCCGCCTGGACAAGCGCTGAACCGTCAATGAAAAAAGAAACGGAAGGAACCCCATGAGCCTGAACCGCCGCATCCTGCTCGCCAGCCCGCTGATCCTGGCCATCGCCCTCGCCGTCGCCACCAATGCGCAGGCAAAGGACCCAAAGGAAATCGTCATCGGCACCAGCGCCGGGCCGTATGCCGACCAGGTCAGGCTGGGCATCAAGCCGATCCTCGAGAAACAGGGCTACAAGGTGCGCATCGTCGAATTCAACGACTACATCCAGCCCAACTTCGCGCTGGCCGAGGGCTCGCTCGACGCCAATGTGTTCCAGCACGTGACCTATCTGGACCGCTTCGCCGCCCAGCACAAGCTGGCGCTTAGCGAACTGGTAAAGGTGCCGACCGCGCCGATCGCCATCTACAGCCGCCGCCACAAGAGCCTCGACGCCGTGAAAAGCGGCAGCACCGTGGCGCTGCCGAACGACCCGACCAACCAGGCGCGCGCACTGGTCATGCTCGACCAACTGGGTTGGATCAAGCTGCGTGCCGGCATCGATCCGATCCGCGCCTCGGAACGCGACGTCGCCGCCAACCCGAAGGGCATCAAGCTGCTGCCGCTGGAGGCTGCCCAGCTGCCGCGCTCCCTGCAGGATGCCGACTACGCCTTCGTCAACGGCAACTACGCGCTGGCCTCAGGCCTCAAGCTGCGCGACGCGCTGCGCACCGAGAAGATTTCGCCGGCCTACGCCAACCTGGTGGCGGTCAGGACGCCTGACCGCGACAAGCCCTTCGCGCGCGACCTGGCCGCCGCCTACAAGTCGCGCGCCTTCCTGGACGTCACCAACAAGCATTTCGCCGACTACGCCAAGACCGATTACCAGTTGGCGCTGCAATCGACTGGAGCCAGGTGATGGCGCGCCGCATCCGCTTCAATGCCTTCCAGATGAACACCCCGAGCCACCAGTCGCCGGGGTTGTGGACCCATCCGAGAAGCGATAGCGAGCGTTACCTGACGCCCGGCTACTGGATCGAGCTGGCGCAGTTGCTGGAGCACGGCGGCTTCGACGCCATCTTCCTGGCCGACGTGCTGGGCGTGTACGACGTCTACCGCAAGGGTCCGGAAGCCGCGCTGCGCCACGGCGTGCAGGTGCCGCTGAACGATCCGCTGGCCCTGGTGCCGTTGATCGCCCACGCCACCACGCGCCTCGGGATCGGCGTCACCGCCGCCCTGACCTACGAACATCCCTATACCTTCGCGCGTCGCATGTCGACGCTCGACCACCTGAGCGGTGGCCGGATCGGCTGGAACATCGTCACCGGCTACCTCGACAGCGCCGCGCGCAACCTGGGCCTCGGCCAGCAACTCGGCCACGACGAGCGCTACGACCTGGCCGACGAGTACATGGAGGTCGTCTACAAGCTGTGGGAGCGCAGCTGGGAGGACGACGCGGTGAAGCGCGACAAGGAGCGCGGCATCCATACCGACCCGGCCAGGGTGCACCCGATCCGGCACAAGGGCCGCTACTACGACGTGCCGGGCTTTCACCTGTGCGAACCGTCGCCGCAGCGCACGCCTTTCCTGTACCAGGCCGGCGCCTCGCCGCGCGGCGCCCGTTTCGCCGCGCGCCATGCCGAAGCCACCTTCATCAGCGGTCCGAGCAAGGCGGTGGTGAAACGCGGCGTCGATGCCGTGCGCGCCGCCGCGCGTGTGGAGGGCCGCGATCCGGATACGTTGCTGGTGTATGCCCAGGCCCTCGTCATCACCGGCGCGACCGAGGCCGAGGCGCAGGCGCGGCTCGAGGAATACCGGCGCCACGTCGACGTCGAGGCCGCACTCACCCTGCTGTCCGGCTGGACCGGCGTCGACTTCGCGCGCCACCACCTGGACGACACCATCGAGTACATCGACACCGACGCCGGCCGCTCGGCCCTGGCCTCGCTCAGCGCCGCCGACCCGGGCCGCGACTGGACGGTGCGCGAAGCCGCCGAATTCATCGGCCTGGGCGGACGCGGCCCGATCATCGTGGGCGACCCGCGCCAGGTGGCCGACCAGCTCGAATCGTGGATCGACGACACCGGCGCCGACGGCTTCAACCTCGCCTTCGCGCTGCCGCTGGAAGACATGGCGCTGGTGGTCGAGCACATCGTGCCCGAACTGGCGCGGCGCGGCCGCTATGACGCTACGCCAAGCGGTGGCACGCTGCGCGGACAACTGCTGGGCCAGGGCCCGCGCCTGGCGCCCGGCCACCCGGGCAGCCGGGTCGAGATCGCATCCCCGCTGTCTGGCATTCAGGCAGCTTGAATCACCAACAAAGGACCATCATGAAACGAAGAAGCCTGTTGCAACTGGCCGCCAGCGGCGCCGCCCTCGCCGCCTTGCCCGCACGCGCAGCGCCGCTGCAGGAGCTGCGCCTCGATTACGCCCACTACTCGCCCACCAGCCTGGTGCTGCGCCACTTCGCCTGGCTCGAAGAAGAATTCAAGGCCGACGGCACCCGCATCAAATGGGTGTTCAGCGCCGGCAGCAACCGCGCGCTCGAGTACCTGAACGCGAACAGCATCGACATCGGGTCGAGCGCCGGCCTGGCGGCCCTGCTGGCCCGCGCCAACGGCAATCCGATCCGCACGCCCTACCTGTTCTCGCGGCCCGAGTGGACGGCGCTGGTGGTGCCCAGGAACTCCCGGATCCGCAGCCTGGCCGACCTGAAAGGCAAGAAGGTGGCCGCCACCAAGGGCACCGATCCCTATCTGTTCCTGCTGCGCGCCCTGCAGACCGTGGGCTTGAAGCGCAGCGACATCGAACACGTCAGCCTGCAGCACGCGGATGGCCGGGCCGCGCTGGAACAGGGCCGCGTGGACGCATGGGCCGGCCTCGATCCGCATATGGCGGCGGCCGAACTCGATGGCGGCGCGCGCCTGCTGTACCGTAACGTGGGCTTCAATACCTACGGTTTCCTGAACGTGCGCGAAGAGTTCCTGGCCACCCGCGCGAGCGAGACCGCACGCGTGATCAAGGCCTACGAGCGCGCCCGCGCCTGGACCCGCGCCAATCCGTCCGAAGCAGCGAAAATCCTGTCGCTTGATGCCAAGGTGCCGCTGCCAGTCGCGCTGCTGCAGGTCAAGCTGCGCTCGGACTTCAGCAACGCCCAGCCGACCGCCGAACACCTGCGCGCGCTACAACTGGCGGCGCCGATCCTGCGCGACGAGGCGCTGGTGCGCCCCGGCACGGACCTGGACAAGGCGATTGCCGGCCTGGTCGACACCAGCTTCGCGCGCCAGCTCACCAAGGCCTGACATGGAACGGCAGGCCATCACCCTGGAAGCGCCTCCGCAGTCACCACCGCGGCGCGCATGGCGCCGCCTCGGCTTCCCTTTGGGCTTGCTGCTGCCGGCCTTGGTTCTGATCGGCGCGGAAGCCGGTGTGCGCGCCGGCCTGGTGCCGGCCAATCTGCTGCCGCCGCCGAGCGCCGTCCTCGAATCCTTGTCCTGGCTGCTGGAGAACGGCCTGGCCGGCCACGTCGGCGCCAGCACGCTGCGGGTGGCGGCGGGCTTTGCCGCCGGCGCCCTGCTGGCGCTGCCGCTGGGCGCACTGGTTGCCCTGAACCGGCGCGCGGAAAGCGTGCTCGATCCCACCTTCCAGGCGCTGCGCGCGATTCCCTCGCTGGCCTGGGTGCCACTGCTGCTGCTCTGGTTCGGCATCGACGAGGCGCCGAAGATCATCCTGATCGCGATCGGCGCTTTCTTCCCCGTGTACATGGGCGTGGTGGCCGGCATCCGCGGCGTCGACCGCGGCCTGACCGAGGTCGGCCTGCTGTATCGCCTCTCTCCCCTGGCGTTGGCGCGCCGGGTATTGCTGCCGGCGGCCCTGCCCTCGGTGCTGACCGGCCTGCGCAACGGCCTGAGCCTGGCGTGGATGTTCATGGTGGCGGCCGAGCTGATCGCCGCCAGCCGCGGCCTGGGCTATCTGCTGACCGACGGCCGCGAATCGAGCCGCGCCGACATCATGCTGGCGGCGATCGTGCTGCTGGCCCTGCTGGGCAAGGCCAGCGACAGCGCGATGCAGGCGCTGGAACGGCGCTGGCTGGCCTGGCGCGACAGCTATGTGGAAAGGACGACGCGATGAGCTTTCTCGAGATCGCCATCGATGACAAGCGCCACGGCGTGCGCACGGTGCTGCGGGGCCTGCGCCTGGGACTGGACCAGGGCGAAATCGTCAGCCTGGTCGGCGCCAGCGGCTGCGGCAAGAGCACCTTGTTGTCGATCGTGGCGGGACTGGACGGCGACTACCGCGGCGCGGTGCGCCTCGACGGCCGCCAGTTGACAGGGCCGGATGCCGACGTTGGCCTGGTGTTCCAGGCGCCGCGCCTGTTCCCATGGCTGACGGTGGCGCAAAACGTCGTCTTCGGCGGACACGCGCGGCCGAACCTGGAGCGGGCCCACGCCCTGCTGGAAGAAGTCGGCCTGAAAGGCTATGGCGATGCGCTGCCCAAGCAGCTGTCGGGCGGCCAGGCCCAGCGCGCAGCCATCGCGCGCGGCCTGTATCTGGAGCCGCACGTGCTGCTGCTGGACGAACCGTTTTCGGCGGTCGACGCCTTCACCCGCATGCGCCTGCAGGACCTGCTGGCGGAAGCGGCGCGCCAGCGCGGCCTGACGGTGCTGCTGGTGACCCACGATATCGATGAGGCGATCTATCTCAGCGACCGCGTGGTGCTGATGGATGGCGTGCCCGGACCGGTGCGCGCGGAGTTCACCAACGACGCGCCGTGGCCGCGCGAACGCGGCAAGCTGGCGCTGTCGCCGCTGAAACCGGCGATCCTCGACAGCCTGCACGCGGCGCACGCCATCTGATGACTCAGGTGTTGCGCATCTGCGCCTGCGACACATTGCTGCCCGGCGGGACGCTCTGGGTCAGCCAGACGTTGCCGCCGATGGTCGAACCGGCGCCGATCGTGATGCGGCCGAGGATGGTGGCGCCGGCATAGATGACGACGTCGTCCTCGACGATCGGATGACGCGGCGTGCCTTTGACCAGGGCGCCGCTCTCGTCGACCGGGAAGCGCTTGGCGCCGAGCGTGACGGCCTGGTACAGGCGCACGCGCTCGCCCAGGATCGCGGTTTCGCCGATGACGACGCCGGTGCCGTGGTCGATGAAGAAGCTGCCGCCGATCTGCGCGCCGGGGTGGATGTCGATGCCGGTGAGCGAGTGGCCGATATCGGCCGCCACCCGCGCCAGGAAGGGCACGCCGAGGCGATTCAGGCAATGCGCGATGCGGTGGTAGAGGATGGCGATGGTGCCGGGATAGCACAGCATGATCTCGGCCACCGAGGTGGCGGCCGGATCGCCCGCCAGCGCGGCCTGCACGTCGGACACCAGCAGCCCGCGGACGCCGGGCAGGCTGGCGGCGAACTCGCGCGTGATGGCGCGGGCGCGCTCGGCCAGCACGGCATCCTCGGTTTGGTCATGCTCGGAAGAGAACTCGGGCGAAAAGCGCAGCGCGCGCCGCACCTGCTCGGCCAGGCGGTCGAGCGCCACGTTGAGCGTGTCGGCGACGAAGTAGTCGATGCTTTCGTCGTTCAGGTCGGGACGGCCGTAATGGGTCGGGAACAGGGCGGCGGAAACGCCGTCCACGATCTGGCGCACGACGTCACGTGACGGCAACTCGCGCACCCTGCCCTGGTGCCGGATATTGTGGGTGGATTCGCGCGAGGTGCGCAATGCGTCGATGACGGGACCGAGCTGCCACTGCACCGATCCGCCTTGATGGAAAAATTCGCTGTTCATTTTGCCGAGCCTATACGATTCGTTTTTCAATGACTACGATTTTATTGGTATGTCGATATGCGTGCTTTGAGTGGCGCAATAATGGACTCCGCCAACGGTCGAACTTGCCGCGCAGCAGTTTCTAAGGCAACATCAAGCACCGAATACCTTTTGTAATGACATGACCATGAACCTGCCTTCCCACCAGCTCAGCATGACAGTGCTGATGACGCCCGACACTGCCAACTTTTCCGGCAACGTGCACGGCGGCACCATCCTGAAACTGCTCGACCAGGTCGCCTACGCCTGCGCCAGCCGCTACGCCGGCCGCTACGTGGTGACGATGAGCGTCGACCAGGTGACATTCCGCCAGCCGATCCACGTGGGCGAACTGGTGACCTTCCTGGCGGCCGTGAACTACACCGGCCGCAGCTCGATGGAAATCGGGATCAAGGTGATTGCCGAGGACATTCGCAGCAAGGTGGTGCGCCATGTGAACAGCTGCTTCTTCACGATGGTGGCGGTGGGCGACGACAAGAAGCCGGCGGCGATTCCGCCACTGGAACCGTCTTCGCCGGATGAATTGCGTCGCTTCGAGGAAGCCAAGGGCAGGCGCGAGTCGCGCCTGGCGCTGGAGCGGGACCATGCGCAGCGGATCTCGTCCAGGGGGTAACTGTTGCCGCGCCCGAGTTGTTGACCCGGCGCAAACGCTGCTATAATTGCGGCCTCTTGGCCTGGTAGCTCAGTTGGTAGAGCAGAGGATTGAAAATCCTTGTGTCGGTGGTTCGATTCCGCCCCGGGCCACCAAGAACATCGTTCACGCAACGCCCACTCATGCAAGTGGGCGTTGTCGTTTCTGTGATCCGTCGCCCAAGAAGTCAGCTTCGAAACTGGCATCCCGGCTTATGCATCAGCTGGCAGTGATCCTTTCGATCGCTTTTACAGCCGTCCCGCCACCGGGAACCAACGCGCCGGCCAGTTCCGAGCCCATTTCGAAAAGCATTTCGCGGGTCGTGATCGCCTGCAGCTTTTCTTTGAACCACTGGCCATTTTCGATCACTTCACCCGTCAGGCCGTCGACTTCAATCACGCCTACCTTGTCCTCGGTTGTCCAGGAAAATTCGAATGCAAACACAGGACGGTAATAGAGGTACACTTTTTCGATCGTAACGATGTCTTCCTGAAACTCGTGGGCATTGATTACTTCTGCGTCCAGCGTCTGGCGAATCTTCTGCAGCAGCATCGGCAAACGTAGTTGCGGGACGATCGCTTCGGGCAGTTCCAGTACGGTATGCTCCTGCACCTTGTACTTGTTGATGTAATTCGCCAGGACTCCCTTTTTCAGGTCGCGCGACAGCCCGTCCAAGTGATCTTCGTAATTGATTTTCCTATGGGAGAACTCGACTCCCTGCAGGTTGATCGACCGCTTATTTCCTTGCTCTGCAATCGAATACTCCTTGCCGTTGATGAGGACTTTTTTTGCATACGCATTACCGATCTCCACAGGATAGATCAGCTCGCGTGAGTAATCGACTGAACGAGTCGTCACTACATGCCAAAATGGCTCATAACGCAAGACGTGCTTCGAAAGGAGGACAGTTTCTTCCTTGGGGCGTTTGAACGGATTCAACTTCGCCAGCATCCCGAAAGCATTCAATTTTTTCTGGTTCGCCTGCTCGGTGGCAGCGCTCAGAGGATAGACCTGGTCGAACACAAATACCTTTTCGGCATTTTCCAAGTATAGAAGAAGTTCCGCCATATCAGACTCGAAAGAAATATTTTGTATATTAAACCATTTCTTTCGTGTCAAAGGTGATGCAGATGCACTGGACGGTACTCATCAGTGGTTCGATTCTGCTCCCAGGGCACTAGGATTCAAGACAACGCCCACTCATCGCGTGGGCATTGTCATTTCTGGGATTCAGGGCCGCGTTGAAGCAGCGCTCCCCGACCTGTCAGCGCTCCACCGGATAGTTATACGAAGACCCAATCCCCAGCGGCAGTTCCAGCGCCCAGAAGGCAAGTAGGAATGCCGTCCACGTCACGATCAGGCTGAGCGAATAAGGCAGCATCAGCGCAATCAGCGTGCCTATCCCAGTCGACTGCACATATTTCTTGCAGAAGACGATAATCAGCGGGAAATACGGCAGCAAAGGCGTGATGATATTAGTCGACGAATCGCCCACCCGGTAGGCGGCCTGCGTCATGTCCGGCGACACGCCGAGCTCCATCATCATCGGCACCATTACCGCCGCGATCAGGGCCCATTTGGCGGACGCGGAACCGATGAACAGATTGACCGTGGCCGACAGAATCACGATGCCCGCCAGCGTGAGGCCCAGCGGGAACGCCATCTCCCTGAGCCACAACGCGCCCTTGAGCGCGATGAGGGCGCCCAGGTTGGACTGCCCGAAGGCGAAGATGAACTGCGCGCAGAAGAATGCCATCACCACGTAGTAACCCATGCCGCTCATCGCATGGCTCATGCCCTTGACGATGTCGCGGTGGTTCTTCGCGGTACCGGCGACATAGCCGTAGACGACACCGGGAATCAGGAAGAAAATGAAGATCAGCGCGACGATCGACTGCATCAGTGGCGCCGACGAATGCGTCAGCTCGCCCGTACTCGACGAGCGCCAGGCCGAGCCTTCCGGCATCAGCGAAAGCAGCAGCAGGGCCAGGCTGGCGACCATCGCGATGCCGGCCCAGCGCAGGCCCTTGATCTCGTTCGGCTGCAGCGCATTCATCGTGGGCAGGCCGGCAGGATCGCCATCGACCGGCGAACTCTTGTTCAGCCGCGGCTCGATCACCTTGTCGGTCAGGAACCAGCCGACCAGGATCACGAGGAAGGTCGAGGCCGTCGTGAAATAGTAATTATTGAGCGGATTGATCACGATCGATGCGGCGGCCGGGTCGGACGACAGCCGCGCCGCGACCTGGGTAAGGCCGGCCAGCAGCGGATCGAGGCTGGAGGGCACGAAGAAGGTCGCTGAAAAGCCGCCCGATACGCCGGCGAAGGCGGCCGCGATACCGGCCAGCGGATGGCGTCCGGCGGCATAGAAGATGACGGCGCCCAGCGGAATGACCAGCACATAGCCGGCATCGACGGCCACGTGGCTCAGGATGCCGACACCGATCAGGACGGGCGTTAGCAGTAGTTTCGGTGTCACCGCCAGGATCTTGCGCAGCCCGGCGTTGATGAAGCCCGTGTATTCCGCCACGCCCAGCCCCAGCATCGCCACCAGCACCACGCCAAGCGGCGGAAAGGTGACGAAGGTATTGACCATCTTCGCCATGAAATCCGTCAGGGCGGCCGGGGCCAGCAGATTCCTGATCTCGATCGGCGCACCGGTGCGCGGGTCGATGTCGTTGAAGACCAGGCCGGACATGGCCCAGGACGTGGCCCAGACCACGGCCAGCAGCAGTGCGAACAGGATGGCCGGATCGGGCAGCTTGTTGCCTGCCACCTCGATCCAGTTCAGGACACGGTTCAATCCACGCGGTTTTGCGCCAGTTGCTTGTGCAGTCATCGTAGCCTTTGCTTATAAGGGGACTTTGAAATCGTCGATACACGCAGCCGCAAGCCCGTCGATGCTTGGGCATTGCCTGCCAGCTGTTATCTCCAAGACACATCAAGCCACATGGTACGCAGAAGCTGGGCTGTCGAAAAGCTTCTTGATGAGCAAATATCCTAAGGAAGGACAGTCGTATTTACCGATGCGAGGCAGGAACGGCCGCCAGACGCGATCGTTGTTGATCTGGGCAAGCATTCCTAACGGACGCAGTCGTTGTGCCCGCTGCGGTACGCTGGTGGCAACCGCACGCCCGTGCGATGGGAGGATCGATCATGCATCACATTCGTTGCGGCACCGGCAAGCCTTTGCTTCTGATCCATGGCCTTGGCGGCCATTGGCAGAGCTGGAATCCCATCCTGGCCGATCTCGCGACGAGGCGCGAAGTCATCGCAGTAGACCTGCCCGGCTTTGGCCAGACGCCGCGCCTGGCCGGCGAAACCTCGATCCGCACCCTGGCCGATGAAACCGCCGCCTTCCTCCATGCCCATGGATTGACTGGCATCGATGCGGTCGGTAGCTCGATGGGCGCGCGGCTGGTGCTGGAACTGGCGCGACGCGGTGGGATCGTCGGCGGCGTGGTGGCGCTCAATCCGGGTGGTTTCTGGCAGGGATGGGAGCGTCACGCGTTCTTCAGCTCGATCTACCTGTCGATCCGGCTGCTGCGATTGCTTCGTCCGGTATTGCCGGCAGTCTGCGCCAACCCTCTTGGTCGCGCTTTGTTGCTGGCACAATTTTCTGCCCGTCCGACCAAGCTCCCGCCGGACATCGTGAGCGATGAATTGTGCAGCTATGTGGCCTCGCCGGCGTTCGATGAACTGCTGGCCCAGCTCGCCTACGGTGAGGAACAGCAAGGGGCTCCGCGCAACAGCATCGCGCATCCGCTCGTCATTGGCTGGGGACGGCGTGACCGGGTCTGCTTTCCGCGTCAAGCCAGGCGCGCGCTGGCCTTGTTCCCGGATGCTCAACTGCACTGGTTCGAGCGGTGTGGCCATTTCCCGCACTGGGATGCGCCGGCGGAGACCGCACAGCTGATTCTGAGCGCGCTTGCCGGTCAGCTCGCGAATGCCCCAGTCGGACTTTCGCACGAGGGACAAGGAGGCCATGCTGAACTATCCTCCAGCCTGCAACTGCCGCAATCCACGCTGCTGGTGTGATGCCGCGATCAGCCGTCACGCGACAGTCGCAGCGAAGAATAGACCAACGTGGGAAGATGTACTTTTTGGTACATCACTCGTTCAAGCAAAGGCAATCAATGACAACGCAAACTGAAACCGCCATCCTGGCCGGCGGCTGCTTCTGGGGCATGGAGGAATTGCTGCGCCGTATGCCCGGCGTGCTGTCAACGCGCGTCGGCTACACTGGCGGAGACGTGCCCAACGCCACCTATCGCAACCATGGCACGCACGCAGAAGCGCTCGAACTGGTGTTCGATCCGGGTCAGATCAGCTATCGCCAGATCCTCGAATTTTTTTTCCAGATCCATGACCCGACCACCGAGAACCGTCAGGGCAATGATCGGGGGATGAGCTATCGCTCTGGCATCTATTATCTCAATGACGCACAAAAGCGCATGGCCGAGCAGACCATCGCCGACGTCGACGCATCCGGCCTTTGGCCCGGCAAGGCCGTCACCGAGATCGCCGCGGCGGGACCTTTCTGGGAAGCCGAGCCAGAACACCAGGACTATCTGCAACGCATTCCGAACGGGTACACCTGCCATTTCATCAGGCCGGGCTGGAAGCTTCCCGTCACCCAGTGATCTGAGTAATCCAGGTACGGCCTGGTCGCCCGGTTGCCAAGTAGAAGATCGCAAATTCGTGTGCCGGTGCTTCGATGTCGCCCCGGGCTCAGCTGCTGATTTAGCTAGTCACTTTCCTGGCGCATCCAGATAGAAAATGGCGTACAGCTTGGCGCCGGAACTGACGGTCGGCTTGTCAATCTTGATCTGGGCGCAGTCCTCGGCCACCAGGCTGCGCCAGTTGGTGATGCCTGCGTTGGCGAACACGGAATTGACCTTGCACGCCAGGCTCATGTCGAGCGCCAGGCGGGCGTTGCGCTGCTCACCCTTGGCGTAATTGACGCCGCGGATCTCGATGCCGAAGCTGCTCAGCCACGGCTCCCACAGGCCCATTTCCACACCCTGCACGATACGCTCCAACATGGTGTCCAGCGACACCCCTTTCTTGACGACTGCACGCAGCAGTTGCAGCGATGGCGCCGTGCGCATGTCGGTGCTTTGCTTGCCCGCGCCACTTTCACCGATGGCGGTCAACTCTTTCGAGAAGGCGGCATCACGTTCGGTGTAGTCGCGCATCCGCTGGTAGAACTCGGCGTCGAGGAAGGGATTTGCCACTCGGCCGGTGGATGCCCCGGCTGGCTGTTTTGCTGGAGGCTGTTGTTTGTTGGTCATGGCAGTGGCTTTGGAGTGTAAGGCGCGCAGTGTAGCACCCGCGCCCCGCACGTTGCGCGCAAGGAGAGTACTTACGACGCGGTTTTCCGCATCTGGTCGGCAGCAATCGAGCTCATTCTTTTCGTTCCCTGAACTCACCTTCGATGACCGTGTCGTCGGTGCGCTCGGGGCGGTTTCGACCAGCGAATGTGAACACAGACGAAGACATGCGATCGACAATCGCTCGCCGCAGCCATGGGTAAGCGAGAACAAACGCCGTTGCGACACCGGTAAACAGTGCAGGCACGTAGTCGCCTCGCGCCACGAAGGTGAACAGGCCCAGTGCAAGCAGGCTCACGATGAGCGGTCGACGGACAGGCTTGGGCAAGAGGCCGACAATGCGCAGCCTGCCCTCTTTTATCCAGGGAAATCTCGCGAAAAGAATGCCGAGCAGCAGTCCTGCCGCGAACCGGCCCGTGCCAAGATAATCGGCAACCACCCCGATGATGAGATAACCCGTATAGGTCATCGTACCGGCCAAGGCTGCCAACATGAATATTGCAACGGCGGCCGTCAACCTTGGCCTGCCGATTGCCGCAGTGATGAGAAAACGTAGGATGTCTGTACTCCTGAAAATGGGCAGTGAGGCTATGGCAAATTCTAACAGCCGCACCTGTTTCAGGTGCGCCCGAAGCCTATCGCGCCCCGCCCTGCGCCTGCGCCATTTCCACCGCCGGCAAGGTGACAGTCAAAAACGACGACACCTGCCCGATCAAATCCGCCGCCTGCTGCCGCACCTGCTTCATCTGCAATACGGACAACTCGGCCTGGCGCAACGCCTGCTGGAGCAAGGTGCGCCGCTGCACGAGCGCATCGCGCAAGGCTGCATCCGGTGCATCCTCGACGAGTGTCGACACGACGGCCAGCACGAGCAGGTGCAAGCCCAGCCCCTTTGCTGACTCTTCCAGATTACGCATGGCGACTTCGCTGTCGGTCATCAGCTGCATGAGCTGCGTGCGGGACGACGTCAGCACCGGCCGGTACTCGGCAGGCGTTGTCGGTCGGCGGAACAGCCGGCCGAACATGCTCGGCGCCCCCTTGGTGGTCTCGAGCGCCGCTTCCAGCAGCGCCGGCACGCCCATCTGCGTGAATTTCAATACGAGTTCGGTGATGGGCTGGAGCAGCGCCGCCTGTTCCATCAGCGGTGCCTCCGCCCACTCGGTTACCAGCACCAGCCTCACTGGCAGGATGCGGCGAAACAGGATGGCCAGGCGCTGCTCCGAATGCGCGAACACGTTCGGATACTCGGCGTGGACGGTGGCAAGCGCATCGCGCACCGCCGGATGGTCTTCGCTGTCGAACAGCGGGCGGGCCACGGTTTTCCTGGTCACGGCAGACGCAGCCGAAACCGCAGGAACATCGTCGAAGGACAGCGCCCTGGGCGGACTATTGCGATCGGGTGCCGCAGGGTCATCGCGCTCGTCGCCAAAATCGAATGCCCGCGGCCCGGCCGGACGGTCGACCGGATCGGAAGGCGGCTCCGGCGCGTCGCCGAAGTCGAATGCCTTGGGCTTCTGGTCTGTCATCGATCTACCTGCCGGCGCACGCCATCAGCGCTTCGAAAAAGAACGCGTAACGCTGCTCAGACGGTGCCGCCCAGCTTGCGAATGAAGGTCGCCAGGTTCAGCTTGAACCCCGCGCCAACCGCCTGGAAACGCCACTCGCCATCCTTGCGGTACAAGGAACCGAATTGCAGCGCGGTCTTGTCCGAGTAGTCTTCGTTCAGGTTGTATTCCGCGATCGTCTCGCCGGTATCGGCGTTGTACACCTTCACATAAGCGCCAGAGACGCTGCCGAAGTTCTGCTTGCGCACTTCGGCATCGTGGATGGTGACCACGATCGGCATTTCCATCACCGCCGCATCGACCTTGTCCAGGTCAACGGTGATGACCTCGTCGTCGCCATCCTTGTCGCCGGTGCGGTTGTCGCCCGAGTGCACCACGGCGCCATCGGGCGAGGTCGTGTGGTTGTAATAGACGAAGTGGGCGTTGCTGATCATGACCGGATGGTCGTCCGCGTCCTTCTTGCAAAGGAACACCGACGAATCGAGATCGAAGGCATGGCCCTCGGCCGCATTGACCTTCCATCCGAGGCCGATCCGTACGCGCTTCAAGCCGGGTGCGGATTTTTCGAGGTTGATGCGGTGGCCAGTCTGGAGCGTCGTCGACATGAGCTCTCCTTGTATAGTGAGTTGAAATTACGCCGCGCCTGGCGAGAACCGGGTGATCAGCTCCTGCTCCAGCGCCTGCAGTTTCGGCAGCTCGTCGCGGCGGCGCTGCTGGCCTTCGTTCGAGATCTGTTCGAGCTTGTCGAACGCGGTCACCAGCTGCGTCTGGACGTGCTGCGCGGTTTCAAGACTGACGATGGAGCGCTGCTTGGCGCGCGCGACCGTCTCGGTATTTTCCAGCAGCATATCGGCCTGGGCGCGGAAGGCCGCGTCGGTGGCGTCGTAGGCGGCGTTGGCAACCGCCGCGCTCTGCTTGGCTTCCAGTTGCAGCAGGTAGAGCGAGAACACATTGCGCCAGGCCGGGATCGACACGTTGACGATGTCCGTAAAGGTGTCCGTCAGCGCGCGCGCGTTGTCTTGCGACAGGCGGATCTGCGGCACCATCTGCGTGGCCATCAGCATCGCGCGGCGCAGGTCGTCGATGCGTTTTTCGAGACGCTCGAGACGGCGCCGGAGTTCGGTCGCCTGCTGCGCCTCGAAGGCATTGGCCGCCGCGGTTTGCTGCGCGACCGCCTGGCGCAGCCGGTCGGCCCAGGCCTCGCCCTTCTTCACGTCGGCGTCCAGACCCTGATAGTAAACCTCGAGGCCCTTGTACATCTCGTCGAAATCGTGGATGCGCGCGCGATGCACATTGGCGTGGCGCGTCATCTCGGACACCAGGGTGTCCATGCGCGATTCGACCACCTGGTATTGCGACAGCATCTTTTCCTTGACCGAGCCGAACATGTTCGACACCCGCGACAGCAGGCCACCCGACTTGAGCTTGGCCGGGTCCAGGCCCTTCGAGGTGGCGATCAGTTCGTTCAGCTGCGTGCCGAATACGTCCGCGTCCGATGCGCGCACGGTGCCCAGCAGCTTGGCCGACACCTTCGCCACACCCGGGCCGGCGGCGCTGCCCAGGGTCTCGATGGCCTTGTCGTCGATGCCGGTGAGGTCGACCGGGATCACTGGCGCTGTGCTCGCCTCCGGCCGCAGTGCCGGCAGCGCGTCCGGCGTGATGGACGGATCCAGCAAAGGCGGCAGACCGGCGGCAGGCGTCACGGGGGGCGTCGACGCGGCCTTCGCTTCGTCATCGGAGGAGAACAGCGGTTTCATGGAATCCCTCGGGGTTGGTATGACAACATCAATAGCTTACCACTGGACAATCGGGCTGCAAGGGTTTCTGCGGCGAGCGATCTCCTGCTTGTATTGCACCTGGACCATCATGCTATTCTTACATTGCCCTGACCACCTAGAGAAGACATGACCCGTTCGCTCCCCAATATCCTTCGCACAGCGCTGTGCACCGCGCTGTTCGCCGCCCTGCCCGCCGTCGCCCAAGTCAAGACGCCGGCCACGCCGGAAAAGATGAACCAGCTATATAGCGACTACTGGGAAGACTACCTGCGCGAAAACCCGATCGCCGCCACCTTCAATGGCGACCATCGCTACAACGACCGCTTCGGCCCGACCTCGTCGGCCGAGAGCCGCAAAGAGACCCGCGCGCTGGCCGAAAAATACCTCGCCAGCAGCGACAAGTTCGATCCGGCGCCGCTGCCTTCGGAAGACCGCATCAGCTATGACCTGCTGCGCTACCGCCTGCAGCAAGACCTCGACGGCCTGCGCTTCCCGTCCGACCTGGTGCCGGTGGATCAGTTCTCGGGCCTGCATCTGCTGATGGCCCAACTGGGCTCGGGCGCCTCGACACAGCCGTTCCAGACCGTGCAGGACTATGAGAACTGGCTCAAGCGCGCCGCCGGCTATGCGCCGGCCATCGACAACAGCATTGCCGATATGCGCACCGGCATCAAGCAGGGCATCGTGATGCCGAAGGCGCTGATCCAGCGCGTACTGCCGCAGCTCGAGAACGTCGGCAGCGACAATCTCGAGACCAGCACCTATATGGGGCCGACGAAGAAATTCCCGGAGTCCTTCAGCGCCGCCGACAAGGCGCGCCTGCTTGCTGCCTACGGCAAGATGGTGCGCGAACAGCTGGCGCCGGCCAACCGCAAGCTGCTGGCCTTCATGAAGGACACCTACCTGCCGGCGGGCCGCGACACGGCCGGCATCGGCGCTCTGCCAGGCGGCAAGGAATGGTATGCCTTCCTCGCACGCCGTTCCACCACGACCGACCAGACGCCGGAAGAAATCCACGAGATCGGCCTGCGCGAAGTCGCGCGCATCCGCGCACAGTTCGAAGAAGCCAAGGTCAAAGTCGGCTTCCAGGGCACGCTGAAGGAATTCTTCAATCACCTCAACACCGCGCCCGAGCTGCGCTACAAGTCGCGTGAAGAAATCCAGGCGGCCTACGAGGCGATGCGTCCGCGCGTCGAGGCCAAGGTCGACCAGCTGTTCGCGCGCGTGCCCAAGGCGCCGTTCGAGATCCGTCCGGTGGAAGCGTTCCGCGAAGTGAGCGCGGCCCCGGCCTCTTACCAGCGCGGCTCGGTCGACGGCAAGCGTCCCGGCGTCTTCTACTTCAACGCCTACAAGCCGGAGACCCGCACCAACTTCACGACCACCGCCTTCTTCCTGCATGAAGCGATCCCCGGCCACCACTTCGAGCGCAGCCTGGCGCAGGAAACCACCGGCCTGCCGGCCTTCCGCCGCTTCGGCGGCAGCACCGCCTTCTCGGAAGGCTGGGGCCTGTACAGCGAAATGCTGGGCCAGGAAATCGGCATGTACAACGACCCATGGCAGTGGGTGGGCCGCCTGACCGCCGAAATCTGGCGCGGCGTGCGACTGGTGGTCGATACCGGCATCCACTCGAAGGGCTGGACGCGCGAGCAGGCGATCGCCTACTTCATGGACAACGTGCCGCAGAACGAGGTGACGGCGGTGCAGGAAGTCGAACGCTATATCGCAATTCCCGGCCAGGCCCTGAGCTACAAGATCGGCGAACTGAAGCTGCGCGAACTGCGTACGCGCGCCGAGAAGACCCTGGGCAAGGACTTCGACCTGCGCGCCTTCCATAACGAGGTGCTGTCGCACGGCGCGGTGCCGCTCGACGTGCTCGAAGCGGCGACCGACCGCTGGATCGCGGCCCAGAAGAAGGGCTGATCCCTTCCTACGGCGCAGTCACCTCCACCTCCTGGCTGACCACGGTGCGACGGCCATCACGGCCGACCACCGTGGCCGTCACCGTGTAGTTCCCCGGCGCCGAGAAACTGTGGCTGGCGCGCGCGCTGGCCACGCCGGCGCGCTCGTCGATCCGACGCGCCGCCCCACCACTGCCATCACCCCACGACCAATCCACGCCGCGCGTGCCGACCTGGTCGCCATCCACGAAGGACACCGACGCCTGCAGCGGCGCACCGACCTCGATCGTGCGTTCTGCGACGATCGGCCCGACCGTGTGTCCGGTTTTGCGTCCCTGATCCGGCCTGAGTAAAACCAGTCCGGCATTCGAGCTGGCCACGATCTCGCCTCGCTCGTTGATCGCCATCGCGTGTTCAAGCACCAGCGTCGGCGGCACGCGACGCAGTTGCCGGTTCAGGTCCAGCATGCCGCTGCTTGCGCTCCAGACGAAGGCGCGCATGGCGCCGGCCTTGTCCTCGGCAAAGCCGACGATCTGCCCCTTTGCATTGACGCCACGCGCGACCGAGGTCCTGCCTCCCAGGGTGCCGAGTTCACGCATGCCGCCGCTCCGCGTCCACGACATCGCGCGCTGGCGTCCGTCGGAAAAGCCGATGCCGCCCGCGATGTGCAAGCCCGGCGTCATCGCATTGACCCAGGCCGTGGTGCCACGGCCGATCCCGAGGTCGACCATGCCGGTGGCGCGTGTCCACAGGAAGGGGCGATCGCCGCCATCGTCCCAGGAAACCAGGCGATTGCCCGCTACCTCGCCCCCGGCGCCGACGGCCACCGGCGACGATTCGACGCTGCCCAGCGTGTCGATGTCGACCAGGCCGCTCGCGCGCGTCCAGGCAAACACGCGCGTGAATTCATCGTCGATCGTAGTCACACCGGCGATCAGGCCGGCATCGTTGAGCACGCGGCCGGCAGGTTGCTGGAAGGCCGGCGTGACGCCCAGGTCTTCCACGCCGCCGGCATGGCTCCAGCGGAACGGCCGCGCCGAGTCACCGAACGAGCCGGTGACGACGCCGCGATTGTTGATGGCCCAGCCGTACGAGCGGCCCCGGCCTGGTTCGGCGCGGATGTCGAGCATGCCGCCACCCGCGCTCCACACGAAGGCGTTCTCGATGCCCAGTTCGTTGATCGAGGTGCCCGCGATCTGGCCGCCCTCGTTCAGGTCGTTCGCATACGTGATGCCGCCGCCCAGCGAGCCGATGTTTTTTATCGCGGCGCCGTCAAAGAAGAAACCCGTCGTGCGCCCGCCGTTCACCATCGAGAATGCCACCTGGCCGGCGGCATTGATGCCGGGGTAGGTCGCGATCGTGCCGGGGCCGAGGTTGATCACGCGGTAGCTCGTGCGCTGCGCACCGTGTTTTCCATCTGCCTCGCCTGACGCCGGCTGCGCAAGCGCCGTTGCGGATGTCCACATCGCGACCACTAGCAAGACCAGGCGGGACAGCCCCGATATCGGGCTGCCGGTCGACACATCGTTTCTTCGAGCGATACGCATGCATGTCTCCATTAAAAGTGGAACGTCGGGCCGGTCGCCATGGATGGCGCCGGGAAGGGGCTCAATCATGCGTTGCAGCCGATGCGCACGGTATGTCGCAGCTCGCACTTGCGCCGCCGTTTGTGCTGGACCAATGGCCTCGACCGTGGCCCGACGTTGTCGATTCTCCAGTCCCTATTCCTGCGCTCTATTTCCATCTCATGAGCTTGCGTCAACGCACATTGCCTTCCTATGATGAAGCGAGACGTCGAACCAACCATCTGCGAGGTGGGTCATGAATACGCTGACGAATGGGCAGCTCAATGAGTTACGGGGTGTAATACGGGGAGAAATCCTCCAGGCCAACGATGCGGGCTACGACGATGCCCGTGCCGTCTGGAATGCGATGATCGACCGGCGGCCGGCCATCATCGTGCGCTGCGCCGGCACGGCCGACGTGCGCGCGTCGCTGGCCTACGCGCGCGACCACAAGCTGCGGCTGGCCGTGCGTGGCGGCGGCCACAATATCGCCGGCAGCGCGCTGTGCGATGACGGCTTGGTGATCGACCTGTCGCGCATGAAGTCAGTGCAAGTCGATCCGGAGCGCCGCCGCGCCTGGGTGGAAGGCGGTGCGACCCTGCGCGACTTCGACCACGAAGCTCAGGCCTACGGACTGGCGACGCCGCTGGGCATCAATTCCACCACCGGCGTGGCGGGCCTGACCCTGGGCGGCGGCTTCGGCTGGCTCAGCCGCACGCTGGGCCTGGCGGCCGACAATCTGCTATCGGCCGAGATGGTCACCTCCGACGCCGGGCGCCTGCAGGTGAGCGCGACCGAGCATCCCGACCTGTTCTGGGCCATCCGTGGCGGCGGCGGCAATTTCGGCGTGGTCACGCGCTTCGAATTCGCTTTGCACCCGGTGGGCCCGCAGATCACGGCCGGGCTGATCGTCTACCCGTTCGACCAGGCCCGGTCGGTGTTGCAGCAATACCGCGATGCCGTCGCTACCATGGCGCCCGACCTCACGGTCTGGGCCGTCCTGCGCAAGGCGCCGCCGCTGCCGTTCCTGGCGCCGCAAGTGCATGGCCAGGACGTGCTGGTGCTGCCGGTCTTTTCGCCATCGCCGAGCGACGCCGTGGACGCCGCCATCGCGCGCATCGCCAGGCTGGGCGAGCCGCTGGGCATGCATGTCGGTCCCATGCCCTATGCAGCCTGGCAGCAGATCTTCGATCCGATGCTGACGCCAGGCGCGCGCAACTACTGGAAATCGCATAATTTCGCGCAACTAAGCGACGGGGCCATCGACGTCGTCATGCACTATGCCGGCAACCTGCCCACCGCCCAGTGCGAGATCTTCCTTGGCCTGCTGGGCGGCCAGGCCGGTGCCCCGCCGCCGCAGGCGACGGCTTATCCGCACCGCGATGCGCTGTACGTGATGAACGTGCACACGCGCTGGGAAGATCCGGCCGACGACGAACGATGCATTGCCTGGGCCCGCGCTTTCTTTGCGGATGCCACGCCGTATGCGAGCGGCGGCGTCTACGTCAACTTCATGCCGCAGGACGAAGGCGAGCGTACGTCCGATGCCTATGGCGCCAACTATGCTCGCCTGGCGCAGATCAAGGCGACCTACGATCCGGACAATCTGTTCCGTACCAATCAGAATATTCGGCCGGCGTCCGCTGCATCTGCGGCCGATTGACAGGCTGACCAGCCGCGGCCTCGATGGCGTCGCGGATGCGGCGTCAGCGGCCGCAACTCGCCCCCTTGTCCGCGTTGCTCATCGCAGCAGCAAACCCGATCGCAAATGCCGATCAGGTCTTCGCACGTCATGTGGAAATCCGCCCGACTATTGTGCTAGCGAAAGGCCGGCCTTAATTTCTCGCGCGATGATGCACGGCGTTGGAGACAACAAACCCGAGGCGCGATACCGCACAGATCGCGCAAATTTCTGGAGCTTGCGATGAGGTTGTCCGCTCTGCGACTGGCAGTGATGGTGTCCACTTTATTGTCATTGCCAGCCCATATCAGTGCTCGCGACAATACCTCCCCGCTGGCTGTAACCCGCACTTACGCGCAGAATTACAAGGACATGGTGCTGGCAACCTGTCTGACCCAAGCCTATCGGAATGACACTAGCGTGGCTACGGATGCCGGCAGCAGCATCAGCTGCCTTACGCGACTGGACATACTTCGATATGGACCAGAATCCAGATGAGGTCAATTCCTTAGTGAATAGCTACCTGGCACGGGATTATTCCAATCCGCTGGTCGAATCGGAAATCAAGGGCGTGCGGTTCGATTTCTTGAAATGCATGGACCTCTACCACAGCAAAGCACTGGACGACCTGGCGAAGCGATTGGTCATCTACCCGAAACGCATTTATGGGCAGGAGCATCCTTCGCGACCGCAGGCCCACGGTGCTACCGCCAGATAGCACGTGGCTGGATTTTTCCAGAGCATAGCGTGTGCGCTTGGTCGCGATCCAGTGCGACCACCTTCATTACCAGCACCGTCAGGTGCGTCTTTTCCTCATCCCCTTCCACCTTAATGCGGCGTTGTCTTACACGTGCCTGCCGCGATCGATTTTGCTGTTAGATTATTAATATCGAATACGCCCGTCAGCCCACTCTTATTTCTACCATGAAAACCTTTCACTGCGACAAGTGCTCACAACAGATTTTTTTTGAAAACACCCTCTGCTTCAATTGCGACAGCACGCTCGGCTACCAGCCGGCCACGCGCAGCGTCAACAGCTTCGAACAGACCGAGGACGGCCTGTGGCGCAGCCTGAATCGCACCGACGCCGGCAAGGTCTATAAACAATGCAGCAACTATGTTCAGCACAATGTATGCAACTGGATGCTGCCTGCGGATGACCCGCACGATCTGTGCACCTCCTGCCAGCTGACCGTGGTCATCCCGGCGCTGACCTCCGAAAAAAACCGGATCCTGTGGGCGCGTCTCGAAGCGGCCAAGCGCCGCCTGCTGTTTTCGCTGGCGACGCTGAACCTGACTCCGGCGTCGAAGGAAGACGAGCCGGAGACCGGCCTTGCATTCCAGTTCCTGGAAGACGGCGTGACGGACCAGTGCGTGATGACCGGCCATGCCGACGGCGTGATCACCCTGAACATTGCCGAAGCCGATCCGGCCGAGCGCGAACGCACGCGCGAGCAGATGCACGAGCGCTATCGCACGCTGCTGGGTCATTTTCGTCACGAAAGTGGCCACTACTATTTCGACCGCCTGGTGGCCAACAGCCCGTGGATCGACGAGTACCGCGCGCTGTTCGGCGACGAGCGCCAGGATTACGGCGAGAGCCTGAAGCGCCACTATGAGAACGGGCCGGCCGACGACTGGGCGGAGCGTTTCGTGAGCAGCTATGCCAGCTCGCACCCGTGGGAAGACTGGGCCGAGACCTGGGCCCACTACCTCCACATGATCGATACGCTGGAGACGGCGCACTCCTGCGGCCTGCAGCTCAAGCCGCGCAAGGCCGACGAGCCTGCGCTCGACGGCATCACCTTGCCGACCAGGACCGACGCGTTCGACGATACCCTGAGCGACTGGTTCGCGCTGACCTACGTGCTCAACAGCCTGAATCGCAGCATCGGGATGCCGGACTCCTACCCGTTCACGCTCAGCCCACCGGTACTGGAAAAACTGCACTTCGTGCACCGCGTCGTGCGCGCCCAGATCAAGCAAGCGACGGCGCCAGTCAAGCCGGCCGCGACGCCGGTGCCTGTCACACCGGGCGCCTGAGCCGACGCACCGTCATGAGGCCCGCGCCGCCGTTTTCCTCAAAACGGTGCGGCGCGCGCCATGTCGGTGCACCCGGCCTACGCCGTCTGGGTCTGGGTTTGCGTCATCCCGCCCAGGGTCTGCGTCTGGGACTGGGTCTGTCCCTCGTCGGAAGGGACCGGCTCGATCGGGATCAGGAAGTCGCGGCTGATGCCGTTGCCCAATGCGTCGACCGAAGCAAGGAAGCGGGTCAGGAAGGCGTGCAGGCCTTCTTCGAGGATGTCGCCGATCGGGGCCGACTGCAGCATGGCGTACAGTTCCATGGCCAGGCGCTCGGTATCGTGCGACTGCGCATTACGCACGTCCTTCAGGTTGGCCACCACCGCTGCGATGCACGCCACCAGCGAGCGCGGCATCTTCTCTTGCAGTATCAATAGTTCGGCCACCCGCTTCGAGGTGATGGCGTCCCGATAGACCTTGCGGTAGGTCTCGAAGGCGGACACCGAGCGCAGCAGCGCCGCAAGCTGGTAGAACTCCGCCTGCGTCCCGGCCTGGACCGCATCGTGCGTCCCGAACCTGAACTTGACGTCGAGGATGCGCGCCGTGTTGTCGGCCCGTTCCAGGAAGGTGCCGAGACGGATGAAGTTGAACGCCTCGTCCTGGAGCATGGTGCCCAGCGTGACGCCACGCGACAGGTGCGAGCGGTACTTGACCCACTCCAGGAACTGGCCGGGATCGTGCTCGAAGGTGCGCTTATTGAGATGCTGCTGCAGCATCAGCCAGGTCGTATTTTCGGTTTCCCATACCTCGGTGGTCAGGGAGCCGCGCACGGCGCGCGCGTTCTCGCGGGATGCGCGCAGGCAGCTGGTGATCGAGGACGGGTTGTCCGGATCGCGCACCATGAAGTCGATCACGTCCTTCTGTGTGAGCGCGGGGTACTTGGCCTCGAACTGCGCCTCCAGCTCGGACACGCCCAGCATGCTGCGCCAGCCCTGCTGCTCGGCCTGCGCCGACTGCGGCATCAGCGAATACTGGACCCGGACATCGAGCATGCGGGCCGTGTTTTCGGCCCGCTCGGTGTAGCGGGCCATCCAGAACAAATGATCTGCGGTGCGGCTCAACATGCTAGTTCTCCAAAATCCAGGTGTCCTTGGTGCCGCCGCCCTGCGACGAATTGACCACCAGCGAACCTTCCTGCAGCGCCACCCGGGTCAGGCCGCCCGGCACCATCGAGACGGTCTTGCCCGACAAGACGAAGGGACGCAGGTCGATGTGGCGCGGCGCGATGCCCGATTCGACATAGGTCGGGCAAGCCGACAAGGCCAGCGTGGGCTGGGCGATATAGCCGTCCGGGTTGGCCACCAGGCGCTCGCGGAAAGCCTCGATCTCGGCGTGGGTCGAGGCCGGCCCGACCAGCATGCCGTAGCCGCCCGCGCCGTGCACTTCCTTGACCACCAGCTCCGGCAGCCGCGACAAGGTGTACGCGAGATCGTCTTTCTTCCTGCACTGGTAGGTCGGCACGTTGTTCAGGATCGGCTTTTCGCCCAGATAGAATTCGATCATGTCCGGCACATAGGGATAGATCGACTTGTCGTCGGCCACCCCGGTGCCGATGGCGTTGGCCAGGCCGACCCGCCCGGCGCGCACCGCGTCGAGCAGGCCCGGCACGCCCAGGGTGGACTCGGCGCGGAAGGCTCGTGGATCGAGGTAGTCGTCGTCGATGCGGCGATAGATGACGTCGACCTGCTTCGGCCCGCGCGTGGTGCGCATATAGACGGTGTCGTCGCTGACGTACAGGTCTTGCCCCTGCACCAGCGCCACGCCCATCTGCTGGGCCAGGAAGGCGTGTTCGAAATAGGCCGAGTTATGCATGCCCGGCGTGAGCACGACCACGGTCGGATCGTCGAGGCCGTGCGGCGCCACGGTGCGCAGGTTGTCGAGCAGCAGGTCGGGATAGTGCTCGACCGGCGCCACGCGGTTGCTCGCGAACAGCGCGGGAAACAGCCGCATCATCATCTTGCGGTTTTCCAGCATGTAGGACACGCCGGAAGGCACCCGCAGATTGTCTTCGAGGACGTAGAACTCGCCCTCGCCCGCGCGCACGATGTCGACCCCGGCGATATGGGCGTAGATATTGGAAGGCACCCTGACGCCCTGCATGGCGGGCCGGTATTGCGCGTTGTTCAGGATCTGTTCGGGCGGGATGATGCCCGCCTTCAGGATAGCCTGGTCGTGGTAGACATCATGCAGGAAACGGTTCAGCGCGGTCACCCGCTGCACCAGGCCGGCCTGCAGCTTGGCCCATTCCGCGGCGTTGATCACGCGCGGAATGATGTCGAATGGAATCAACCTCTCCTTGCCGGCGTTGTCGCCGTACACAGCGAAGGTGATTCCCACCCGCTGGAAGGTCAGCTCGGCTTCGGCCCGCTTTTGCGCGATCAGTTGCGGCGACTGCAGGGCAAGCCAGCGCGCGAACGCGTCATAGTGAGGCCGTGCAGTTGCCGCAGTGGAATACATTTCATCGTAAAATTTCGGCATCGGATCCTCCAGTGGCATAAGTGCAATCAAGAAACGTGCCAGCTGGGGCGACGCCGCACGAGCGCATTATATTGCGGGTATGAATCATGCTTAAATACTGTTGAAACAGGCATGCATCGACGGTGCTGGTATCGTTCGTGACCTCTCCTATAAAGGCACTCCCGCATGGCTATCCGTATCGCGCTGCACCACAAGACCAGCTACCGCTATGACCGGCAAGTCGCCCTCTCGCCGCATGAAGTGCGCCTGCGTCCGGCGCCGCATGCGCGCACGCCGATCCTGTCGTATTCGCTGTCGGTGCTGCCGCAAGAGCATTTCATCAACTGGCAGCAAGACCCATACGGCAATTACATCGGCCGTTTCGTGTTCCCGGAAAAAACGGACACACTCGAGTTCACGGTCGACCTGATTGCCGACATGACGGTCATCAATCCCTTCGATTTCTTCATCGAGAGCTATGCCGAGAATTTCCCCTTCGCCTATCCGGCGCAACTGAAGACGGAGCTGAGCGCGTATGCCCAGGCCGAGCCGCCCGGTCCCCGCCTGCTGGCCTGGGTGGAGGCGGCGCGGCGCGAGCTGCTGGCGCAGCCGATGAATACCAACGATTTCCTGGTGGCGATCAACCAGCGCCTGCAGCGCGATATCGCCTATCTGTTGCGGATGGAGCCTGGCGTGCAGACGCCGGAAGACACACTGGAAAAGTGTTCCGGCTCGTGCCGCGACACCGGCTGGCTGCTGGTGCAGATCCTGCGCGAAATGGGGCTGGCGGCGCGCTTCGTCTCGGGCTACCTGATCCAGCTGCGCGCCGACCAGGAAGCACTCGACGGTCCGAGCGGCCCCCTCGAGGACTTCACCGACCTGCATGCCTGGACCGAGGTGTACATTCCCGGCGCCGGCTGGATCGGACTCGACCCGACCTCGGGCATGCTGGCGGGCGAAGGCCATATCCCACTGGCCTGCACCGCGCTACCCTCGTCGGCGGCGCCGGTGACGGGCTTCAGCGACCAGGCCGAGGTCACCTTCATCCACGAGATGACGGTCACCCGCATCCATGAAGACCCGCGCGTAAGCAAGCCGTACACGGAAACCGACTGGCAGGCCATCGACCGTCTCGGCCAGCAGGTCGATGCCGATCTGCTGGCCCAGGACGTGCGCCTGACCCAGGGCGGCGAGCCCACCTTCGTCTCGATCGACGATATGGACGGGCCGGAATGGAATACCCTGGCGCACGGCGACAAGAAGCGCGAACTGGCCGGCAATCTGATGCACCGGCTGAAAAGCCATTTCGCGCCGGGCGGCATGCTGCACTATGGCCAGGGCAAATGGTATCCGGGCGAGCCGCTGCCGCGCTGGGCCCTGAATATCTTCTGGCGCGTCGACGGCCAGCCGATATGGCTCGATCCGTCCCTGTTCTCGGACGAATATATCGACGATGGCTATGGCAGCGAGGAAGCCGGCCACTTCATCGTCGAGCTGGTCAAGTCGCTCGGCCTGCCGGCGGGCAGCGCCATCGCGGCCTATGAAGACGTGCTGCTGCAGGCCCAGCGCGAGCAGGCGCTGCCGCGCAACCTCGATCCCTTGCAAGCCGACCTCAAGGCGCCGGAGGAACGGCGCCGGCTGGCGCGCCTGCTCGAGCGCGGCCTGGGCCAGGTGGCCGGCTATGTGCTGCCGCTGCAGGCGAAGGAATACGACCCGGCCGTCATGCTCGGCACCAGCTGGCGCACCTCGCCCTGGCCGCTGCGGCGCGAAAACCTGTACCTGCTCGAGGGCGATTCGCCGATCGGCCTGCGCCTGCCGCTGGCCACGCTGCCGTGGGTGCTGCCTGAAGAACGCGATCCCGGGTTCGATATCGATCCGTTCGCGCCGCGCGCCGCCTTGCCGGCCGTGAAGAAGGACCGGCGCCCGGTGCTGGGCCTGGCCGCCGGTAAATCGGCGGACAAGGCCGCCAGGGCCGGCAAGCCGGTTACGCCGGCCGCGCCGGCCGCGCCGGCCGCGCCGGCCGCGCCGGCCGAACCGGCCGCACGCGACGTGATCCACACCGCGCTGTGCGTCGAAGTGCGCGCCGGACGCCTGTATGTGTTCATGCCGCCGCAAAAGCGCATCGAGGATTACCTGGCGTTGGTCAGTGCGGTCGAGACCACTGCCGCCAGGCTCAAGATGAAGCTGCGGATCGAAGGCTATGCGCCGCCGCGCGACCCGCGCATCAAGCTGCTCAGCGTCACGCCCGACCCTGGCGTCATCGAAGTCAATATCCATCCGGCCGCCACCTGGAACGAGCTGGTGCACAACGTGACGACCCTGTACCAGGAAGCGCGCCTGACGCGCCTGGGCACCGAGAAATTCATGCACGATGGCCGCCACACCGGCACCGGCGGCGGCAACCACGCCACCCTGGGCGGCGCCAGCGTCGACGACAGCCCGATGCTGCGCCGGCCCGACCTGCTCAAGAGCCTGATCACCTATTGGCAGGTGCATCCGGCCCTGTCCTACCTGTTCTCGGGCACCTTCATCGGGCCGACCAGCCAGGCGCCGCGGGTCGACGAGGCGCGCGACGACAATCTGTACGAGCTGGCGATCGCCTTCCAGCAAATGGACCAGGTGCTGCCCACCCTGCACCCGGGCGACAAGCCGTGGATGGTCGACCGCCTGCTGCGCAACCTGCTGGTCGACCTGACCGGCAATACGCACCGCGCCGAATTTTCAATCGACAAGCTTTATTCGCCCGACGGCCCCACCGGCCGCCTGGGACTGGTGGAATTCCGCGCCTTCGAGATGCCGCCGCACGAACGCATGAGCCTGCTGCAGATGCTGTTGCTGCGGGCCCTGGTCGCGCGCTTCTGGCGCGAGCCCTGCCAGGCCCGTCTGGTGCACTGGGGCACCGCGCTGCACGACCGCTGGATGCTCCCGCATTTCGTCGCCCAGGATATCCGCGACGTCGCGCGCGACCTGCGCGCGGCCGGCTATGCCTTCGAAGACCGCTGGTTCGATCCCTTCATCGAGTTCCGCTTCCCGCGCTTTGGCAGCGTCGTCTACGAGGGCGTCGAGATGGAGTTGCGCCAGGCGATCGAGCCGTGGAATGTGCTGGGCGAGGAAGTCTCGGCCGGCGGTACCGCGCGCTATGTCGATTCGTCGGTCGAGCGCATGCAGCTGAAGGTCACCGGCCTGACCGACGGCCGCCACGTGGTGGCCTGCAATGGCCGCATGCTGCCCCTGCAGCCGACCGGCGTACCCGGCCAATACGTGGCCGGCGTGCGTTTCCGGGCCTGGAGCCCGTGGTCGGCGCTGCACCCCAGCATCAAGGTGCAGGCCCCGCTCGTCTTCGACCTGGTCGACACCTGGAATGGCCGCTCGATCGGCGGCTGCACCTACCATGTGGTGCATCCGGGCGGGCGCAACGAAACCGGCTCGCCGGTCAATGCCAACGCCGCCGAGGCGCGCCGGGTTGCGCGGTTCTGGCCGCATGGCCATACGCCGGGCCCGTTCACGGTGCGCAAGGAGGAGCCCAATCCGGGCTTCCCGATGACGCTGGATTTGCGCTGGCAGCCGGTTTGACCTATTGTTTCGTACCGAACGTATTGCTGCCTTCATGTCCAACCAGTTACTAGCCCATTATCTCGCCGCACCGGACGGTTTCGATGAAATGCTCGACGCGGCGAAGGCGCCGCGCGCCCACTGGCGTGCGCTGCTAGCCAACCTGGAGCAGGAAGCGCCGGGCATGATGCGCCAGCGGCGCGAGATGGTGCAGCGCCAGGTGCGCGAGAACGGCGTGACCTACAACGTCACGGCCGACGCCCATGGCAAGGAGCGGCCATGGGACCTGAACGTGCTGCCGCTGATCCTGCCGCATGAGGAATGGAGCGGCATCGAGGCCGCCGTGATCCAGCGCGCCACCTTGCTCAACAAGATTCTGGGCGACGTGTATGGCAAGCAGGAGATGCTGCAAGAAGGCCTGCTGCCGCCGGCATTGATCGACGGCCATGCCGGCTTTTTGCGTCCCTGCCACGGCATGCGGCACCATGACGACGTCGCCCTGCATTTCTATGCGGTCGACCTCGCGCGCGCGCCCGACGGCCGCTGGTGGGTCATGGCCGACCGCACCCAGGCGCCGTTCGGCGCCGGCTATGCGCTGGAAAACCGCGCCATCATCGCGCCCACCTTCCCCGACCTGCTGCGCGAACTGAAGGTGCAGCCTCTCGGCAGGTTCTTCCGCACCATGCACGACAGCCTGGTGCACTGGGGGCGCATGTGCGCAGCCACCGGCGACCATCCGGCGCCGCTGCGCGAGGGCGAGGCGCCGCTGATCGTGCTGCTCACGCCGGGCCCGCGCAGCCAGAGCTACTACGAACAGGCCTACCTGGCGCGCTATCTCGGCCTGCCGCTGGTCGAAGGCGGCGACCTGACGGTGCGCGACGGGGTGGTGTACCTCAAGACCCTGGCCGGCCTGCACCGTGTGCATGTGATCATGCGCCGGGTCGACGACGAATCGTGCGATCCGCTCGAACTGCAGCACTCGCTGCTGGGCGTGGCGGGCCTGACCCAGGCCGCCATGCGCGGCAATGTGCTGGTCGCCAACAGCCTCGGCTCGAGCCTGCTCGAATCGGGCGCCCTGCTCGGCTTCCTGCCGGCGCTGTCGAAGCGCCTGCTGGGCGAACCCCTGAAAATGCCGTCGGTGGCCACCTGGTGGTGCGGCGAGCCGAGCGCGCTGGACACCGTCATCGCCAGGCTCGATCGCCTGGTCATCAAGCCCAGCTTTGCACAGCGTCCGCAGGCGGCGCTGTTCGGCCAGGACCTCGATGGCGAGGCGCGCGCGGCCTTCGTCGCCAGGATGCGCGCCAATCCCAACGATTACATCGCCCAGGAACTGGTGCGGCTGTCGCAATCGCCGGTATGGCGGGACGGGCCGACGCCTGGCCTCGAGGCGCGCGCCGTCGGCCTGCGGGTGTTTGCCTGCGCCACCCCGAACGGCTATGTGGTGATGCCCGGCGGCCTGACCCGGGTCGCTACCGGGCCGGATGCGCGGGTGCTGACGATGCAGATGGGCGGCGCCAGCAAGGACACCTGGGTCCAGGCGCGCGCCAGGGTCGAAGTGCACCGCCTGCAGCAGCGCAGCATCTCGGGCCGCGACCTGGTGCGGGAAGACACCAACCTGTCGAGCCGCGTGGCGGAAAACCTGCTGTGGTTCGGACGCCATGCGGAACGCACCGACAATATCTGCCGCCTGCTGCGGGTCGCGCTCGATTTCTTGTTCAACGTGCGTTTCGACCAGCGCGGCGCCGAATGGCCGACCGTCGAGGCGCTGTGCATCTGGTTCGGCCTGCTCGACGAAGGGAAAAAGCCGGCCACGCCAGGCACGACCCAAACCGGCCCCATCTTTACCGATGCCGAGATCGAGTCGGCCCTGCTGACGGCGGTCGTCTCGCCCACCGTCCCCGGCCTGGCACGGCAGCAGCAGCAGTTGCACCGGCTTGCCGGGCAGCTGCACGAACGCTTCTCGGTCGACAACTGGCGTGCACTGAACCGGATGGTGCAACCGGCCACCTCCGTCGGCGAGCGGCCATCGCAGTCGGGGGTCATGACGATCCTCGACGATGCCGCCGCCGCACTGATGACACTGGCCGGCTTCGCCCTCGATGGCATGACGCGCGATCTTGGCTGGCGTTTCATGTCGATCGGACGCCGCCTGGAGCGCCTGCAATTCCAGAGCGTGGTGCTGCAGCGCGCGCTCGCCATGAACGGGAGCGGCAACCTCGACTGGCTGCTGGAGCTATCCGACAGCATCATCACCTACCGGGCCCGCTACCGGGCCCAACCCGAATGGCTGCCGGTCCTCGACCTGCTGCTGCTCGACGAGACCAATCCGCGCTCGATCGTCTTCCAGCTCAACGGCATCCTGGGCACGCTGGCCAGGATCGAGCAGACCCAGGGGCCCTGCGGCACGCATATGCTGGCGCCCTTGAAAAAGGAACTGCTCGCGCTCGATCCGGACACTGACCTGAAGCACGGCAACCCCTTGCTCGGCGGCCTGCTGGATCGGATCGGGCGCACCAGTGCGGCCCTGTCCGAGCAGATCAGCGTGCAATTTTTCAGCTATACCGACAACGGCCGCCAAAGGAACCGCAGCTCATGATCGCGCAGTCCATGACCGATTCGCCGGCAAGCGCCGGCGCCTGCGCGCGCTATCGCGTGGTGCATGAAACGCGCTACACCTACAGCAGCACGGTCACCCTGTCGCAGCAATACCTGCACCTGACCCCGCGCTCCTTCCCCTGCCAGCAGACCGAGTCGCACCTGATCTGGCTCGATCCGGTCGTCAACGACAGCAAGGACAGTGTCGACTACTTCGGCAACCTGACCCGCCACGTGGCGCTGACCGTGCCGCATGACAGCCTGCTGGTGCACGCCGAATCGACGGTCTCGCTGTGGGCGCGCTACACCCTGGCGCAGATCGCCGGGACGCTGCCGTGGGAATGCGTGCGCGACATGATGGGCAAGGAAAAAAGCGCCGCCACCCTGGAAGCCTGCCGCTATCTGTACGCCTCGCCGCATGTCGCCAGCTTCCCCGAGCTCGAAGCCTATGCCCGCGCCAGCTATACCCCGGGCCGGCCGCAGCTCGATGCCGCGCTGGACCTGACGTACAGGATCTTCGACGACTTCGAGTTCGATGCCAAGGCGACCGATATCTCGACCCCGCTCGATCAGGTGCTACGCGGCCGGCGCGGCGTGTGCCAGGACTTCGCCCAGCTGATGATCGGCTGCCTGCGCAGCATCGGCCTGCCGGCGCGCTACGTGAGCGGTTACATCCTGACCCACCCGCCCGCAGGCAAGCCGCGCCTGGTTGGCGCCGACGCTTCGCACGCCTGGGTATCGGTGTTCTGCCCGGCGCTGGGCTGGGTCGATTTCGATCCGACCAACCGTTGCTTGGTGCAGCATGAACACATTACGCTGGGTTGGGGACGCGACTTCAGCGACGTGACCCCGCTGCGCGGCATCGTGCTGGGGGGCGGCAAGCAGGAACTCGAGGTGCAGGTGACGGTGACGCCCTTGCCCTTGCTCGAAGGGGCGTAACTAGGCGCCGTCCTTGTGCCCAAGCCCGGCGGGGATGGGCATGCCCCCGCCGCCGCCGCCGTCCATGCCGCCGCCGCCCCGGTTGCCACCGCCGCCGGCCTCGCCTTTCGCACGACCGCCACCACCCTGCGTGCGCGTCGGTCCTTGCAGCGGAATCATGACCTCATCCGGCATCGGATCGAGATCCAGCGCCGCGCGAATGAAGGTGCGCAGGCTGACGACCAGCTCCGCCGTATGAATGGGCCGCCCCGCCGCCAGGTCGGCCGCCGCCTGCGCCGCCAGCCGGCAGTGCTCTTCGGTGCCGAGCAGCAGGATGTCCGCCAGCGCGGCTTCGACCGCATCGCGGATGCGGCGCGAGCGGTCCGAGCTCGCCGCTCCATCACTTTCCCCCTCTTCGCCCGATCCGGCCCGCTCGCGCAGGTCGCGCAGATGCGTCGGATCGACCGTCAGCTGCCCGGTGAACGAGCCGCCCAAGGTGCGGTAGGCGGCGATCAGTGTCTTCAGGCGCTCGTTGATCTGGCGGTTCATGCGCTCGCGGCGCTGCTGAATCGTCTGCATCATGAGAATGCGGATGCCCACCCCCAGCAAGGTAAAGACGGCAAGCCCGATGATGGTCGTCATCGCGCCTTGCCATGAACTGAAATCCATATAACGCATCCTCGTCCCGGCGGTTGTCATCGATACGGCAGTGTACCGATTCGACCGTCGACGGCTCGGCCGATTGAACGCGCGCATCGATGCCGCAGCGTCGGCCGACCGCAACAGTCCACCGTTTTGTCACACGCCTGTCATTACACGGGCGGATGATGGTCAAAAGTGAGCTCCGGCATGTGTTCACGCCGGACCGGCCAACGCTACCCGGGTGCGCAGACATCATGTACAAAAGCGACAAGAAGCTCTTGATCCTCGACGCCGACGGCACCACCATCGATGCCTTCTCCGCCATCGAAGCGGCATTCGCCCACCATGGGCTGGTGATTGGCGACGAGACCCGGTTCCAGAAGCGGCACAAGCTGCTCAAGTACATGGGCGGACTGAAGGAATTCCCCTCGATCATCCGCAAGAACCTGCGCAAGAACAGCCGCGCCCAGCTGATCGACACCCTCACCGGCATCTACCGGCAGGAAGCCCGGCTCTACGACGGCATCGCCGACCTGATCCGCGAGCTGATCGCCGCACCCGACATCACGGTTGGTATCGTCACGCGCAACGTCACGATCGAGCCACTGGAAACCCTGCGCCAGCTATTCCTTCGCCACGACATCGACATCGCCGAACTCGACTTCCTGGTCCATATTCCCCTCAAGGAGACCAAGACCGCCCAGTTCCGCGCCACGCGCGAACAGTTCGGCGTCAACCCGGCGCGCGCTTTCATCTGCGGCGACGAACACAAGGACTTCATGGCGGCGGTCAGCACCGGCATGCACCCGTTCATGGTCTCCTACGGCTTCGAATGCCACGACCGGCTGACGACCAAGTTCGAGATCCCGCACGAACTGATTTCACGCAGCTCGGCCGAGCTGTGCTGCCGGATCCGGCACGCGCTCGACCTGGGCGTGCTGGCTCAGGCGCCGTACCAGAACAGCAGCAGGCTGATGGCGCCGAATATCCAGTAGTCGACCGGCGCCCCGAACGCCCAGTGCTTATGCCAGGGCACGAGCTCCTGCTTGAAGCGGCGCCAGCCGAATGCCGGGTTGATGACGAACCACAGGTAGTCCTCGACGATCCAGAACAGCATGATCGAGGCCGCCACGCTGGCCTCGAGCTTCCATGACCACTGCCCCATGAAGAACAGCGGGAAGTGGAAGATCAGGCCGATGAAGGCGAACATCCACAGGTGGTAGCCGGTCAGCGCGCGCCCACCCATGAAGATGTCGAGCAGCGGATGCTGTTCGATGCGCCAGGTCGGCAGGTTCGCCGCCCACCCGGCTTCGCCCTCGATTTCCACTTCGACCCGCGCGAACAGGTAGGCCGCCACCAGTACCGCACCCACCATCGATACGACCCTGCCACCATCCGACAATTCAACCATAAGCCTCTTCACGTAGATGTTCACACTGCGGTTCCAGCTGGCCCAGCACGGTTTCCAGCACCTGCATGGCGGCGTGCGGCCGGCCCAGTGCCCGCGCACGGACGGCCATGGCCTGCAACTGTTCGGGATGCGCCAGCAGGTGGCGGACCCGGTATTCGAGGGTGGACAGGTCGGATGCCTTGAGCGCCGCCCCCTGCTCGAGCAGGTAGTTCGCGTTGTGTTCTTCCTGTCCCGGGATCGGCGCATTCACGATCATCGGCAACCCCATCGCCAGGCATTCGGCGCTGGTGGCGCCACCCGGCTTGGTCACCACCAGGTCGGCGCAGGCCATCAGGCGCTCGACACGGTCGGTAAAACCCTGCGGCGCCAGCCGGCCCGGATAGCGCACCGCCAGCCGCTGCAGGGCCGCCAGCTCGGCCGCGTTCTTGCCGGCCAGGGCGATCAGCTGGAAGTCGCCGGCGATGCTCAGGAGTTTTTCCGCCACCCGGCTCAAGCCGCCCAGCCCGGCGCCGCCGCCCATCAGCAGCAAGGTCGTCAGCGCGGGGTCGAGGCCGAGCTCGCGGGCGCATTCTTCACGGTCGTGCGCCTGCGAGAACGCCGGCATGGTGGGTATCCCTGCCACATGGACCGCCTGCGCCGGGATGCCCTGCTCGCGCATCCGGAACGCCACCTCGTCGTTGGCGGCGAAATAGCCGGCGACGTGCGGGTGGATCCACATGCGGTGCAGGTCGAAGTCGGTCACCTGCACCCAGACCGGGCAAGCGAGTTTGCCGGCCGCGATTCTCTCCGACAGGATCTCGGCCGGCTGGAAGTGGGTACAAATGACGGCGTCCGGCCCAAGCGTGGCGATCTCGTCGGCCAGCAGGCGGCAATCGCGCCGCTCGACCCAGCGTCGCAGGCGGTTGAACCAGCCATCCGGATTGGCTTCGTCGGTCAGCCGGTACACGTGGCGCCACAGGCCGGGCGCGCGGCCGATCAGGAGCAGATAGAAGTCGGTGTAGACCTTGCGCAGGCGCGGCGCGGCGAAGGCCATCGCATCCAGGTGGATCACCTTGACGTCGCCGTAGTCGGCGGCGGCGCGCGAACGAATGGCCTCGGCAACCCGGGTATGGCCGGCGCCGGCAGGAATGCTGAGCAAGAGAATCTTTTTCCCAGCAATGCCTTGTTGAAAGTCGCCCTGCCTCATGCACACGCCCCTCGGGTCACGGTATGCAGGCGAATGTAATCGCGAAATATGACCCGCCCGTGACGGCGGGGTGGACAACTACGCCAGGGCCAGCGACTCGCCCTGCTTGAGGATGGAGCGGAACAGGCGCAGCTGGCCGGCCGTGGTGTCGTCCCAGCTGAAACCTTCGGCGTAGCGGCGCACGGCGGCGCGGTCCGGGTAGTTCGCACGCAGGCGGTTGACGCCTTCGGCCACGCCGTCGGAGGTACGCTCGTTCATCAGCACACCCGCCTCCGGCGCCGCCACGACTTCGGGCGTACCGTACACGCGGCTGGCCACCACGGGGGTGCCGCAGGCCATCGATTCGAGCAGCACATTGGCCCAGCCTTCGCGGCTGGACGACAGCACCATCGCGTCGGCCTTGCCATACTGGACGCGCAACTCCTGCTGCGAGACGGCGCCCAAAAAGGTGACGCGGTCTTCCAGCTTCAGCTCGCGCACGAGATTTTCGAGCATGCCCCGGTTCGGGCCTTCGCCGGCGATCACCAGACGCACGCCCGGCAACTGGGGCAAGGCGCCGATGGTCAGTTCCTGGGCCTTGACCGGCACCAGGTGGCCGACCGTGATCAGGGTGAACGGCCGCTCTTCACGCTGCTCCGGCGGGCGGAACAGCTGCAGGTCGACGCCGTTGCGCAGCGCGACGACCCGCGCCGGATCGATGCCCAGCTTGACCACTTCATCGCGCAGCGCATTGGCCACCGTGATGATGCCGTCGGCGCGGCTGGCGGCCCAGTGGATCATCTTGCGCGGCAACGCGAATTTGGGGAAGAGCGTGATGTCCGAGCCGCGCGCCGTGATCACGAAAGGCTTGTTGAAGTAGCGCGCCAGCATGGCCGCCGCGACGCCGTCCGGATAAAAATAGTGCGCATCGATCAGGTCGAAATCATAGCCCTCGTCGATCATGCGCGCGATCGTGCCCTTGGCCGACTGGAACAGCAGCGCCGGCGCCACGTTCATGCCGATCTTCGGCACCACCAGGTAGGGCGGATGCTCGACCTGGATGCCGTGACGCACCTCGCGGCGCGGCACCCTGGCCTGGCGCGCATACTGGCCGAAGCGCGGATTCTGCGACGGGAACCACGGCGCCGGCGCCACCACGCGCGCCTCGACCTGGCCGCTGGCGACCAGGTGGCGCAAGCGCGTTTCCACAAAAATGCCGTGGCCCGGCTTTTCGCTGTTGGGGAACAGCGTGCTGAACGTCAGGATCTTCATCAGGCCGCGGCTCCGGTCAGGCGGCCGTAGATGCTCTTGTAGCGGCCCACGCTGGCTTTCCAGTTCCGCTCGCTCTCCACGAACTCGCGGCCGGCCGCGCGCAGCGCCGGCCATTCGGCCTGGGCGTCGATCAGGGCGCCGACCTTGACGGCCAGCGCCTGAGGATCGTCGGCCTTGAACAGCACGCCGGTCTTGCCGTCGACAATCAGTTCCTTGTGGCCGCCCACGTCCGACGCCGCCAGCACCCGGCCCTGGGCCATCGCCTCGAGCGGCTTGAGCGGCGTGACGAGGTCGGTCAGGCGCATCGACAGGCGCGGGTAGACCAGCACGTCGAGCAGGTCGTAATACATCTGCACCTGCTCGTGCGGCACCCGGCCCGTGAACACCACCTTGTCGACGATGTCCAGGTCCTTGGCCAGCTGGCGCAGGCGCGCGTCTTCGGGGCCGCCGCCGACCAGCAGCACGCGCAGGTCGGGACGCTCCGCGGCCAGTGCCGGCACCGCGCGCAGCAGGATGTCCAGGCCCTCGTAGGCATAGAACGAGCCGATGAAGCCGATCAGGCGCGCGCCCTGCAGGCCGAGCTTGGTCTTGAGGTCCTGGTCGGCCACGCCGCCGACGGCGAACTTGTCGATGTCGACCGCGTTGGGGATGACCGTGATCTTGTCGGCCGGGATGCCGCGCGCCACGATGTCGCGGCGCAGGCCTTCGCAGATGGTGGTGACGGCGTCGGCCTGCTTGAGCGCATGGGTTTCCAGCGCGCGGGTCAGGCGGTAGCGCAGGCCGCCCTCGCTCGAGGTGCCGTGGTCGACCGCGGCGTCTTCCCAGAACGCGCGCACCTCGTACACCACCGGGATGCCGAATTTTTTACCGGCGCGCAGGGCCGCGATCGCGTTGAGCGACGGCGAGTGGGCGTGCAGCACGTCCGGCTTGATCTGCGGGATGATCTCGGACAGGCGGCGCACCAGGCCGTCGATCACCTGCTTCTGGTTCAGCACCGGCAGCTTGGCCAGCGGGCTGTCCGCGACCGCCGTGCGGTAGAAATGCAGGCCGTCCACCGTTTCTTCGCGCATGTCTCCCGAGTTCTGCTTGGAGCCCGTCACATGGAAGGTCTCCCAGCCCAGCGCGCGCTGTTCGCGCAGGATCGATCGGGTGCGGAAGGTGTAGCCGCTGTGCAGCGGAATCGAATGATCCAGGACGTGGAGAACACGCATATCGTCTTCCTTCGGGCCTTAGCGGCCGGTGGTGCTGAGGTAGCCGCAGGTGTCGATGATCACCTTGTCGGCGAACAGCGACTCCTTGAGCGACAGGAACGGCTTGTGATTGACCAGCATGACGACGATCTGCGAACGCGCCAGCGCATCCTGCGGCGTGCGCAGCTCGCCCTTGTCCAGGCTGGCCGGCAGCGCCGAGATGTTCGGCTCGACCACGATCACGCGGCTGCTGTGCGTTTTCGCGATCTCGGCGGCGATGTCCAGCGCCGGGCTTTCGCGCAGGTCGTCGATGTCCGGTTTGAAGGCCAGGCCGAAGCAGGCGATCGTCACGTCCGATTCCTTGCGCTCGGGGTTGGCGGCCAGGTATTTCTCGACTTCTTCCCTCACCTTTTCCAGCACCCAGTGCGGCTTGTAGTCGTTGACTTCGCGCGCGGCCTTGATCAGCTTCGACTGCTCCGGCGCGCTGTGCACGATGAACCATGGGTCGACCGCGATGCAGTGGCCGCCCACGCCCGGGCCCGGGCGCAGCACGTTGACGCGCGGATGGCGGTTGGCCAGCGCGATCAGTTCCCACACATCGATGTCGAGCTTGCCGCAGATGACGGACAGTTCGTTGGCGAAGGCAATGTTCACGTCGCGGAAGGAATTCTCGGTGAGCTTGCACATCTCGGCCGTGCGCGAATTGGTCTCGATGCACTCGCCCTGCACGAAGGTCTGGTACAGCGCGATGGCGCGCTCGGAGCAGGCCTTGGTGATGCCGCCGATGATACGGTCGTTCGACACCAGCTCGTGGATCACCTTGCCCGGCAACACGCGCTCAGGGCAGTAGGCCAGGTTGATGTCGGCTTCGTCGTCCGGGCCCAGCGGGATTTTCAGGTCAGGGCGCTCTTCGGCCAGCCATTTGGCCAGACTTTCGGTGGTGCCCACCGGCGAGGTCGATTCGAGGATGACCAGGTCGCCTTTCTTGAGCACCGGCGCGATCGAGCGCGCCGCCGCTTCGACGTAGCTGACGTCGGGTTCGTGGTTGCCGCGGAACGGCGTCGGCACGGCGATCAGGAAGGCGTCGGCCGGCTGCACCGTGGTGGACGCCTTCAGGTAGCCCTGGTTGACGGCCGCGGCGACGATCATGTCCAGGTCGGGTTCGACGATGTGGGTCTGGCCGCTGTTGATGGTGTCGACCGCATCCTGGTTGATATCGACGCCGATGACGTTTTTCTTGCGGGATGCAAACATTGCAGCGGTTGGGAGACCAATGTAACCCAGACCGATCATCGAGATAGTATCAAAGGTGCTGCTCATGTTTTTCTCTTAAAAAGTTAAGGATGCGGGTCGCGGCGGTGCCGTCGCCGTAGGGATTGGTGGCCGAACTCATGCGTTCGTATTCGGCCGGGTCGGTGAGCAGCGTGCGGATGCCGCCGACGATCGAATCGATGCCGGTGCCGACCAGGCGCACGGTGCCGGCCGCCACGGCTTCTGGACGCTCGGTGGTGTCGCGCATGACGAGCACCGGCTTGCCGAGCGATGGCGCTTCTTCCTGGATGCCGCCGGAATCGGTCAGCAGGATCGCCGCGCGGTTCATCAGGTAGACGAAAGGCAGGTAGCTGACCGGATCGATCAGGTGCACGTTCGGGTTGCCCTTGAGGATACGTTGCACCGGTTCCTGCACGTTCGGATTCAGGTGCACCGGATACAGTACTTCGACATCGGGCATGCGGCTGACTTCATCCAGGGCGCGGCAGATGTTCTCGAAGCCGTCGCCGAAATTCTCGCGCCGGTGGCCGGTCACCAGGATCAGTTTCTTCTTGCTGTCGAGGAAGTCGAACTGGGCTTCCATGTCGCGCTTGAGCCCGGTATCGGTGTCCAGCCGCTTGACGACGTCCAGCAAGGAATCCACCACGGTATTGCCGGTGACGCAGATATTCGCGGCCGGCACGCCTTCGTTCAGCAGATTCTGCCGGGCGTGCTCGGTCGGGGCGAAATGCAGGCTGGCGATCACGCCGGTCAGGCAGCGATTCACTTCTTCTGGCCATGGCGAGTAGATGTTTCCGGTACGCAGGCCTGCTTCCACGTGGCCGACCGGTATCCGCTCGTAATACGCGGCGAGGCTGGTCGCAAAAGTCGTGGTAGTATCGCCGTGAACAAAAACAACATCCGGACGCCACTCGCGCAGCACGCTGCGCATACCCGTGAGCACCTTCGAAGTGATATCGGAAAGATCCTGACCCGGGGTCATCAGGTTCAGGTCGAAATCGGGGGTGAGCGAAAACAGGCTCAATACCTGGTCCAGCATTTGACGATGCTGGGCGGTCACGCAGACCTTGACATCGACGTCGGGCGATTCGGACAGTACACGCACCACGGAAGCCATTTTGATTGCTTCCGGTCGCGTCCCGAAAACGGTGAGAACTTTAATAGTCATCTAATTGATTGCTGTCGTGAGACGATCGGAGGCGGCAAACGCCCGTGCGCATTCTGATAGGATGTCAACGGCGCTATGTTTCCTGATGGATAATTTTTTGACCAGGAAATTATACATCAAGCAATCTGATGCGAATTTCAATCGTGCGTTCCTACCGGAAAGCCCAATACCCCCTCCCAGCCCCGCCGGATGCGGCCTCAAGGCGTAAAGACACCTGCGATACTACCGCATCCGTTAAAAATAAAATAATCGATTTTTGTGATCAATAGCACAACCTCACCCTGGTTGCGCCATTGATAACTTGACCACGTCCTGCTACACGACACTATTCCACGATTTCGACAGGCGCATGGCGCAGTTGATCAGGCCAACCATCGAATACGTCTGCGGGAAGTTGCCCCACATCTCACCGGTGACCGGGTGCGTGTCTTCCGACAGCAGCCCCAGGTGGTTGCGCGCCGCCAGCATGGCCTCGAACACCTCGCGCGCTTCCTTCGTCCGCCCGATCCGCGCCAGCGCGTCGATGCGCCAGAAGGTGCAGATATTGAAGGCGGTCTCGGGCACGCCGAAATCGTCCGGCGCTTCGTAACGGCGCATATAGGGGCCGTCGCACAGCGATTTTTCCAGCGCGTCGACGGTGGCGACGAAGCGCGGATCTTTCGGGTCGATGAAATTGATCTCGGCCATCAGGAGCACGCTGGCGTCCAGGTCGCGTCCGCCCAGGCTTTCGGCGAAGGCCTGGCGTTCTTCGCTCCAGGCTTCGGCCAGCAGGCGGTTACGGATCAGTTCGGCGCGCTCGCCCCAGTAGGCGGCGCGGTCCGGCAACTCCAGCACGTCGGCGATCTTGGCCAGGCGGTCGCAGGCGGCCCAGTTCATCAGCACCGACGAGGTATGCACGCGGGCCCGGGTGCGCAGCTCCCACATGCCGGCGTCCGGCTCGGCCCATACGCGGAAGGCTTGCTCGCCCACCTCCTCCAGCAGGCGGAATTCGGGGTGGCCGGCGCGGCGGAACAGGCGGTGGTCGAAGAAGGCCTGGGCCGCTCCGAGCACGATATTGCCGTACACATCGTGCTGGAAGTGTTCTTGCGCCTGGTTGCCGATGCGCACCGGACGGTGGTTGCGGTAGCCGGGCAGGTGCTCGACGATCGACTCGGGCAAGTGCTCCTCGAGCCCGATGCCGTACAGCGGCTGGATGTGCCCGCCCTTGGCGCGCGCCACCACATTGCCCAGCCAGCGCAGGTAGTCTTCCATGGTCCCAACCTCGGACAGGCTGTTCAGGGCCCGGATCACGAAGAAGGCGTCGCGCAGCCAGCAGAAGCGGTAATCCCAGTTGCGTTCGCTGCCCGGGGCTTCCGGGATGCTGGTGGTCATGGCGGCGATGATGGCGCCGGTGTCTTCGAACAGCGACAGCTTGAGCGTGATCGCGGCGCGGATCACGACGTCCTGCCACTCCAGCGGCAGCGCCAGGCGGCGGGTCCAGGTGCGCCAGTAACCGATCGTCTCCTTCTCGAAGCGATGGGCGGTGTCCTTGATGCCGTCGGCCAGCGTCTCGTCCGGTCCCAGCATGAAGTTCATCTGCCGGTCGAGCAAGAAGAACGACTCGGACAGCACATAGCTGAGCGAGGCGTCGGTGTTCAGGCGCAGCGTCTGGTCCGGTCCGACGTAGCGGATATGGTGGCTGCCCTGGGTAATCCCGGGCTTCTTCGCGCCATATTCGAAGCGCGGCCGCAGCTTGATGCGCACGCGCACGCCGGCGCCGAGCGGTTTCACGCGACGGATCAGCATCAGGGGCCGGAACATGCGGTCGCGGCTCAGGAAGCGCGGCGCGAAATCGGTGATCTCGATGCCGTTGCCGGCCGCGTCGTACAGGCGCGTGCGCAGCACCGCCGTGTTGGGCTCATAGGCTTGCTCGCTGCGCACGACGTCCTCGAGCTCGATGCTCCACAGGCTGCCGTTCTCGCTCGGGTCGACCAGGGCGTTGAACACCGGATCGCCGTCGAAACGCGGCAGGCAGGACCACACCACGCGACCCATGCGGTCGATCATGGCGCTGAAGGCGCAATTGCCGACCACGCCGCAATCGAGGGAACCCGGCGCGTCGTGCACTGCGGTCGATGTGCACTCTGGGGAAATATCATTCATGCTGAATCCTTTCCTATGGTTGACGTGGCGGCGGCTTGCGCCAGCGCATCGCGCACCGCCTGGCTCGATGCGATGCGGCAGCTGGCCACCGTCGGCCCGGGCCCGACCTTGAGGCCGATACCGCCGACGCGCTCCACGTGATCGAAACCGGCTTCGTCGGTGGTGTCGTCGCCGATGAACAGCGCGCGATGGCCAAGGAACGGCGCCTCGGCCAGGAAGTCGCGGACCGCCGTGCCCTTGCTGACGCCGGTGGCCTTGATCTCGACGATCATCTTGCCTTCCATCAGCAGCAGGCCCAGGCTGCTGCGCACCGCGTCCGCCATGGTCTCGACGCACAGCGCCTGCAGTTCCGGCGCCTGGCGATAGTGCAGCGCCAGCGCGCCATGCTTTTCCTCGACCCACAGGCCGGGATGGCGCGCCGCCAGCGCATGGGCCTGGGTGCGCACCGCCGTGAAGTCGGGCGCCGGCAGCTGGCGCAGCACGCCGTCGAAGCCGCGCCGCTCCATGCCGTGCACGCCCGCGGCCGGCAAGACCAGCGGCGCCAGCAGCCGGTCGAGTTCGGCGACCGGGCGGCCCGAGACGATGGCCAGCCGGCCGTCCAGCCGCGCCTGCAAGGTCGCGAGCGATGTCAACAGTTCAGGCGTCACGACCACCTGGTCCGGGCGCGGTGCGATGTCCACCAGCGTGCCGTCGAAATCGAGGAAGAGTGCGCAATCGGGTGCGGCCAGCAGGTCCAGCGCCGCCTGTTCATTATTGATGATGGTCGCATTCATATGTCCAGTCATGCATCCCCCTTGCGTACCCGGTTCTGGCTGAGCGAATTGATCCTGGAGCGCACGCGCTCGCGCTGGCGCAGGCGGGCCGCGTCCTGCAGCATGCGGCCGGCCCAGCGGTAGACGTTGAAGTCGCGCACCCGCAGGCGCATGGTGCGCATGCGTTCGCGCTGCTCGTCCTGCGGCATGCGCAGTGCGCGGTAGAGCGCCTCGGCGCCCTCTTCGATGTGATACGGGTTGACGATCAGCGCCTCGTGCAGCTCGCGCGCGGCGCCGGTGAACTGGCTCAGGATCAGCACGCCCTGCTCGTCGTCACGCGAGGCGATGAATTCCTTGGCCACCAGGTTCATGCCATCGTGCAGGCTGGTCACGCTGCACACCTCGGAAGCGCGGAAGTACGTGCGCAATTGTGCTTGTTCATGGTGTTCGGTCTTGAGGATGATGGGCAGGTAACTGCCGCTGGAAAAGCGCTGGTTGATGCGCTGGGCCAGCGCGCGCACCCGCGCTTCGAAGTTCTGGTACTCGTCGAGCGAGGACCGGGTGGGCGCCGCGATCTGCACGAAGGTGAACTTGCCGACCATGTCCGGATGCAGCTCGAGCATGCGCTCGACCGCCTGGAAGCGCTCGACGATGCCCTTGGTGTAATCGAGGCGGTCGACGCCGATGCCCAGCAGCTGGTCGGCCGGCAGCGAGAGCGCCTGGCGGATCTCGGCGCGGCAGGCCGCCACGTCGCACTCGCCCGGCGCCGGCTCGGGCCAGGCGATCGAGATCGGGTACGGCTTCACCTGGGTCAGCTCGTTGCCGTAGCTGACGGTCGAGGCCTCGTTCTCGATGCGGGTCTCGAGGTAGCGGTCCACGGTATCGAGGAAGTTCTTGCGGTGGAACGGCGTATGGAAGCCGAGGATCGTGCTGCCCAGCATGCCGTCGAGGATTTCTTCGCGCCACGGGCAGATGCCGAACGATTCCGGATTCGGCCAGGGGATGTGCCAGAAAGTGATGATGGTGGCCTTCGGCAGCACCGCGCGCACCATGCGCGGCAGCAGCGCGAAGTGGTAATCCTGCACCAGCACCACCGGGTTGTCGGAGCGCGCCTCGGCGATCACGGCGTCGGCGAAGCGCTGGTTGACCCTGACGTATTCGGCCCAGTCGGTCGAGCGGAACACCGGCCGCACGTGGGCGATATGGCACAGCGGCCACAAGCCCTCGTTGGCGAAACCGTAGTAATAGCCCTGCTCTTCTTCCTTCGACAGCCAGACCCGGCGCAGCGTGTAGCTCGGGTTCTCGGGCGGCACGCGCACATGGTCGTTGGCGTCGACCGTGGCGCGGTCGGCCGAGCCGGCGCCGTGCGCGATCCAGGTGCCGGAGCAGGCGCGCATCACGGCTTCGACCGCCGTCACCAGGCCGCTGGCCGGGCGCTGCACCTTGACGCCATTGGGCGTGTTCACGTGGATGTAGGGCTCGCGGTTCGAGACCACCAGGATCTCGTCGCCCGCCAGGTCCTGATTCAGCAAGGTCTTGAGGGTGTCGGCACCCCAGGTCTGGGATTCGACGCCGCTGCCCTGAAGGTCGCGGTTGTATTCGTTGAGCAGGGCGCGCAGTTCGCTCGCCAGCGGCGCGATTTCCGGCGACATCGGCCCTGGTGGACGGGGCGACAACTCGCCGCGCAGCATCTCACGCACGCCGTTGAGCCAGCCGTGCCAGCTCAGGTGGGCGATCAGCACGGTGATCAGGGAAATGGCGCCAGCCAGCAGGACGAACAGGCCGATGATGTATTTCTTGGTGTCTTCGCTGCGCCGCTCGATGAAGCTCATGTCCTGCACCAGGATCAGGCGGCCGGCGGAGATGCTGTCCTGGGTCAGCTCGCGGCTCGAGACGTGGACCGGCCCGCGCGGCAGTTGCACGACGGGATTGGCGTCCTCGCCGTTCGCGTCCTGGCGGCAGCCGAGCGATTCCGGGTAGGTATCGGTCTTGTAGCGCAAGGTTCCGCCGGGATCGCAGAAAGCGAGCGCATACAGGCGCTCGTCCTGGATCGCACGGCTGAACGCATCATTGATACGTGCCGAGTCATTGTCCTCGAGGTAGTTGAGCAACGGTTGTTGCAAGGTACTCGAGACCAGCTGGGAACGCGTATCGAGATCCCGTACGAACCAGCGTACGGTGAGATTTTCCATCCATGGGATCGCGAAATAACCGAACAGCGCCAGCACCAGGGCCAGCGGGACGATAAAGCGCATGGATAGTTGTACCGATCTGAACCGCATGAAGCTCCTTCAACATGGGACGATGTCGCCGACCATTTGAGTATAGCTATTTGCAAATTATTACGTCGCAACGTTGCGCACTGCAACATGCGGCCAGAGCGGCACATTTGATCCGGGCGGCAGTAGCGCCCCGGAAGTTTATCCCTGTTCGTTATCCCTATACGCGGTTCAGGACGAATTCGGCACGCGGCTTGGCGTGACGCTCCAGGCGATAGGTCAGGGTCTTGCCATCCTCGCTCAGGGTGACGGTCCAGACATTCGTTTCCGCGCCCGGCACGAGGTCGGCGGTGTACTTGTCGGCCAGGAAAGCCTGGGAGCGCGCGCTGCCGCCCTCCTTCGCCATGCCGCCGTACATCGTGACCTTGTGTGGCTTGCCGTCGGGGTAGCGGTGATCGTGGCGCAGTTCCAGCCCGGCTTGCGGCCGGGTGAAGATCCAGGTGCGCGAACGGTCTTCGCCGACCTGCACCGGCATGCGGACGTCCGCCGCGCTGCAATTGACCTGGGTCGAGATCTTCTTGCCGGCGAATTCATTGTTCGGGTCGACCGCGTACGATTGCGCGCCTTCGAAGCGCTGGCCGCACATGCCTTGCAAGGTGGTCATGAACGCGTCGCGCGGGTCGGCTGGCGACGGGGTAGCGGCGCAGCCGGCAATCAGGGTGGTCACGGCAAGGATCGGCAGGATAGCTTTCATGGGGTTCCAGGTTGTTATTGGACGAATAGCAAGAGTAGCATGCCGGCATCTGCGCAAATCGCTCTTGCTTTCTCGCTTATATTCTTTGCACACTTGCACTCCTGCATTCAAGATAGGCCTGCACATGCCCTTTTCCGTTCTCCCGCGCTTCATGAGCGCCCTTCTCTTCGCCATCTCCGCAATGAGCCTATCCACATCGTCCAGCGCCACCACCATCCTTTTCGTCGGCAACAGCTTCACCTATGGCGCCGGCGCCCCGACGGTGCATGACTTCCGTCCGCACACGGTCACTGACCTCAACGGCACGAAGATCGGCGGCGTGCCGGCGCTGTTCAAGGCGATGACGGAGCAGGCGGGACTGGACTACGAGGTCAGCCTGGAGACGGAAGGCGGCGCCGGCCTCGACTTCCACTACAAGCACCGCCACGCCACCATCGTGAAACCATGGGATATCGTGCTGCTGCAAGGCTATAGCACGCTGGATCAGGATGTTCCCGGCGATCCGGCCAAGCTGATCCATTACAGCGGCCTGCTGGCCCAGGCATTCCACAAGCAGAATCCGCAGGTCGACGTCCGCCTGAGCGCGACCTGGTCGCGCGCCGACCAGACCTGGCTGGCAAGCGGCGCCTGGTACGGCAAGCCGATCCGGCAGATGGCACTGGACGTGCGGCGCGGCCATGACGCGGCCCATGCCGCTTCCCACCTTATCAACGGCGTGATTCCGGTTGGCGAAGCATGGAACCGCGCGATCGCCAGCGGCGTGGCCGCCGCCAATCCCTATCACGGCATACCGGCCGGTCAGGTCAATCTATGGGGAGATGACGCGTATCATGGCAGCGTGTATGGCTATTATCTGGAGGCGCTGACCATCTTCGGCAGCGTGACCGGACGCGATCCGCGCTCGCTCGGCGCCGGCGATGCGATCGCACGCGAGATCGGCATCGACGCGCGGACCGCCGCCGCCCTGCAGGGCATCGCTGCAAAACAGCTGGCTTCTGAAAAAGTCCTCGAACCGGCCTTGCCCTGACGCGGGTAACCCAGGCACAAAAAGAAAACGCCACCTTGACGGTGGCGTTTTCTTTTGCGGGACCAACATGCGTTAGCCGAAGATGAAATACAGAATAACGAGCACGACAGCAGGAATACCCAGCAGCCAGCCAATGAAATACTTACCCATGATGAACTCCTCTCAGATGCTTATTGTCGATGGGTTCATGATGCCGGGCACGAGCAGCATGGTCAGTTAGGTACTGCACATCCAAAGGAAATTGATTTCGCCCTTGTTTCAAATGCGCAAGACGCGCACGCCAGAGACGGCGGTGCGCCGGGCATTTTCATGCAGGGCTATACTGAATCATCACTTGTCGCCATGCAGAAGTCCTGGCTCAACATTATCGGGACGATGTTGCGGGCGATTTCATCACACCATTTTTACAGGGGGTAATATGCCAACAACCTGGACGATCGCAGCCAATGCCGGCCGTGCACGCATCTTTTCCAACGCCGATAACGCGGCATCCTTGAAAGAGGTCGAAGACCTGGTCAATCCGTCCGCACAACAGCGCGTGCTGGACATCGTCACTGACAAGATGAGCCCGCATTCCGCGCAGAATAGCGGCCACAATATCGGCGGCGGACAAGGTGGCGGATTCCAGCATGCCGCGCCTGCCGGCGCACAGGGCAGCGATTACCAGCCGGCCGTCACGCCGATCGAACACGAGACCCAGAAATTCGCCAAAGATGTGTCGAACTACCTGCAGCAGGCACACCAGGCCGGCCGCTTCCAGCAGCTGGTGATCTCGGCCTCGCCCGAGTTCCTGGGCGTTCTGCGCACGCAAATCGACCCGCAACTCAAATCGCTGATCAAGCGCGAAGTCAACAAGGACTACACGCATTCGAACGGCCAGGAACTGCGTGCGCAACTGGATGCGCACCAGGATAAGTCAGCGTAAATCCTTTACCGCCAGGCCTGTCCACCGGCGGGCCTGGCCTGGTTGCCCGCCATCATTACCTGCGGTACGCTTGCCGCATGCACATTAGCGAACAACCCACCCACACCCTCGAACTACGCGTGCGCGAACTGCAGCAGCTGTTCAACTCGCTCGACCCGGCGCCTTTCCTGAACAAGGACCTCGACCACGCCTGCGAGGCGTATATCGAGAATTGGGCGCTGTCGCTGCCGCCGGCCAGCCTCCTGCACCTGAACATCCACGTCGCGCAGCTGCCACCGGCAGGACAGGCCGGCGACATGGTCGCCGACGCGATCCACAACTACTATGGCTACAAGGTGGAACTGGTGCGCGGCGAACTGACGCAGCTGCTGCGCCAGGGCCGGATCAGCCTGGCGATCGGCGTGGCTTTCGTCGTCAGCTGCCTGTTGCTGGCGGCAGCCATCGAGACGTTTTCCAGCGGCCACTTCGCCAGGATCGCGCGTGAAAGCCTGACCATCATCGGCTGGGTGGCGATGTGGCGGCCGGCCCAGATCTTCCTGTACGACTGGTGGCCGCTGACGGGCCGCATCAAGGTGTTCGAGAACCTGCGCTTCGCGCGCGTCAGCGTGGTGCAGGACTAGGGTTTATTTTATTGAGGGTGCAGGATCAGCAAAGTGTTTTTCACGTTAGTACCGCGACCTCACCACGTCATTCTGCGAAGACGGGAATCTCAGTCTCATGCTTCACTGCCGCCCTTCCACGGAGTGGCTGCGCTACGAACTTGGATTCTCGCCTGCGCGGGAAGTCATTTTTGCCAGTGGCAAGAATGACGGGCTGAGGCTGCGGGACTGATGTACAAACGGACGCTATGACGCCAGATTCAGTCAGACCCTAGGCGTCCTTTGCCGGTGGCGCCAGCGAAAAGATGGCGCGCAAGTCATCCGCCTGCAGTCCCGGCGCCAGCTCGGTTTCTCCTTCGTTGACCAGCACCGCATTCGCCAGCTCGCCCTTGCGGCGCTGCATCTCCTGGATTTTTTCTTCCAGCGTGCCGCGCGCGATCAGCTTGTAGACGAACACCGGCTGCTGCTGGCCGATGCGCCAGGCGCGGTCGGTGGCCTGGTTTTCGCTGGCCGGGTTCCACCAGGGATCGTAATGGATGACGGTGTCGGCCGCCGTCAGGTTGAGTCCCACGCCGCCTGCCTTCAGGCTGATCAGGAATACCCCCACCTGCCCCTGCTGGAAGGCGGCGACCGGGGCGGCGCGATCGAGGGTGCTGCCGGTGAGCTCGACGAAATCGGTGCCGCGTTCGCGCAATGCCGCGCCGACCAGCGCCAGCATGCTGGTGAACTGCGAGAACACCAGCACCTTGCGGCCTTCGCTGGTCAGGGTGTCGAGCAACTCCATCAGCGTATCGAGCTTGGCCGAGCCGGTCGCGCTCGATGGCTCGATCAGGCGTGGATCGCAGCACACCTGGCGCAGCTTGAGCAGGGCCTCGAGGATCACGATGTGGCTGCGCGCCAGGCCCTTGCGGTCGATCTCGGCCCGCACCTTGCGGTCCATCGCCACCCGCACCGTCTCGTACAGGTCGCGCTGCGCGCTGCCCAACTCGACCGGCAGCACGATCTCGGTCTTGGGCGGCAGTTCGGTCGCCACCTTGTCCTTGGTCCGCCGCAGCATGAAGGGTTTGACGCGGCGCGCCAGGAAGTCCTTGCGCTGCACGTCGCCCCCCAGCTCGATCGGCTTGCGGTAATCGGCCTTGAAGGATTTTTCGTCGCCCAGCAGGCCCGGCATCAGGAAGTTGAACTGCGACCAAAGTTCGCCCAGGTGGTTCTGCACCGGCGTGCCTGTCAGGCACAGGCGATGACGGGCATCGAGCAGGCGCGCGGTCTGCGCGGCCTTGGTACGGCTGTTCTTGATGTACTGCGCCTCATCCAGGATCAGCAGGTGGTAGCGGTGCAGGCGCAGCGCGTCTTCGTCGCGGCCCAGCAAGGCATAGGTGGTCAGCACCAGGTCGTGCTCGCCGATGGCGTCGAACTGCGCGGCGCGCTCCTTGCCGTGCAGGAGCAGCACGCGCAGGCCGGGCGCGAAGCGCGCGGCTTCGGCCTGCCAGTTCGGCATCAGGCTGGTCGGCGCCACGACCAGGGCCGGCGCGTCGAGCCGCCCCGCCTCTTTCTCGAACAGGATGTGGGCCAGGGTCTGGACGGTTTTTCCCAGTCCCATGTCGTCGGCCAGGATGCCGCCGAAGCCGTATTCGCGCAGGAACTGCAACCAGGCCAGGCCGCCCAGCTGGTAGGGCCGCAAGGATGCCTGCAATCCCGCCGGCGGCGCGACGGCCTGGATGCCGCCGAAGCTGTCGAGCTTGCGGCCCAGTTCGCGCAGGCGCTCGCCGCCGATCCAGCGCAGCCGCGCGGCGCGCTCCAGTTCGGCCAGGCGCGCGGCATCCATGGCCGGCAGGCGCACCCCTTTGCCCAGGCGCTCGCCGAAATACAGCTCGCCCAGCGTGGCCAGGATCGGCTTGACGCGGCCCCAGGGCAGGGCGACGCGCTCATAGGTATCCAGCTCGACGATCAGCGCGTCCTCTTCAGCGCGCGCGGCCAGCGCGGGCGCGGCGAAATCGCGCGGCGCGGCGCGCACCATCTGCACCAGCAGCGGCAATAGCGCATGGCGCTCACCGCCGACGACGATGCCGAGCTCCAGCGAGAACCAGGCGTTGCCGCCCTCGCCTTCTTCGTCGAGTTCGGCGTACCAGTCGTCGACTTCGGCCAGGTCGTAGCGGTAGTTGCCATCGAAATCGATCTCCCATCCGGACGCACGCAGGCGTGGGATGTCACGACGCGTGAAGGCGACCCAGGCGGCCTCGTCGTTCAGTTGCAGCGCATCGGGCAAGTCGCCGAGAGGGGAGTCAGCAGGCGGCGCGCGGAAACCGAGATCGGCCAGCACGGCGGCGGCTGCGGCTTCGGCGGCGAAATCGCGCTCGATGAGCTGGACGACGCCATCCTCCACCGTGCGCAGGACCGGCTCGTTCACACGGTCCGTGCTGCAGCCGTCGTACTCGAAGTGAGGAATCGCGTAGTCATGCCAGGCCAGGTCCCGGCCGCGGTCGGTATATACGCTGTCCAGGAGCAGGCAGGGGGTGGGGGCGATGTCGCTGCGGCGCCGCGTCTCGATTGCCTGTGGCAGCGGCACGAAACGGTCCAGCCCAAGATCGGCAAGGCGCAAGGCCATGCCGGCGCGTTGCTCGGAGTGCAGCGCGGGCGACTCGGCCGCCACGCTCACCAACAAGGCCGGAGGAAATGCCGCGAGCGACGGCGGCAAGGCCAGCTCGCCGAGCATGTCATCCTCGAGGTAGTACGGAGGGTCGGTCGGCAGCACCGCATCTGGCGCGCCGGCATCGTCGAACTGCCAGCCCAATGTCACGGCGTCGCCGAATTGTTCGGCGGAGCGCCAGCACAGGCTCGCCTGGCGCCGCGGCCCGGGCCGCATGAGATAGACCTTTCCCCGCCGCATGTCGTCGTCCGACCAGCCAAACAGCAGCCTTCCCTCGCTACACAAGCGTCCGAGTAACTGCGCGCCGATCGGCCCCGATAGTGCGGCGCCGCTGGCGACCACCCGGCCCGCCTTCAACGCCACGAATAGCCGCAGGAATTCCTCTTCGCCAGGCAATGCCGGGGAGCCGATCATTGCATGAATATCGTTGATCGGTAGGGTGGTGGAAATATCGCCGTTCTTGCGCCGGCGCGCGAGGCGCACGTGCAGACGCGGGGCGCCCGTGGCCGGGTCGGGCGCCAGCACCCAGGCCAGGTTCGACTCGGAGGCGCCGCAGGAAGATGCGCCCACAGCGGCCGGCAAGCTCGCCAGCTGCTGCAGCCAGCGCTCGGACAGCGCGGCTACCGCTTGCGGCGACCTGGCAGCCGCCACCGCATCCAGGTCTGCCAGCAGCACGGCAACCACATGCTTGCAGTTATAGCTCATGGGACAGCTGCAACTGCCTTGGAAGCCGATACCGCCACGCTCGGCGCGGAAACGGATGGTCTGGCGGTACAGCTCGCTGCCACTGCCGCTGACTTCGCCAACGAGGCGGTCGCCGTCGCGGCGCGCCGCCCGCACCATGCCTTTGCGCGCGTAGTCTTCCCCGCGCTGCAGGGTGCCGGCATCGAAGCCGTGTTTCAGGTCGGCGTGGTCGTAGTACATGGGCGGCGTGGCATGGCGGTCAAACTGCCATTATCGCCCATGCCGCCCGCTTCTTAATTGCTCACGACCTTGATCTGCTCGACGTCCACCTTCGATTCGCCGAACATCTCCTTGTCGAACTCGCCGGTCAGCTCGACCGTGGTGTTGTGGTCGACCTTCATGCCCTGCGGGAAGCGGTCGGCGTCGATCTCGACGGTGATCTTGCCGCTGGCGTCGGTGAACTCGTAGTCCTCGTCGCCCTTGTGGCTGGTCAGCTTGCCTTTCAGGCGCACGTACTGGTCGTCCTTGCCCTTGGCCAGCAGGTCTTTCGCCGTCATCAGCGGGGCGCCGGACGGGCCGGCGTAGCCCGAGACCGGCTTGATGTCGACAGCCGCGCCGGGCGGCGCATCGGCGATATTCTGTGCAACGGCGACGGCCGAACCGGCGAGCAGTGCGGCGATGCAGGAGATCTGGAAAATACGTTTCATGGTCGGTCCTTTGTCTTGGTCTGTCGGGATTTGCCTGCACTTGTTGGCAGGCACAGGCGCATTACACCGGCCGGACATTAAACCGATCTTAAGACACCATCAGGCGGGAAGGTCCAGCGTCACCCCCAGCCCACGCCCATCGATCCCTGGCCCGAACGCCAGCGCAATGCCATGCAGATCAGCGATGCGCTTGACGATCGACAGCCCAAGCCCGCTGCCCTGCTGCCCCTGCCCCAGCACCCGAAAGAAACGCTCGGTCAGGCGCTGGCGGCTCTCGGCATCGACACCGGGGCCGTCGTCGCGCACGACGATGCGTGCATGACCGGCCTGCCGCACGGCCGCGATCTCGATCCGGCTGCCGTCCGGGCAATAGCGCAGCGCATTGTCGACCAGGTTGCGCAGCACGATCTCGAGCATCTGCGGGTCGGCCTGCACCTCGTGCAGCTCACAGCGCAGCGCCAGCGCGATGCCGCGCGCGGCCGCCTCCTGCGCATGCATGGCGGCCACGCGCTCGAACAGCGGCGGTAGCAGGGCCGGCTGGCGCACCAGCTGCTCGCGCGCCAGCGGATCCAGGCGCGCCAGCGTCAAGAGGCTGTCGACCAGCGCCGTCAGGCGCGCGATGTCCTGGCGCAGCTTCTGGAATGGCGCGGCCAGCTCGGGATGCTGGCGCTGCAGCAGCTGCACGTGCATATGCAGGCCCGCCAGCGGCGTGCGCAGCTCGTGGGCGGCGTCGGCGGTGAAGCGGCGCTCGGCCTGCAGGGCAGCGTCCAGCCGTCCCAGCACGCCATTCAATGCCTGCACGATCGGCAGCACCTCGCGCGCCTGGCCCGCGGTCGGCACCTGGGCCAGGTCGTCGGGCGTCTTGGCCGCGATGCTGGCGGCGGTGCGGCGCAAAGGCTTCAAGACACGGCCGGTCAGGACCCAGCACACCAGCGCCAGCAGCAGCAGGAAGCCCAGCACGGGCAGCCACAGCGAATCGGCCAGCTCTTCCAGGATGTCGTACCGCTTATCGACCTGCTGGCCGACCTGCACCTCGAAGTTGCGGGCCTCGTCGCGCACCACGAAAACGCGCCAGCGCTCGCCATTCGCCAGCGCCTCGGCGAAACCGTGGTCGTCGTTGAAGTTGGACACATAGGGCCGCAGCGGCGCGTCGCCGGTACGCTGGATCACGCGGCCGTCGACCACGATCTGGTATTGCATGTCGACCTTGCGGCCATGTTCACCACTCGCCCCCGCCTGCGGCAGCAGGCCGCGTTCGTTCCAGTCGGTCGTCGCCGCCATGATCATATAGCCCGACTCCTCCAGCGCGTCGTCGAACACCTCATTGGTTTCCTGCCAGGCGATGACGGTGACGATGCCCAGGCTCGCCAGCCACAGCACGGTGCTGGCGGAAACGATGACGGCCAGCAGGCGGCGCCGCAGCGACCATGGCGCTTCCTTGTCGTTTGTTTTACTCGCCATCGTTCTTCAGCCGATAGCCCAAGCCGCGCACTGTCACGATGCTGTCGCCGCCGAGCTTCTTGCGCAGGTTGTGGATGTACACCTCGATGGCATTGCTTTCCACCTCGTCGCCCCAGCCATACAGGGCTTCCTCGATCTGGGCGCGGGTGACGATGGAGTTCTTCCGGAGCAGCAGCGCGTACAGCACGTTGTACTCGCGCGCGGTCAGCGCGACCGGCTGGCCGGCCAGGGTCGCCACCTTGGTGTCGAGGTTCAGGGCGATGTCGGCGTGGCGCAGCTCATTGCTCACCTGGTTGGCGCCGCGCCGCACGGCGGCGCGGATGCGGGCCGACATCTCTTCGAGCTCGAAGGGCTTGACCAGGTAGTCGTCGGCGCCCAGGTCCAGTCCCTCGACCCGGTCGGCCAGCGCATTGAAGGCGGTGATCAGGATCACCGGCACGCCGTTGCCGGCCTTGCGCAGCCGGGCCAGCAGGTCGTCGCCGGACAGGCCGGGCAGCCCGCGGTCGAGCAGCACGCAGTCGTAATGGTGGGTCTTGAGGGCGGTGTCGGCGGAATCGCCGCGCTGGACCCAGTCCACCGCGTGCTGGTCAAGGCGCAGCCAGGCCTGGATGGTTTCGCCCAGGGAGATATCGTCTTCGACCAACAGGATGCGCATGCGGAAGTCCGGCAACAGGGGAACGCCAGTATGGCGTAAACAACCCGCCGCCGAGCATGCCGCGCGAAGGTGAAGCGAATCTTAAGCGTAGTCCATCAAGCCTTCTTCAGCGATCCTGGCTTGTGCGCCGCCTCGGCGCCGGTCTTGTCGCTGGTCACCAGGTATTCCGGGTTGTCCTTCGATGCCGCCACGTGATGGCTCTTGATGTCGGTGGGCGCGGTCAGCTTTTTCCTGACCTTGCCCGTGACCGTGCCTTGCGACGACTTCCACTGCACCTTGTCGCCTGCCTTGAATGCTTGCGTCATGCCGCACCTCCGAAGTGACTGGATGAAGCGGCATTTCACCATACATCCAAAGCCCGCACGCGACGTCAGCGGGACAAACCGGCGACAGGCCCGGCGAAGCGGGCAAGATATTTTGATGCGGTAAAGACATGATTTTCAAGACAAAAAATGTAGAATGCGCCGTCCGCCCCCGTCGAGACGGGACAGCCATCTTCCTCCTTCACCTGGACCCACGAATGCAGAATGCTTCCCCGCTGGTCACCAACGATGCCGTCGTCCTCGGCATGCTGGCCGTCATCCTCGGCGCCGTCTTCTGGAGCGCTTCCCGCAAATCCGGTTTCTGGCACAAGTTCTATACCTATGTGCCGGCCCTGCTGCTGTGCTACCTGATCCCGGCGCTGCTCAACACGGCCGGCATCATCGATGGCAACGCCTCCTCCCTGTATCCGGTGGCGCGCGACTACCTGCTGCCGACCGCGCTGGTGCTGCTGTGCGTGGCGATCGACTTCGGCGCCGTGCTGCGGCTCGGTCCCAAGGCCGTCATCATGTTCCTCACCGGGACCGCCGGCGTGATGCTCGGCGCCATCGTGTCCTTCGTCGCGATGGGCTTCATCCATCCCGAGACCGTGGCCGGCGACACCTGGCGCGGCATGACCACCGTGGCCGGTTCCTGGATCGGCGGCGGCGCCAACCAGGCGGCGATGAAGGAGGTGTTCGAGGTCGAAGCCACCCTGTTCGGCCAGTTCGTCGCGGTCGACGTGCTGGTCGCCAACGTCTGGATGGCGGTGCTGCTGTTCCTGGCCAGCCGCGCCCAGGCGTTCGACCGCTGGACCGGCGCCGACGTTTCGGCCATCAACGCGCTCAAGGAAAAGATCGAGCATTACCAGGCCGAGCATGCGCGCATTCCGACGTTGACCGACGTGATGGTGGTGCTGGCCGTGGGCCTGGGCGCGACCGGCCTGTCGCATGCGCTGACCGGCCCCACAGTCGCCTGGATCGCCAGCCTGCCGGCCGAATGGCGCTTGCAGGACTACAGCCTGACCTCGAGCTTCTTCTGGATCGTGGTGTATGCCACGACCTTCGGCCTGTTGCTCAGTTTTACGCGGGCGCGCAAGCTGGAAGGCGCGGGCGCCTCGACGATCGGCTCGGCCATGCTGTACATCCTGGTGGCGACCATCGGCATGCACATGGACCTGAACGCCCTGCTCGACCGCCCATGGCTGTTCCTGCTGGGCCTGATCTGGATCGCGGTGCACGGCGGCCTGATGCTGCTGGTGGCCAAGCTGATCCGCGCCCCCCTGTTCTTCATGGCAGTGGGCTCGCAGGCCAATATCGGCGGCGCCGCCTCGGCGCCCGTGATCGCCAGCGCCTTCCATCCGGCGCTGGCGCCGGTCGGGGTACTGCTGGCGGTGATCGGCTACGCGCTGGGCACCTACTGCGCCTACATCACCGGCCTGCTGCTGCGCGCGCTGGCCTCCTGAGTTCTCGCGCGCCCCGTCCAGGGGCGCGCTTCACTTCACTTACTTCTCGACCATCTGGCGCATGCGGCGGCGCAGTTCGCGCTCGCGCTTCTCGTGCGCCGCCCAGTCCTCGCAGACGCCGCGGTAGAGCGCGACCATCATCAGGATGATCACCAGCGAGAACGGCACCGCGAACACGATGGTGGCCGTCTGCAGCGCCTTCAGGCCGCCCGCCAACAGCAGGCTGATCGCCATGCCGGCGATCAGGCCGCCCCACATCAGCTTGGACTTCGTGGACGGGTTCGGGTTGCCGCCGCTGCTCATCATGCCCAGCACCAGCACCGCCGAGTCGCCCGAGGTGACGAAGAACACCAGCACCAGCACCGTGGCCACGGCCGACATGACCAGGCCCAGCGGCAGGGCGTCGAACAGCGCGAACAGCGCGGTCGAGGTGTCGGCGCGCACCGCGTCCGAGATCGGGACCTGCTGCCAGATCTCCATGTGCAGCGCGGTGCCGCCGAAGATCGAGAACCACAGGAAGGCGGCCAGGGTCGGCGCCAGCATGGTGCCGATAATGAATTCGCGGATCGTGCGGCCGCGCGAAACGCGCGCGATGAACAGGCCCACGAACGGCGACCACGAGATCCACCAGGCCCAGTAGAAGATGGTCCAGCTGCCGACCCAGTTGCTGTCGCGGAAAGGGGTAGCGCGCAGGCTCATGCGCACGAACTCGGTCACGTAGCTGCCCAGGGTGCTGGTGAAGGTGTCGATGATCGCCACCGTCGGGCCGACCAGGAACACCACCAGCGCCAGTACACCGGCCATGGTCATGTTGATGTTCGAGAGGATCTTGACGCCGCGTGTCACGCCGCTGATCGCCGAGCCCAGGAACAGGGCGGTGGCGACCAGGATGATGCCGATCTGCGAGGCCTCGCCGATCGCGAGCCCGAACACCTTGTTCATGCCGCTGTTGATCTGCATGGCGCCAAGGCCGAGCGAAGCGGCCACGCCGAAGGCGGTGGCCACCACCGCCAGGCCGTTGAACAGGCCGCCCAGGCGCTTGATGATCGGCCAGGGCAAGGCCCCGGTCGCGGTGCTGACCAGGGCATCGCCGCCGCGCCGGTACTGGAAGAAGGCGATCGCCAGCGCCACTGCGCTGTAGACGGCCCATGGATGGATGCCCCAGTGGAAGAAGGTGTAGCGCATCGCCACGCCCGCCGCTTCCGGGGTGGAAGACACGGTGCCGGGCGGCGCATCGATATAGTGCGAGATCGGTTCGGCCACGCCGAAGAACACGAGGCCGATGCCCATGCCGGCGGCGAACAGCATCGAGAACCAGCTGCCGATCGAGAACTCGGGTTCGTCGTCCTCGTCGCCCAGCTTGAGGTTGCCGTAACGGCTGAACGCCATGAACAGGGCGAATACGACCAGGCCCAGCACGACCCAGAGGTAGAACCAGCCGAGATTGCGCGTGACGGATGCGAGGACGGTGTCGAACACCGCACCCATGCTGTCAGGGGCGATCACACCCCACAAAACGATGGCAAGGATGAATCCCGCCGAGAGTACCGTCTGCATAATTTCTCCGTAAACAGTAACGCGCTATCGCGTCCACGGTCAGATGTTGTCAATTCATCATTGTAAGTGACTTATTACAATGTCGCAGCGCTGCAGACGTCTCTCGTGCGCGACAGGTCCATCCATGTCGTGCGAGACGCTTACCCGAGCTGTCTTGACTGTTGCTCCCGCAACACATAGCGCCCCACGCGGACAGGTTTGGACGCATAATCGATTCAAATTTGTAAACACATTATGCGATGGTTCGTCAATCCAGCCCCATTTCCCATGCCGTGGCGCCCCCGCGGGTTGTATCGCGCGCCATCGCGCGCGATTCGCGCCTGTACGAGGTGATGGACCTGATGCTCGATTCGGTCGGCGACCCGCTGGCCCTGGGCAGCCTGGCCGCCTCGGCAAGCTATTCGAGCTACCACTTCGACCGCATCTTCCGCGAACTCACCGGCTTCTCGGCGGTCGAGTACCAGCGCAAGCGCCGCCTGCGCCGCGCCGCCCACCTGCTGCGCCACGAGCCGGACGTGCCGGTCGGGCGCATCGCCCAGGATTGCGGCTTTCCGTCCAATGCGGCCTTCTCCAAGGCCTTCCGCCAGCAGTTCGCGATGTCGGCCAAGGAATGGCGCGACGGCGGCTGGCGCGCCTATATGGACGCCCAAGTCGGGCGCGAGAGCGACGTCAGTTTCTTTGTGGCCGAACCGAGCAACCTGGCAGCATTGCAGGCGCCCTACTGTCCGCCCGAACCGGGCAGCGTCGCGGGCCGCGTCACGGTGCGCAGCCTGCCCGCCGTGAACCTGCGCTACCAGCGCTTCTTCGGCCAGTCGGGCGCCGCCCTGTCGCTGGCCTGCAATGCCTTCATCTGCGAGCGCGAACGCACGGGCCTCGCGCACGGCGCATCCTGGTATGGGGTGTTCGACGAGGATCCCGGCTTCACGGGCGAACGCGAATACTGCTACGACTTCGGCTTGGGCGCCGAGGCGCCGGACGACGATCCAACGCTCGGCCTGCGCGTGCTGCCGGCCGGCAGCTACGCCTGCCTCGATTTCGACGGCGACTGGCCGCGCTTCCGTGCGATGTACGAGGACTGGCTCGAGCGCCAGGCCGTATGGCGGCTGGACGCCACCCGCCCGCACATCCAGAAGGTCGAGCGCGACGGCGCCGGCGGCTGGCGCGGCTGGCTGGCCCTGCCCGTCAAGAAGCGCTAGGCGCGGATGTCGGCGCGGGCTGCAGCTTCATGAAGCGGCTCAGCACCAGCACCGGCACGCTGGCCAGCAGCACCCACAGGAAGAAGTCGCGGTAGCCCAGCGCCTGCTGGATGTCGCCGCTGATCGTGCGAAACAATACAAAGCCCAGCTGCATGAAGCCGGTGCCCAGCGCATAGTGGGCCGCCTGGTAGCGGCCGCTGGCCACCACCTGCATGATGAACAGGATCACGCCGACGAAGCCGAAGCCGTAGCCGAACATCTCGATGCCCAGCAGGCCGACGATCAACGGCATCGACTCGGGCTGGGCATGGCTCAGGTACCAGAAGGCGGCGTTCGGCAGGTTCATCGCCAGGATCAGGATAGGCAGCGCGCGCTTGAGGCTCAACCAGGCCGTGAAATAGCCGCCGGCGATGCTGCCCACCAAAAAGGCGGCGGTGCCGACCGTGCCGTAGGCCCAGCCTACTTCGGCCGTGGTGAGCCCCAGGCCGCCGACCTCGCGCGCATCGCGCAGGAAGAGCGGGCCGATCGACTGGATCTGCCCTTCGCCGGCGCGGAACAGGATGATGAACAGGATCGCCAGCCAGATGCCGGGCTTGGCGAAGAAGGTCCTGATCACGTCGACCAGCGTGGCCCCGATGGCGCCCAGGCTGCGCGCCGCGCCGCGCACCTTGGGCGTGGCCGGCAGGGCGCGCACATGGTACAGCCCGAGCAGCGCCATCAGGCCGCCCAGCAGCAGGAATACCGTGGTCCAGGCGGCCTCGATGCCGAAGCGCTGTTCCAGCGCCCCGGCCAGGATCAGGAGACCGCCCAGCGAGATGAACTTGGCGGCATTGAAGAAGGCGCCCTGCCAGCCGGCATAGGCGGCCTGTTCGCGCGCATCGAGGCTGGCGATATAGATGCCGTCGGCGACGATGTCGTGGGTGCTCGAGGCCAGCGAGACGATCGCCAGCAGCGCGATGCACAGCGCGAACCACATGGGCAGCTGCAGCGCCAGCGCCACCAGCGCCAGGCAGGCGCCGCCGATCAGCTGGCAGGCGACCACCGCCAGGCGCCGGCTGGGCGCGAGCTCCATGAACGGGCTCCATAGCGCCTTGAAGGCCCAGGCCAGGCCCAATAAACCGGTCCAGCGCGCGATCTGGTCATTCGGCACGCCCATACTCTTGAGCATCTGGCCCGCCACCAGCGCCACCGCGTAGAACGGCAAGCCCTGGGCCAGGTACAGGGTCGGGACCCAGGACAGCGGATGGCGGCGTTCGATCTTGGCGACAGGAGCGTCGTTCATCGCGGTCATGGCAATTCCAGGTTCAGGGTGACGATGCGGCTGGCGCGGCCACGGGTGTCGACGCTGGCCAGCTTCACGCTGCGGCTGCCGGCGAGCGGCACCGGCGCCGTGTAGCGTGGGCTGTGGGCGCCGGGCTCGCTGCCATCCAGAGTGTAATGCACGGCCAGGCCCGGCAGGGCGATATTCGCATGCAGCCGGCCCTCCTCGATCACCGCGCCGGGCGGCGGCAGGCGGTAGGCCCAGGGCTGCGGCTGGCGGTCCAGGCGCGGCAGCTCGCGCTGGCCGAGGCGGTTGGCGAATTCGTTCCAGTCGGCGGCCAGTTCCTCGGGATGCTTCCAGCCCGGATCCGCGCTCCAGGCCCGTTCGGCCAGGCCGATCAGGCGCGGCAGCGCCAGGTACTCGACCCGCTCGCGCGAACGCGCATTCTCGCCCCACAACTGCCCTTGCAGACCCTTGACGCGTTGGCGTCCGCCGGCGTCGAGCGGGGCCAGCGCCGCTATTTGCGCAAGGGTCGGCGCACGGCCCATTGCGTCATGCTGAGGCAGCAGCGGCGTATCGAGGGGAACCATGCCGAAGGGTTCACGGGTATCGACGAAGCCGGCCCAGTAATAGCCCGGTTCCTGCGGATGCTTGGCGTAGGCGAAGTCGAAGTACAGGCTGGCGGCGCTGGACAGCACCACTTCGTGGCCGGCATTGGCCAGGCGGTTGGCGCAGTCTTCCTGGCCCGAACCCCAGCCGTTGTTCCAGACGTAGACGTCTGACTCCTGCCCTGTGCCGTTCGAGGTCAGCGCGGTCTCTTCCCAGCCGCTGAAGGCGATGCCGTGGCGCGCCAGGATCGCGCGGCAGCGCGCCTGGAAGTCATCGCGCAACTCGCGCGCCTCCAGCCAGCCGTGTGCGCGCATGCGCGCCTGGCAGGCCGGCGAGCCGAGCCAGGCGCCGAGCGGTACTTCGTCGCCGCCGGTGTGCAGCACGTGCAAGGGCGCGCCGGCCTGCCGATACAGCGCCGCGACCTCGGCGACCACGGTGTCGATGAAGCGGTCGACCGACGGCAGCGCGATGCACATCACATTGTCGTGCCACAGCTGCACCGATTCGTAGACCGAAGCATCATCCGGATCGCTCAGCAGGAATTCCCCGGCGCCGGCGACGTCGCCCGCCGCGCTCAATCGCGCATGGCGCACCCGCATCGCCTCGACCGCCGCGCGCGCGTGGCCCGGCATATTGAATTCGGGGATCACCTCGATGTGCAGGCGCTGCGCGTGGCGCAGGATGGCCACGAATTCGTCTGCCGTATAAAAGCCGCTGCCGCCGTGCGCAAGCGTGTCGGCGCCGGACCCGAACGATGGTGGCAGGCAGGGCGGCTCGCCCGGCTCGGACACGCCGCGCCGGGCGCCGACCTCGGTCAGCTCGGGCAGCGCGGCGATCGCCAGGCGCCAGCCTTCGTCGTCGGTCAGGTGGAAGTGGAAGCGGTTGAGTTTATAGCTCGCCATGCAGTCGAGCAGGCGCAGCACGGTGTCGAGGCTGGAAAAGTGGCGCGCCACGTCGAGCATCATGCCGCGGTAGGCGAAGCGCGGTGTGTCCACTACCCTGCCGCAAGGCAGCGTGCCGTCTGGCGCCAGGAGCTGGGCCAGGCTTTGCAGGCCATTGAACACGCCGTGCGCGCCGGCGCCGCGCACCAGGACGCGCTCGGGTGCGATCTCCAGTAGATAGGCTTCGGCTTCCATCGCGGGATCGGTCTCGAGCGCGATGGACGCTCCGCCTTCTGCCTCGGGCAGCGTGGCCAGGAGCGAGCGCAGGAATGCCGACTCGTTGTCGAGATGCGCGCCGCAGTGGAAAGGGGTCGAGCGTCGGAGCACACAGCTGCGCGAGTCAAAGCGCGCCATGCGCGGACGCGGCGTGATGCGGCCGACGGCGTCGTTGCCCAGTAGCGACAGCACCGCGTTCTGTTCGAATCGCCAGGCCGCATCGGCCGTCGGCAGCAAGTCGCCGCGCATGCGGTGGCGCTGCTCGGGCAGCACGAAGGGCGCGATCTCGGGGTCACCCAGGTCGAACGCCCTCCCCGCCGCATCCAGCAGATAGAAGCCCAGAGGCGCGTCGGTGATGCTGATCGCCCAGTGCAGCGATTCGTAGTCGATCGTGTGGGTCTGCCCGGGCAGCCAGGCGTCGCCGCGCGGCATGCGCAGGCTGAACAGATCGCCGTTCAGATGCGTGGCCTGGAAGCCGGCGCTGACCGTCTCGGGCAAGATCTTGCGGCAGGTGTTGAAGCACAGGGTCCAGCCTGACGCGATCGCGTCGCGGCCGTCGTTGCGCAGCGTGAGCCGCGCCGTGAACGCGTCGTCGCGCGTGAAGTTGGAGAGGCATTCCCAGGCGATCGCGATCGCCGGGCCGCCGTCTGGTCGGTACGTCATGGGATGTATTCCAGGTTGGGGAGGCGCACGCGGCGCCTCCCCTTGGTGACTTACAGCTTGCCGCGCAGGCCGAGGTAGAAGGTGCGGCCGTTCGAGTAGAAGGCGCGCGGCCGGTCCTCGTTTTCGGCGTACATCTTGATGGTCTCGTTGGTGAGGTTCAGCGCATCGAAGGTCAGCGTCAGTTTGTCCGTCAGCTTGACGTTGACCGAGGCCGCCAGCGACGGCATGTCGTCCACGTGCTGGCTGGCGCCGCGGTCCACGCCGGCCTTGTACTTGGAACGCCAGTTGTAGGCCAGGCGCGCCGAGAAGCGCTCGTTCTCGAAGTAACCGGTCACGTTATAGGTGTTCTTCGAGGAGTTGAGCAGCTCGCCGCCATCGTCCAGCTCACCGTCGGCATAGGTGTAGTTGACCAGCATGCCGAAGTTGTCCAGGAACGGCTGCTGCCAGCTCAGCTCCACGCCCTTGTTCTTGCCGCTGGTGTTGTAGGGCGACGTGATCAGGTAGTCGGTAAAGGTCTCGCGCTTGTTGTTGTAGTAGTTGCCGGTCGCCGTGCCCTGGGCTACGATCGAGCGCAGGTCCATGTAGAACAGGCCGGCCGACAGCAGCGCCTTCGGTGCGTAATACCACTCGGCGCCGATGTCGAAGTTGGTCGAGCGCACCGGGTCGAGGTTCACGTTGCCGCCGCTGCCGCTCAGCGCGTCGTCGTTGAGCGAGACCGAGCCGCCCAGCGCGCTGTAGTCGGGCCGCGCGATGGTCTTGGCCAGCGCGGTGCGCAGGGTCAGGTCGGGCGTCACGTTGTACTTCAGGTTGGCGCTCGGCAGGTAGTCGCGGTAGGTGCGCTCGAAGGTGGTCGGGGTGTAGGGACCGAAGGCCGAGCCGGTGATCGGCGTCGGGCCGCCCGGCAGGTTGACGATCGTGCGCTGGCGCGTCTCGATCGCGCGCAGGCCGATATTGCCGCTCCAGCCATCGCCGCCGAAGTCGACCATGCCGTACAGCGCCGTGGTCTTCTCGGCCACCTCGAACTCGTTCATCCAGTTATGGCGCAGCACGTAGTCCAGCAGGCGATTGCCGGGGATCGCGCCCCAGGCGCCGAGCGCCGCGCCGTCGTACTTGAAGTAAGGGAGCCCGCTGTAGCCGCCGATGTCGCTGCCGAAGTCGCCCGGGTACATCTGGCCGCTCCAGGCCGGCTGCGGATTGGTGAAGCCGACCGGGCCGGGACGGGTCTCGAGCGGATGCTCGGCGGTGCGCTTGTGGTCGGTCCAGCGCGCCCCGAAGCGCAGCGACTGGAAGGTCGGATTATCCAGGCGCAGCTCGCCGTCGAGCTGGGCGTATTCTTCCTTGTCCACCGACTGCGATTCGCCGCCGCCGGCCCAGGCGGTCGAGCCGGGCACGGCGGTGTTGCCGCCGGGGTAGCTGACCGAAGCGGGGGACAGGCCGTTCAGGGCGTAAGCCATGCCGCCATCGACGTTGTTCTGGTAATAGACGTCGTCACGGTCCCAGCCTACGCCGTGGGTCTTGCCGACCTTGCCCGACAGGCTGAAACGCTCGCTGACGCGCCACTTGCCGTTGAAGTCGAGGTACCACGATTCGCCGCCCGCATCCGGACGGTAAATATTGTCGACCTCGCCCGCATTGCGGGTGAATTCGGCGCCCACCAGGGTGCCGTTGCGCACCACCGGATTGATCGGAATCAGGCCCAGGCTGTTGATCGAGTTGGCCGGCGCCGCCAGCGAGTTGGTGTTCTGGTGCGGCGCTTCCAGTTTCGAATAGAAGCCGTTCAGGTCCAGGGTGAGGTCGCGGTTCGGCCGCACCTCGATGTCGAAGGCGCCGCCTTCGCGCTTCTTGGTCTGCTCGAACAGGGCCGCGCCGATGAAGGTCGGCACCACCACGCCGGCCAGCGCCGGGTTGGCGATGGCCGCCGCGCTGGTCGCGCTGATCGGGGTATAGCCCAGGATTTCCTGGCCGTCGCGGCGCACGCTGGCCTTCTCGGAGAAGCCCTGGATCAGGATGCCGGCGGTATTGCTGGCGTTCTTCCAGCTCACCAGGCCCGACAGGTGCGGTTCGGTCTTGCCGGACAAATCGTTGTAGTTGGCCTGCACCGAGCCCTCGACTGTCAGCTGCTGCTTGAAGTCGAGCGGACGGCGCGTGATGACGTTGATGGCGCCCGAGACGCCGCCTTCGACCAGGTCGGCGGTGGGGCTTTTCTGGACCACGATCGAGCTCACCAGCTCGGATGGCAGCAGCGAGAAACTGCTGGAGCGGCCGACGTTGCCGCCGATCTGGTTCAGCACGAACCAGTCGCCGGTGCTGATCGCATGGCCGTTGAACAGCGTCTGCTGCAGGCTGGGGCTGGTGCCGCGCAGGCTGACGCGGTCGTTCTCGCCGAAGCCGCCCTCGCCGCCGGCGGACGATTGCGTGTTCACGCCCGGCAGGCGCTGGATCGCATCGGCCACGTTTTTATCGGGCATCTTGCCGATGTCTTCGGCGGTCACGACCTCGACCACGGCGTCGGCGTTGCGCTTCTGACGCAGCGACTGTTCGAGGGCGGCGCGCACGCCGGTTACCACCACCGTCTGCGGTCCGGCGATGGGCGCCTCTTGTGCCAGCGCCTGCGCCTGCGCCATCGACATCGCCACCCCTGCCACCGCCGCCGCAATCGCGGTGCGCTGATACTGCCGTGCCACAAAATCGTTCATGTGCCTCTCCAAAACCAGGTTGGTCGTTCTACACACCCTTGCGGTCGCGATGCTTCTGGACGTTCGGGCGTCTCTGTTTATGCATCGCATTCTGGAGGCATCATGGACGCCATGTTTGTCAAATCTTGCTATCCAATCAGCGATTTTTCATCGGGATGACATCTGCATATGGCAAGCTGGAGACGCGCACACCCCTGCCTGCCCGCACCGGCAAGCGGGACGGGCAGTAGGAAATATGGCGTGAATGAAGATCAGGCTGCGGGAAACGGCACCTTGGCCATGGCGCGCTTGAGCGCGTCGAAGCAGGCCGGGTCGAGCGCGGTCCCGACCGTCTTTTCCATCATCTCCAGCGCCTGGGGAATCGGGATGGCGCCGCGGTAGGGACGCTCGGCGGTGATGGCGTCGAAAATATCGGCGGTGGTGATGATGCGGGTTTCCAGGCGAATTTCTTCGGCTGCCAGGCCGCGCGGATAGCCGCCGCCATCGAGCCGCTCGTGATGGGCGCCGGCGATCGCGGCCAGCTCGGAAAACGCCGCGATGCGGCCGAGGATGGTCTCGGTGAACTCGGCATGCTGACGCACTGCGTCCCATTCGGTGCGGTCGAGCGAGCCTGCCTTGTCGAGCACGCTGTTACTGACGCCGAGCTTGCCGACGTCGTGCAGCAGCGCACCACGCTTGAGCCAGCGGCGCCGCTGCGGCGACAGGCCGAGCGCTTCGCCGATCATGTCGGTATACAGCGCCACCCTGGTGCTGTGGCCGCTGGTATAGGGACTCTTGGCATCGACCACCTGGCCGAAGGCGGCGGCGATATCGTCCAGGTAGTCCTCGTCGAGTGCGACCTCGTGGCCGGCAGGCTCCAGCGCCAGGATGGCGCGGTCGATATCGGGGCTGGCCAGGACCTGCCAGAACGCATCGTCCTTGGCACAGGCTTCGAACGCCGCCACCAGGCGCGGATCGAACCAGGTGCCGGCCCGCGCGCCGGCTTCGCGCAGCGCCGCCGCGCGCCCGCCGGCGGTATGGAACACGTCGATCACCTGAGCCAGCAGGGCGATGCGCGCAATGACCGGGATGGATTCGCCAGCGAGCTGGGCCGGCTTGCCCTTGCCGTTGAAATGTTCGTCGAGCGAATAGATGCCTTGCGCCACGCCTTCGGGAAAACGCAGCAGGCGCGCGATGTCCGCGCCACGCTGGCAGCGCGTGGCGATCAGGCCCTGTGCGATCTCGGGACCGTCGCGCAGAATCGTCATCACACTGCGAAAGCGTTCCGTCAGCCCGGCCTTCAGCCCGGTGTGCTTGAGCACGAAGCCCAGCACCTGCGGCAGGCTGTCGCCCACGGTCTTGAAATCGCGCTTGAAGTCCAGGTCGTCGGTGAGATAGAGCTCGCAGATGCGGGCCGCGTTGCTGCTGCAGCCCAGATCCTTCAGCAACAGCGCGTAATACAGCTCCCACAACTGCGGCTCGGAAAGGCCGGCGGCGCGGCCGACGTGCATGCCGATCCAGCAACAACGCACGCAATGTCCCGCCGGCTGGCCCTCGGTGATGTCGAGCGCATAGCTCAACGCCCCGATCAGTTCGGAGAGTTTCATGGCGCTTGGCAGCAGGGTTTCCGAGGGCACGGCGAGCGGCTTCATTTTGATTCCGGTATGCAATAAGAGTGGATACTAAGCCATAAAAGTCGGCTTGCGCACGCCCGCCGCCAGAAATACCCTGCTATGCGGCAAGGACGCCACATCGTGCACCCGGCTTCGTGTCGGCGCGCTAGACTGTCTTTGACAATTGACGAAAATCGGTGGATTTGGTCATGCGCGGCGCAACGAACGGCAGCTCGACTTCGCTCTGGATGGACACCGCCACGGTGCCTGTCTTCCCTGCCCTCGTGGGGGCGCAGGAAGCCCAGGTATGCGTGATCGGCGCCGGCATCGCCGGGCTCACCGCCGCCTACCTGCTGGCGCGCGAAGACAAGGACGTGATCGTCATCGACGCGCTCGGCGTCGGCGCCGGCGAAACCGGCCGCACCGCCGCCCATTTCTTCCCGCCCGACGAGTGGTACCACGGCATCGAGCGCCGCTTCGGCCGCGCCCAGGCGCGCTTGGTGGCGGGCAGCTATGCCCATGCCCTGCAGATGGTCGAATCCATCGTGCGCACCGAAGGCATCGCCTGCGAGCTCGAGCACCTGGACGGCTACCTGGTGGCCCGGGATGCGGGCGACGGAGCGCGGCTCGAACGCGAATGCGACGCCGCAGTTCGCGCCGGTGTGCAGGCCGAGATGGTCGCCGGCGTGCCGGACCTCGGTTTCGAGAGCGGCACCGCCGTGCGCTATCCGGGCCAGGTCCAGTTCCATCCGCTCAAATACCTCGACGGCCTGGCGCGCGCCTTCATCCGGCGCGGCGGCCGCATCCATGGCGCCAGCCATGCCCACCGTATCCGTGGCGACCACCGGCGCCAGGTGGTGTCCCTCGACCATGGCGAGATCCGGGCCCGGGACGTGGTGGTGGCCACGCACACGCCGTTCAACGACCGCGTCGTGATGCACACCAAACAGGCCGGCTACCGCAGCTATGTGATCGGCCTGCGCGTGCCGCATGGCGCACTGCCGCACCTGCTGCTATGGGATCTGGGAAGCCCCTATCACTATGTGCGGCTGGCGTCCGGCATCGAAGGCGACGAGGTGCTGGTGGTGGGCGGAGCCGACCACAAGACGGGCCAGGACGCGCATCCCGGCCACCGCTACGACGAGCTCGAACGCTGGGCCCGCGAGCGCTTTCCGATGGCGCGCGAGCTGGCCTGGCGCTGGTCGGGCGAAGTAATGGAACCGAGCGACGGCCTGGCCTTCCTGGGCCGCAACCCGATGGACGACGACAACGTCTACCTGATCACGGGCGACTCCGGCAACGGCATGACCCACTGCACTATCGGCGCGATGCTGGTGACCGACCTGATCATGGAGCGGCCAAATCCCTGGACTGCTCTGTACGACCCGGCGCGCAAGCCTGTGCACGGGTTCGGGGAATTCGCCAGCGCACAGGCGCATGTGGCGGCGCGCTACGGCGACTGGCTGCGCAGCGGCGAAGTCGATTCGGTGCAGGCGATCGCGCCGGGCGAAGGCGCGGTGCTGCGCGAGGGCTTGCGCCGCGTGGCGGTCTATCGCGATCCCGAGGGCGGACTGCATGCGTTGTCGGCCAGGTGCACCCATCTCGGTTGCGCGGTGCACTGGAATGGCGCCGAAAAGTCCTGGGACTGCCCCTGTCACGCCTCGCGCTTCGATATCGAGGGCAATGTGCTGCACGGCCCGGCGCCGACGTCGCTGGAAAAGATCTCGCCGGCGCCCGGCATGCGCTGAGCGAAGCGACTCGCGAAGCAAAAACGCGAACACCGGCGCGAGCCGGTGTTCGGGATGGCGGCCGGGGATGCCGCCATGACTGCATGAAGCGCTATCGGCTGGATCAGTAGCCGCGGCCGGTGGTGCCGGTAGCGCCCGTCGTGCCGGTAGCGCCCGTCGTGCCGGTCGTACCCGTGGTGCCGGTCGAGGTGCCGGTGCGGCCGGTGGCATCCATGGTGCCGGTGGAACCGCTGGCGCCGGTACCCATCGAACCGCTCGAACCGCTGGTGGTGCCGGTCGTACCCGTGGCGCCGGTCGTACCCGTGGTGCCCGTGGTGCCGGTCGTACCCGTGGTGCCGGTCATGCCCGAGGTGCCCGAAGTGCCGCTGCTGGTGCCGGTTTTGCTGCGGCGGTCGCGTTCACGCTGGGTTTGCGGATCGGTGCTCTGCATGCTGCCGGTCGCGCTGGTCGACGAGCTGCCGCTGGTCTGGTCGCTCATGGTGCCGGTGCGGTCACGCATGGGGTCGGTCTGGACGGTGCCGATCGGGCTGGTCGCCGACGTGCCGGTGGTGCCGGTGGTGCTGGTCTGGGCGTGGACCGCAGTGGCGCCGAACATGGCGGCGGCAACCGAAGCGCTGAGCATTCCTTTGAGTAGCGTATTCATTTTCATGGTGTTCTCCTGAATGTAACTAATCTGTGGGGGGGCGGTACCCGGCGCAGCTGCCAGGGTTGGTGGCCTGTTGCGTCGAGTCAGGAGTCCAGCTTACGGACAAGCTACGGATGGGAGCGCACGGTAGCCGCGCGGAAATACATCATCGTCTTTTAATTTCTTTTATCTTGGGCTTATCTTTCATTTACTGAAGAGCTCCCAGTGCGGCTTGCGCAGACAGCGTGCCAAGCTGTGCATAGAGGGGCAGCACCACGCTGCGGTCGTCCGGATAGACCCGGTTCGACAGGAAGACATAAAAACTTTGTGACTGCGGATCGACCCACAGGATGCAGCCGGTGAACCCGGTATGGCCGTAGCTGCCGACCGGATAGAGATTGCCGCGCGGACGCTTGGCGTACGGCGAGTCGATGTCCATGCCCATGCCCCGCAGCTCCGCCATGCCGGGCGGCGTCTGCACCGTCGTCAGCAGGCGCACGCTTTCCGGCTTCAATATCCGCACACCATCGAGCGCACCACTCCCCAGCAGCATGCGGCCAAAACGGGCGACGTCGCCCATGGTCGAGAACACGCCGGCCGAGCCCGCCACACCGCCCATGCGGCGCACGGTCGGATCGTGCACCACGCCCTGCAGCGGTGCGCCCGGCGCCAGGTCGCCGTGGGCCGTCGGCAGCTGCGCCGTCTCGCTGGCGCGCTGGGTCGGCGCGATGCGTGCCGCCGGCATGCGTTCCAGCGGGCGGTAGCCGGTGTCACGCATGCCCAGTGGGGAAAAAATGCGCTGCTGGGCGAAGCGGTCGAGCGGCATGTCCGCCGTGCGCTCGACGAGCAGGCCCAGCAGGATGTAATTGATGTCCGAGTAACGGAAGAAACTGCCCGGCGGATGGGTTACCGACTGCCCACAGGCCAGGGACAGCGCCGCCGTCTGGCCCTGCCACGCCGGCTTTGCCGGAAGGCCGGACTTCAGGCCCGACACATGCGTCAGCAAGTGCCGGATCGTGATCGCTTCCTTGCCCCCGCCTGCACATTCCGGAAAATAGCGTATCAGCGGCGCCTCGAGGTCGATCTTGCCCTCCTCGGCCAGCATCAATACCGCCGGCGCAGTCACCAGCACCTTGCTCAGCGAGGCCACGTCGAAGACGGTCGCGGGCGTGACGGCGGCGGCGACCTCTTCATAGCTGAGCCGGCCGTAGCCGCGCTCGACACTGGCGGCGCCGCGCTCGAGGCGGTACACCGCGCCCGGCAACTTGCGGTCGGCGATCGCGGCATCGACGGCGTGATCGATCGCGGTCACGTGTTCAGGATTGAATCGGTGCTCGACGGTCATGGCAATCGGCTGATGGACGCAGCCGACGAGCAGCATGACGGCGGGAAGTAGGCGTGAAAAGTGGTTTGACATCATGAAGAAATACTAACCCAAGCGGCGGACCCGGCGTTTTTGGGTGGCCGCGCACGCGATTTTTTCCATCGGCGTATCATGGATCCATGATTCCTTTCTCGATACTCGACCTCTCGCCGATCGCTGAAGGCAGCGATGCAGCCACCTCGTTCCAGCGCTCGCTCGACCTCGCACAACATGGCGAACGCTGGGGTTACAACCGCTTCTGGCTGGCCGAACACCACGGCATGCCGGGCATTGCCAGCGCCGCCACCGCGGTGCTGATCGGCCACGTGGCGGCCGGCACCTCGCGCATCCGCGTGGGCGCCGGCGGCATCATGCTGCCCAACCATTCGCCGCTGGTGATCGCCGAACAATTCGGCACGCTCGAGGCACTGCATCCGGGCCGGATCGACCTCGGCCTGGGCCGCGCGCCAGGCTCCGACCAGACCACGGCGCGCGCCCTGCGCCGCAACCTGGCGTCGGACGCCGACGAATTCCCGCAGGACGTCGTGGAGCTGATGGATTATTTCGCGGGTTCCACTCGCCGCCCGGTGCAGGCCGTGCCCGGCGCCGGCCTGGACGTGCCGGTGTGGATCCTCGGCTCCAGCCTGTTCGGCGCCCAGCTGGCGGCCCATCTCGGCCTGCCGTATGCGTTCGCCTCGCACTTCGCGCCGCAGATGATGATGCAGGCCATCGATATGTACCGCAGCAACTTCCGCCCATCGGAACAGCTCGACAAACCCTACATCATGCTGGGCTTTAATGTGTTCGCCGCCGACACCGACGCAGAAGCGCACTTCCTGGCGACCTCGATGCAGCAAGCCTTCGTGAACCTGCGCACCGGCCGCCCGAGCAAGCTCAAGCCGCCGGTGAGCGGCTACCTGGAAGCGCTCGACCTGCCCGAGCGCATGATGCTCGACAGCGTGCTGTCGTGCTCGGCGATCGGCTCGCGCGTAACGGTGGCCCACCAGCTGCGCGCCTTCATCGAGAAGACCAAGCCGGACGAGCTGATGATCACCTCGCAGATCTACGACCACGCGGCGCGCCTGCGCGCCTACGAGATCACGGCGGATATCCAGCGCGCGGGTTGATGCCCTCGGCCGGCGTCACGCTGCGCCGGTCCCGGCCTGCAGCACGTCGATCAGGGTGCGCGTCGAGCGCACCGTTCCTTCAAACTTACGCGAAGCTATCCATAGTTAACTTTGCTGTTGAATTCCTGCTTCACCGGGGCTGGTTTCACCTCGCACTTGACGCGCGAGGCCAGCGCCTGCCCCTCCACAGGCCGATGCGGTGGAACTCACCGCCATGTTCCTCAGGTTGATTGCCGCGTTGACATCCCGGTCGTGCAGTGCGCCACAGCCGGGACAACGCCAATGGCGCACTGTCAGTGGGAGCACATCCATCCGGTAGCTACAGCACGAGCATGTCTTGCTGCTCGGGTACCACCGATCCACCACGACAATCTGACCACCGCGCCGCTCCGCCTTGTATTGCAGCTGGCGGCGCAGCTCACCAAATCCCATGTCGGCGATCGCCCGTGCCAGACAACGATTTCCGAGCATGCCCTTCACGTTCAGGTCTTCGATACCGATGGTGTGGAAATGGCGAGTGATATAGGTGCTCAACTGATGCAGGCCGTTACGCCTCAGATCGGCGATCCGGGCGTATAGCCGGGCAAGCCTGGCTTTTGCCTTCGTCCGATTGCGCGACCCTTTGACTTTGCGTGAGAGCTCGCGCGATAGGCGTTGCAGACGGGCGAGCAGTGTGCCCAACGCTTTCGGCCCTTTAAATACTTCACCGGTCGACAGCGTGGCCAGCGCCGAGACACCGAGGTCGACTCCCACCGCGCCTTGGTTTTCGGCTGGCGGTTGAAGTTGATCTTTGATGTCAACGGTGATACTCGCGTACCAGTGATCGGCAATCCGGCTGATCGAGGCCGAGACGATGCGCCCGGAGAAACGCAGAGATTCGTGCATGCGGACCCATCCCAGTTTCGGAATGCGGATGCACTTGTTCTCGACACGGAACTGGTCATTGCTTAATGCAAATCGATCGTCACGGCCCTTGCGGCGAAAGGTGGGATAGCGGGCACGACCTTTGAAGAAATTCTCGAAGGCTTGCCCCACCTGGATGATCGCCATCTGCGGTGCGTTCTTGGTCACTTCCAGCATCCAGGGGAATTGCTTGCGCTTGATCCCGTTGAGCTGGCGCCGCAATGCCGCCTCATTTGGCTTGTCCACCGCAGGGTCGACCTTGCTTGCCTCGTACTGCCGCCTCCACTCAACCAAGGCCCAGTTGTAGGCGAAACGTGCAGTACCGGCGGCACGCGCCAGATACGTCGCCTGGACATTGTTCGGATCGAGTCGGATGCGATGGGCTAGGTACATTGTGATTCCTTGACTGCTGCACGCACGCCATCGATCAGCTTCTGGTTGCGGTGACTGCGGCTACCATAGAGACGGGCCGAGAAGACGGTGATGATCTCGAGCACATCGCTGGCTAGCTCTTCTTCGAAATTGGTGTCCTCGCCCTGGTTGATGATGACTACTTCGACCTGTCTTGTCTGGCACAGGGCGAATATCAGCTCCGCGCCAAAACGCAGCAGTCGATCCTTGTGCGTCAAGACCAGGCGTCCAACCTCATCTTCGACAATCCCGTCGAGCAAACGTTTCAAGCCTTTCTTGCGATAGTTCATGCCCGACCCAAGGTCGGCAATCATATCGAACGGCCATCCATGACTCGCGCAGTACAATTCGAGTACCCGCTTTTGTCGCTCCAGGTCCGTCTTTTGATCATGACTGGACACCCGGGCATAGGCGACAGTCTTGCGCACCGCCTGAGCACCGCGGCGAGCTTCAGGTCGCAAGGCGGCCAGGTCATACCGGCGCTGTCCTCCTTCTGTTCGCAAAGGAGTGAGCCGACCGCTGGCCTCCCACCGACGCAAGGTACTGGTCGAGACGCCCAAGGCTTGTGCAGCCGTGCTAATGGAAACGAACTTGTTCATCATGCATAAGACTGCATAAATTCAAACAAGTTCTCATCTAACTGTTAATAACCCTTCCCATTTTCGGGAAAATTTTCTCGCATGCGAAACGGTGGGCATCCGCATCGAAGCCGCTCATCGCATCCTCGGCGAACACCAGCTTGAAGCCGAAGTCATAGGCCGCGCGCGGTCGATTCGACGCCGAAATTGGTGGCGATGCCGCCCATGACAAGCGTGTCGATGCGGCGCCGCCGCAACTGCTGCTCGAGTTCGGTGCCATAGAAGGCGCCCCACTGGCGCTTGACGATGACGAGGTCTTGCGCCTCGACGCCGGCCTCCGGCGCCAGCCATGAGGCATCGGGCGGCGCCGCCGGCGCGCCCTGCGGACGTAGCGGAGAATCGGCCGGCACTTGCGGCAATTCGTTCAGCAACACGTGCACGTAGATGACCAGGCCGCCGCGTTCGCGCATCTCTTGCGCCAGCAGCACGCAGTTGCCGACCACGTCCTCGGCGCCATGCGGCGCGAGCGCGTGCTTGACGTTGCTGTTCTGAAGATCGATCAGGACCAGCGCGGTATGCGCCGGGGCCAGGGTGAGTTGTTGGTCCATGGGCTTCCTCCTGCCCATAGTGTCCCCGAAACCCGGCGTGCCCGGCGCACAGGCAGGGCCGGGCCGCGCAGGACGTACTACGACAACATTACGGCAGCGGCTTGCCGTCCACGTCGATCCGGCGCACCTCGCCCAAATTCAGGGCGCGGATGTCCTTCTCGACCTTGGCCATGTCGCCCACCACCACCCACACCAGCCGGTCGGCCACGAAGCTGCGCGCGGCCAGGGCATTGGCCTGCTGCGGCGTGAGCGCCAGCGCCTTCTCGGTATAGGTGTTGAAGTAATCCTCGGGCAAGCCATACTGCAGGATCGTGGAGTAGGCGCCGGCCAGCTGGCCCGCGGTCTCGAAGCTGCCCGGCAGGCGCAGGGTTTTATTGTCCTGTGCGAACTTGAGCTCTTCGTTTGCGATCGGCTTGGCGCCGGCGATGTTGCGGTATTCGCCCACCAGTTCCTTCAGCGCGTCGCCGGTCTTGTCGGTCTGCACCGGCGAGATGCTCACGAACTGGCGCTGGCCGATCGCCGGCGACACCTGGCTGCGCACGCCATACGACCAGTGCTTGTCCTCGCGCAGGTTCATATTGATGCGCGAGCTGAAGGTACCGCCGAACACGTCGTTGACGAGTTCCAGCGGCAGCGCCTCGGGGCTGTTGCGCGGCGGCGCCAGCTGGCCGCCCAGGATCACGCTCTGCAGCGCGCCGGGACGGTCGACCAGGTAGACCACCGGCGCGGCGCGCGGCGCCACTTCGGCAATCGCTTTCTTCGGCACGTCACCGGCTTTCCAGGCGCCAAACGCTTTCTCGAGCATCGGCTTGATCTCGGCCAGCGTGGTGTCGCCCACCACCAGCAGGGTGGCGTTGTTCGGCTTGAACCAGGTCGCGTGGTACTTGGCCAGGTCGGCGCGGGTCATGCGCTTGACGGCGTCTTCGGTGCCAGTGCCGGTGCCCGGCTTGGCGTACACGTGATCCTGGCCGTACAGCAGCGCCGGCGCGACGCGCATCGCAATCGATTGCGGATCGGATTTTTCGCGCGCGATCGCGGCCAGGCGGTCTTGCTGCAGGCGCGTGAACTCGTTCTGCGGGAAGGCGGGGTTGAGCACCAGGTCCGAATACAGGTTCAGCGCCTGCGGCAGGGTGGCCTTGAGCGCGTTCATGGAAACGAAGGCGCCGTCGAGGTTGGTGCCGGCGCCGAAGCTCGCGCCCAGGTTTTCCAGCTCCTCGCCGATCTGCAGCGATTTGCGGCTGCCCGTGCCTTCTTCGAGCATGCGCAGGGCCAGGCTGGCCACGCCCGGCATGTCGGCGCTGTCCGAGGCGTAGCCGCTATCGACCAGCATCTGCAGGTTGACGATCGGCGCCTCATGGCGTTCGGCCAGCACGACCTTCAGGCCGTTCGACAGGGTGGTGCGCTGCATCGGCGGCAGCTTGAGCGACATCGCCTTGCCGGTATCCGGCGCCTTGCTGCGGTCCAGGCCGGTATTAGTGGCGGCCAGGCCGGTCGGGAACGGATCGATCTGCAGCACGAAGTCGCCGTCGCTGAGCCAGTCGTTCATGGCCTTCTTCACCATGGCCGGGGTGGCGTCCTTGATGCGCTGCAGGTAGACCTTGTAGCAGTCCGGATTGCCGGTATAGGTCTCGCACGAGGCCAGCAGGTCGCTCTTGCCGCCGAAGCCGCCGACGCGCTCGATCATGCGCGTGTACTGGGCCAGGGTCGCGGTCTTGGCCAGGCGCAGTTCAGCGTCCGTGGGGCCGCTCTTCATCAGCGCGCGCAGTTCTTCGTCGGCGACGCGTTCCATCTTCCCGACGTCGCCGCCCGGACGCGCGGTGAGGGTCATGCTGAACTGGCCGCCGATCTCGGACGAGCTGTCGCTTGCGGTAGCGCTGGTGGCCAACTGATCCTGGTACACCAGGCGCTTATAGAGGCGCGAGGTCTTGCCGCCACCCAGCACGCGCGCGGCCAGGTCGAGCAGCGCTTCCTCTTGAGTGTGGGCGCCCGGCACGTTCCAGGTGCGGTAGATGCGCGACTGCGGCACGCGGTCCTGCGCCACCGTACGATGGGTGCCGGTGCGCTTGGCGATCCAGGCGTCATGCTTGGCCAGCGGCGGACCCGGCGGGATCGCGCCGTAGAAGCGCTCGACCTTCTCGCGCGCTTCTTCCGGCGAAATATCGCCCGACAGCACCAGCACCGTGTTGTTCGGGCCGTAGTTCTGCTTGAACCAATCCTGCACGTCGGTCATCGAGGCCGCGTCGAGGTCTTCCATCTTGCCGATCACGGTCCAGGAATACGGGTGGCCGGCCGGGTAGGTATTCGTGGTCAGGAGTTCCCAGGCGATGCCGTAGGGCTGGTTCTCGTACTGGCGCTTCTCGTTCTGCACCACGCCGCGCTGGATGTCGAGCTTCTTCTTGTCGACCGTGCCCAGCAGATGGCCCATGCGGTCGCTCTCGGCGAACAGCGCATAGTCGAGCATCGAGGTCGGCACGTTCTGGAAGTAATTGGTGCGGTCCTGGTTCGTCGTGCCGTTGAGGTCGGTCGCGCCGATGCGCTCCATCGCGTTCAGGTAGGTATGGTTGAAGTTGTCGCTACCGCTGAACATCAGGTGTTCGAACAGGTGGGCGAAGCCGGTCTTGCCGACTTTCTCGTTCTTCGAACCGACGTGGTACCAGGTATTGATCGCCACCACCGGCGTCTTGCGGTCTTCGTGGACCAGCACCGTCAGCCCGTTCTTGAGCGTGAACTTGGTGTACTTGATGTCTGGGATCGGAATGTCCGGCGTGGCGGCCGGCTTTGCCGGTGCGGCCTGGAGTGAAGACGTGCCAAGCGCCAGCGCGAGCGCCAGGCCAATGGTGCGACGAACGGAAACTGCCATGCTGCGCCTCCTGAATGGGTCGGGACGGGAATGAAACGCACAAGGCGCGCCTCAGGGACGCGCCTTGCAAACATTCATTCTAGGCAGGTTTCACGTTGTCAACAAACAAAAACACGTGTGCATACGCCAGTCTGGAGTCACTTCATGCGCCGCGCATTACTTGGGGACAATGCGGAGCAGGCTGCCCTTGGCTTCATCGGTCAGTACGTACAGCTCGCCGTCCGGCCCCTGGCGCACGTCGCGCACGCGCTTGCCAACCGGCAGTAGCTCTTGGGCCGTCACCTTGCCCTGGGCGTCGAGTTGCACGCGGCGCACGTCCTGGCCGGCCAGGCTGCCGCTGAACAGGCTGCCCTGCCATTGCGGGAAGGCTTTACCCGTATAGAAAGCCAGGCCCGACGGCGCCGGCGACGGCGTCCACACGACGATCGGTTGCACCGTGCCCGGCACCACTTTCATGCCGATCGGCTCGCGCGTGCCGTAGTCGAGCGTATAGCTTTGCAGCGGCCAGCCGTAGTTCTTGCCGGCCTCGATCACATTGATCTCGTCGCCGCCGCGCGAGCCGTGCTCGTTGGCGTAGACGCGGCCGCTCTTCGGATCGCGCGCCAGGCCCTGCACGTTGCGGTGGCCGTAACTGAAGATCTCGGGGCGGGCATTGTCCTTGCCCGCGAATGCGCCCTTGCCGACCGGCTGGCCGGCGTCCGTCAGGTGCAGGATCTTGCCCGTGTGCGAAGCCAGGCTCTGGGCCTGGTCGCGCGCCAGCATATTGCCGATGCGCTGAGGCGTATTGCCGCCATCGCCAATGCTCATCAGGATGGTGTTATCGGGCAGGAACAGCAGGCGCGAGCCGAAGTGCTGGCCGCCGTTCTTGGCGAGGTTAACCGCGAACAGTTGCTTGATGCCGGTCACGCGCTTGCCGTCGAACACGCCCTGCACCAGCACGGTCCGGTTCTCGTCGTCGGTGCCGCTGGACATCGTCAGGTAGACGCGCGGATTGGTTTTATCGGCGGGATGGACCGCGATGTCGAGCAGGCCGCCCTGGCCGCTGGCGTACAGGTTCGGCAAACCGTCGAGAGGAATTTGCTCGAAGCTCTTGCCGTTCAAGACATGCAGCGTGCCCTGCTTGCCGGTGACCAGCATGCGGCCATCCGGCAGCCACGCCATGCCCCAGGGTTGCGGCGCGCCGGTGGCGACCGTTTCGAGCTTCCAGCCCTTGGCGAGCGGCGGCTTGTCGACCGGCGTCACCTCTTGCGCCACGGCGGCCACACCGACCGTTGCCAGTGTGGCGGCCAGAACCAGTTTTTTGCTCAAGAACTTCCTGACAATACTCGGCATGACTTCCTCTTTTAAAAAGCGTTAAACAGTTGACATCGTAGCTGATTCGCCTCAATTTTCGGCATTTTATCTGCACGATCGATGCAATCGGCGTATCATTGATGGTTCACTGAACCAGCGTAAGGACTCCCTTCAATGATCCAGCGACGCTCCTTCCTCAAGAGCTCCCTCCTCCTCGCATCATCCTCCCTCGCCCTTCCAACCCTTGCCAAGAATACATCATCTGACAGCAGTATCCTGTCCGGCGAGTGCTGTCTGCGTTTCTATAACACGCACACCGGCGAGAAGCTGACGAGCACGTTCTGGGCCGAAGGCGAGTTCGACCAGGGTGCCCTGAAGGACATCAATAAAGTGCTTCGCGACCACCGCAGCAACAAGATTGCCGAGATCGATCCGCAACTGCTGCTGCTGCTCGGCCAGCTCAATGGCAAGCTTGACAACAGCAAGGAACTGCACATCATCTCGGGCTACCGCGCGCCGGAATCGAACGCCTTCCTGCGCAGCCACGGCAGCGGCGGTGTCGCCAAGCGCAGCCTGCACATGGACGGCAAGGCGATCGACATCCGCCTGCCGGGCACCGACCTGCGCAACCTGCAGAAAGCGGCGATGTCGCTCAAGGGCGGCGGCGTGGGCTTCTACGCCAGCTCGCAGTTCGTCCACATGGATACCGGCCGCGTCCGGTATTGGTAAGACCTTGACGCGGCAGATCGTCCGCGTTGTTGCTTCGCTTGCCATGGGCTCCGTGCTCATGGCCGCTTTCTTCTGCCTGCCGGTCTCGGCCGCGGGCCAGAACACCGTCACCGTCAAGTCCACCCGCGACCCGGTCGACAAGTCCTACCGCAAGATGATCCGCGGCATGGAACGCTTCGAACGCGAACGCGCCTTCGCCCCCAATGCCACCCTGCGCTTCCAGCTGCTGCCACGCCTGCCATCGACGGACATGCGCGGCATTACATTGCGCATCGCCGGCGACACCGTGTCGGTGCCGGTGCCTGTCGACGAGAACAATTTCTTCGTCCTGCCGCGTCATGCGCAAGCCCTGCAGGAAGACGCCGCCGTGCTCGCCAGCCGCAAGACCGCCAGCATGACCTGGCGCGCGCGCATCGAGACGTCCGGCTTGCCTGCGGGCACACGGCGCCTGGGCGACCTGCGGCTGGAGTGCCGGGTCGGCAAGGAAGCCGGCCTGGTTTCGAACAGCTCGCCGCTGTTCGGCTGGATTTCGGATGCGCTGAACACGCCCGAGGGTGTGTGCACCAGCCCCGATGGCAATTACCTGTTCTTCGCCGAGCGGCCAATCTTCGCGGTCACGCTGCGCGTCGGCGAACGGGTTGAAACACTGCCCTTCAATATGCTGTACGCCGGCGGCGAACAGACGCCCGATATGCTGCCGTTCTGCGATTGCCAGGTGCTGCTCGACCGCACTTATTACGTGCCGCTGTGGGATGCGAGCTGGCCCGACGACACGCTGGTCGAGTTCGAGTACATGGTCGACGCGCCAGGCGGAGTAACGCCATGAAGCTGCGCCTGCTCCTGTGCGCGGCGCTGCTGGCGGGCTGCGCGACGCAGCCGGCGCCGCCGGGTTCCGTCGTCGCGGCCGAGCGGCTGTCGGCGAGCGTGGTGGCGGGACGCACCACGAAGGCGGAACTGCTGGCCGCCTTCGGCCCGACGAAAAGCGTGCGCTTCGACAGCGGCTATGAAGCCTGGGTCTACCAGTCGCCTGCTGGCGGTGGACAATTTTCCGAATTCGTTGTCCTGGTCGATCCCTCCGGCGTCGTCAGCAAGACGCGCACACGCGCGCCATCAACACAATGAACCGCCGGTGCGCCGGATTCATCGACAGTGTGTAGCACCTAACAAACATGATTCGCTGACTCTGCGAAGCTGATGGCAGGGCGATAAGGCCACCTGTCCACAACATTCACGGAGAAATCATGACGACGACTGCAAACGACAATTTCAACGACTGGCTGCGCGATGCCCACGCGATGGAAAAGCAGGCCGAGCAGATGCTGACCGCGCAGGCCGAGCGCCTCGAACATTATCCTGAGCTGCGCGCGCGCATCGTCCAGCACATCGACGAGACCCGCTGGCAGCACAGCGTGCTCGACGAAATCCTGGCCCGCCGCGGCACCGACAACTCGGTCCTGAAGGACATCGGCGCGCGTCTGGTGGCCTTCGGCCAGGCCGTGGGCGGCATGGCGGCCAGCGACGAAGTCGTCAAGGGCGCCATGGCCGGTTATGTGTTCGAGAACGTCGAGATCGCGAGCTATACCGCGCTGATCGCGGCGGCCAAATCGGTAGGCGATGCCGCGACCCAGGCCCAGCTGGAACAGATCCTGGAACAGGAAAAGGCGATGGCAGCCTGGCTGCTGGATCACCTGCCGCAAATCACCCAGGCCTTCCTGGCACGCTCGGCCACCCCGGGCGTCGAAGCGAAGAAGTAATCGCACATAGTTGACGCTGCCCATCTATTGGGCAGAGATAATGGTTTGGAATGGTGCGGTGCGTGCTGTTCCAAACCTTTTTTTTGCGCCGGTGTCGAATTCTGGAGTGTTGCTTCGTCGTAGTATTCAGAGGGATGTCCTCTGTTACTGCCACATAAGGAGACCAGCCATGGCCACTAGTACAGTCGAGCTGCACCGCGTATTCAAATCGACCCCGGAACGCCTGTTCCGTGCCTTTACCACCCCAGGCGCCTATGCAAAATGGCTGCCGCCCTATGGCTTCTTCGGCACCGTCCACGAGATGGATGGCCGGGTCGGCGGCCGCTACAAGATGTCGTTTACCAACCTCACGAACGGCCATAGCCATTCCTTCGGCGGCGAATACCTGGAGCTGGAACCCGGCAAGCGCGTGCGCCACACGGCCGAGTTCGACGACCCGCACATGCCTGGCCAGATGCAGACCACGGTCGTGATGCGCGACGTACTGTGCGGGGTCGAGGTGCATATCACGCAAGAAGGCATTCCATCGCAGATCCCGGTCGAGCTATGCTACCTGGGCTGGCAAGAGTCGCTCGAACAACTGGCGAAGCTGGTCGAACCCGAGATCCGGGACTGAGCGCGCGGAAGCAGCCATGCGCATCGAGCATCTGCGGACCATGCTGTTGCTGTTCGGCGCCATGCTGATCGGCATGGCCCTGCTTGCCTGCGGCGGCGGTGGCGGCAGCCCGGGCGTCACCGGCGCGGTCCCGCCACCGGCCAGCACCGGTTCGCTGGCCGTCAGCGCCAGCGGCTTGCCGGTCGGCGCCAATGCCGCCCTGCGCGTCACCGGCCCCAACAACTACCTGCAAGACCTGACCCAGTCCCAAACCCTCGGCAACCTGGCGCCCGGCAGCTATAACGTGTCGGCCTCGCCGGTCACGAGCGGCGGCGTTACCTATCAGCCGGCGCCGGCCTCGCAAGCGGCGACCATCAGCGCGGGCGCCACCACGGCCGCCACGGTGAGCTATGGCAGCGGCCCGCTGACGCTCGTCACGACCCGGGTCGTCGCCGGACTCGACTACCCGACCTGGCTGACCGCACCGCCTGGCGAGCGCCGCCTGTTCGTCACCGAGCGGCCGGGCCGGGTGCGCATCGTCGAGAACGGCATCACGCGCGACCAGCCCTACCTCGACATCGGCACGCGCGTGTCCACCGAAGGCGAAGGCGGGCTGCTGTCGCTCGCCTTCGATCCGCAATTCGAGCGCAACGGTTATTTCTACGTCTACTACACCGACTTGCAGCGCAATATCGTGATCGAGCGCTTCAACGCCGGCGCCACGGCGACGGCCGCCAATCCCACGTCCGGCCTGGTCATCCTGCGCATCCCGCATCCGACTTACCAGAACCATTTCGGTGGCCAGCTCGCCTTCGGCCCGGACGGCTACCTGTACCTGGGCACCGGCGACGGCGGCGGTGGCGGCGACCCGCAAGGCAATGCGCGCAACCTGGCCAGCCTGCTCGGTAAACTGCTGCGCATCGACGTGGCGGCCGCAACAAACGCCCAGCCCTATGCGATCCCGGCCGGCAATCCCTATCGCGACGCGGCCGGGCGCCGCCCCGAGATCTGGGCTTTTGGCCTACGCAATCCGTGGCGCTTCAGCTTTGACGCCAGCCAGCTCTACCTGACCGACGTCGGCCAGGACCTGCGCGAAGAAGTCAATATCGTCGGCACGGGTCAGGCCGGCCTGGACTATGGCTGGAACGTCATGGAGGGAACGCTGTGCTACGCCGCCGCGACCTGCGAACGTGCCGGGCTCACCCTGCCCGTGTTCGAATACGACCACGGCGCGAACGACGTCAACGGCTGCTCGATCACCGGCGGTTTTGTGTACCGCGGGCGCGCCCTGCCCGAGCTGGCGGGCCGTTATTTTTATTCCGATTACTGCGGCGGCTACCTGAAAAGTTTCCTTGTCACGGGCACCAGCATCGTCGAACAACGCGATTGGGAGATCGACGACATCGGCCCCGTCGTGTCCTTCGGCCAGGATGCCGAAGGCGAGCTGTACTTACTCACGAGTGGCGGGGCCATCCATAAAATTGGACGCGGCGCCACACAATGAGTTTAGAATAAAGAGATGGCACGCTTACAACTCAATCTTCCCGAAGACCAGTTTTACTATTCGACGCAGCTGACGGTAAGGGTCACGGACATTAACGCCGCCAACCACCTGGGCAATGAATCGATGATCGCGATGATCTCCGAGGCCAGGGCGCGCTTCCTGTTCGAATTTGGCGTCGCAGAGACCGAGCGCGACGGCAATGGCATCATCGTCACCGATCTGGCCGCCACCTACCGCGCCGAAGCGTATGGACGCGACCAGTTGCTGTTCGAAGTCGGCGTCATGGATTTCAATAAATACGGCGGCGACCTGATCTTCCGCATCACCCGCCCGCGCGACAAGACCCTCATCGCCATGGCCAAGTCCGGCTTCGTCTTCTACAACTACAAGTCCAGCCAGGTTTGCTACATGCCGGAAGACTTCCGCAATAAATTCGAACGCGTGAACTGGATCGACTGAGTCGGCCAAACCCCATGAGCACGCCCCGTCCCGGTTTCCGGCACGGGGCATTTTTTTATCTGAAAAAAAGTTGGAACTTTTTGAGGCCCCGGCGGAATACAAGAAAAGAAGACTGCCATGACCTTGACGACAGAACAAACCGACACCGAACTGCTGCGCCAGGTCCACGCCGGACAGGCCGATGCATTCACGGCGCTGTACCGGCGGCACCAGGGGCCCTTGTACCGCTATGCGCTGCTGCGCTGCGGCTCGGGCGAAGCGGCGGCCGACATCGTGCAGGAAGCCTTTATGGGGCTGCTGACGGGACGACTCGGCTACGACCCGCTGCGCGGCCAGCTGCAGCACTTCCTGTTCGGCGTGGCGCGCAACCTGGCGCTCAAGCTGGACGAAGCGCGCCGGCGCCATCCGCAGTTGCCCGAACCGTTGGACGATGACGGCGACCTGGAGCTGGACCTGGCCAGCGACGCCGCCGGACCGCTGGCGCGGCTGCTCGGCAACGAGGCTGCGGAAGAAGTGCGGCGCGCGCTGTCGCTGCTGCCGCCGCACTACCGCGATCCGGTGATCCTGTACGAGCTGCATGACTTGTCGTACCAGGAAATCGCCACTGTCTGCCAGGTGGACATCGGCACCGTGCGCTCGCGGCTGGCGCGTGGACGACAGGCGCTGGCCAAGCGGCTGCACGCACTGCAGAGCGCACCGCGGCACGATGCGCACCTCGCATAGGACGGGTGACAAGCGTATGACGCTGGAAGGAAGAATGATGAACGACCACAACGACAATCCCGACCCGCTACTCGCCGCCGGCTTCGCCGCGCTGCGCGCCGAGCTGGCCGGACACGACGCGCCACGCTGCGTTGAAAAGGAATTGATGCAGGCCTTCGCCCGCCAGTTCCCCAAAAAGCAGCCTTGGTACCGCAAGCTGTCGCTGCCCCAATGGGGCACGGCCGGCGCCCTGGCATCGATGTGTGGGGTGGCGCTGCTGCTGGCGCTGTCGCCGCACCGGGCGGTCACGATCGGCGCGCCGGTGATCGGCTTTGACGACGGAGCCGCCTTCATCGCCCTCGAATCGCTGGAACGGATCGAGAGCGAACCCTATACCCGGGTGGTCGAAGCCGAGCTACCGCAGAGCGCGCTGGCGCCGCTGGGCATGCCGCTCAATCCGCAGACCGCGGGCGAGACGGTGCGCGCCGAAATGCTGGTGGCGCAGGACGGCCATCCCCTGGCGGTGCGCCTGAGCGCCGTCAACTGACACGATTGACTGTGAGGACTGTATGAATACCAGGAACATCCTGATCGCCACCCTGCTGGCAACTGCCTTTGCTCCGGCATTGGCCGAGGACTATACGATCGACCAGGGCAGCGACGGCGAACGCCGCATCGTGATCCGCCAGGGCACGGTGACCCTGCCGCCCGGCCAGCAGGCCGCGCAGCGGGCCGGCGACAGCGCCAGCCTGGCCGCATCGATGCTCAGGATCTCGAGCTCCGGCATCGTCAAGAACGCGCCCTACAGCGCCGAAGCGGTGTCCGAGAGCATGCAGCGGCTGGCGGACGGCAACCAGATCGTCAACACCTCGCGCTCGATGCAGTATCGCGACGCCGCCGGCCGCACCCGCACCGAGGTGCACGGCGACGACGGCCAGGTGCGCACCGTCACCATCAGCGACCCGGTCGAAGGCGCGCGCTGGATCCTGAATCCGCAGCGCAAGAGCGCCACGCGCCTCGACATGAAGTCCGAGCTGGCCCGGGCCGAAGCGGATGCGGCGCGCGCCGCGGCGACGCAAGCCCGGATCGCCGCGGCCCAGGCCCGCGCCCAGGCCGAAGGCGCGCGCGCCATCGCCGACCGGCAGCGGCGCGCGGCCGACCAGACGCGCGAGCGCATCGACCAGCTGCGCAAGGAAGGCAAGCTGCCGGAGGGGACGCACGTCATCGTCAAGGACGTCCAGCGCGGCCTCGACGCGACCGAGGTCCGCGTGCGCGTCGCCCAGCCGGCCGTCGCGGCCATGCCGGCGGCGCGGGCAATGTCGGCCCAGATCGCGCCGATGATCATCGGCGCCGTCAACGACGGCAAATGGTCGGCCAAGGCGGTCACGCGCGAACTGGGCGGGCGCGATTTCTCGGGGGTGCGCGCCGAAGGCAACCAGCGCAGCTACACGATCCCGGCCGGCGAGATCGGCAACCGCGCGCCGATCGAGGTCAGCAGCGAAACCTGGTACTCGCCCGAGCTGCAGGTGACCGTGTACCACAAGCGCAGCGATCCGCGCAGCGGCGACGTGGTCTACCGGCTCGATAAGCTCAAGCGCAGCGAACCACCTGCAGCGTTGTTCAGCGTTCCATCGGACTATACGGTGCGCGATCCGCTCAAGGTGAGCAGTAGCAGGACGGGCGGCAAGGACGATTAACGGCCAGACGGCCAAGCAACCATTTTCCGTCAGCCCCAAAACGTCGTTACTGCCACTGGCAGTAACGACTCCCCGCGCAGGCGGGGACCCAAGTGCTGCAAACGCCGTCGAAACGCTTGCAAGATTGGGTCCCCGCCTTCGCGGGGACGACGTGCTGAGGACAACGGCATGTTTGCCGTTATCGGTTTATCAGAGCACTAACCCCTCAACTACCCCGCTTCTTGGCCAGGATAGTCTCGTTGAACCACTCATCAATCATGCGCTTCTCGGCGCGCAGGCTGTCGTTATCAGACATGCGGTTGATGCGCTGCATATAGTTCATGTCGGCCAGACGCGCATCGCCGCCCTTGAGCACCTGCCCGTTCTGGGTCAACGAATAACGCAGGTTGATGATCGGCCAGTCCGCCGTGCCCTTCAGGATGCGCAGCTCGCGGCCGCCGCGGAAGTTCGGGTACTCGCGGCCTGCAAGGTCGATGTCGGTGACGTCGATCGTCAGGTCCTGGCCTTCCGGCAGCTGGGCGCCCAGCTTGGTGAAATAGTCGCTCAAGTCCTTGAGCACCTGCTCGCGCTCCCACGGCGCGAAAGGCAGGTCGGCAAACTTGTCGGACTCGACGTAATTCACGGTGACGCCGGCCGACGCGGCGCCGGCTGTCAGCGCGAACAGGCCTGCAAAGGCCGTCTTCATCAGTAATGATTTCATCGCTAGCTCCTCGGATTGCTTTTATCGTTCGTCTTGCATCGAAATATACGCCGCTTCGTACAGCCGTGCTCGTCTCGAATCGTCGTAGTTTGTATCCAAATGTTAGGCCTCGCACATGCCCAATAGATGGTGATGGATGAGAATGGCACAAGGGAGAATGCCATGCCGGAAGGTCCATCGCTCGTCATCTTGAAGGAACAATCGGCCCGCTTCGTGGGCCAGGACATCGTCCGCGCTGGCGGCAACGTCCGTACCGTCGACCCGGGGCGGCTGGTGGGTCAGCGCATCGTCGGCCTGCATACCTGGGGCAAGCATTTCCTGATCGAGACGCCCGACCTCATCCTGCGCATCCATTTTTTGCTGTTCGGTACCTATCGCATCGACGAGCGGCGCGACAAGGAACCGAGATTGTCGATCGAGACGCAAGACGGCGGCGAAATGAATTTCTATGCCTGCGCGGTCCGCGAGATCGACCGCGCGACCTTCGAGGCCTACGATTTCAGCGCCGACGTCATGTCCGACAGCTGGGATCCGAAACAGGCGCGCAAGAAGCTGCGCGCGCAGCCCGAGCTGCTGGCCTGCGACGCCCTGCTCGATCAGGACATTTTTTCGGGGGTCGGCAACATCATCAAGAACGAGGTGCTGTTTCGCATCCGCGTACACCCGCTGTCGACCATGGGGGCGCTGCCGGCGCCCAAGCTGCGGGCCCTCGTCGATGAGGCGCGCCAGTACAGCTTCGATTTCCTCGGCTGGAAAAAAGCGTTCGTGCTCAAGCAGCACTGGCTGGCCCATGCCAAAAAGATCTGCCCCCGCTGCGATATTCCTTTTAAAAAAGCTAATCTCGGCAATACACAACGGCGCGCCTTTTATTGCGAACGTTGTCAAAAACTCTATGCTTGAAGCATGCTGTCTACTGCCTGCAACAGACCTCCCACTTTTGGCAGAGTAGCTGTTACATTGTCGCTGCACAATTTCAATATTGCCTGTTGTTAAGGGTCATGTGTCGTACTACAATCGACTTGACTCTGGGCTACATTTGCGTTCAGAAATTGCCTGTCCAGACAACTTTTCCCTACGATATCGGATTCGTCTATGTCCTTCCTGTCTTCCGCTGCGCCCAAGCTCGCACCCTGGAAAGTATTGCTGGTCGATGACGAACCCGACATCCACGACATTACCAAGCTGACCCTGGCGCGCTTTCGCCTCGACGGCCGGGCGCTTTCCTTCGTGCATGCCTACAGCGGCGCCGAGGCGAAGGAAGTGCTGGCGCGCGAAAAAGACATCGCGCTGGTCTTCCTGGACGTGGTGATGGAGCGCGAGGACAGCGGCCTGGAAGTGGCGCGCTGGATGCGCCAGGAACTCGACAATCAATTTACCCGCATCGTGCTGCGCACCGGCCAGCCGGGCCAGGCGCCCGAGGAACGCGTGATCGTCGACTACGACATCAACGACTACAAGGAAAAGACCGAGCTCGACCGCACCAAGCTGTTCACCACCACCTTCGCCGCGCTGCGCGCCTACCGCGACATCATGAAGGTCGAGGAAGCGCGCCGCGTGCAACAGACCTACCGCGAAGGCCTGGAACGGGTGATCGCGGCCTCCGCCCACATCTTCCAGCAACGCAACCTGAAGGACTTCGCCAATGGCCTGCTGCAGCAGGTGGTGGCCTTGCTGCGCCTGGAACAGAGCATGCTGCTGCGCCTGAAGGCGGCCAGCGTGATCACCGGCACCAGCCAGTACGAGGTGCTGGCCCAGATCGGCGAGATGGGCGAGGAAGAGATCGGCCCGGAGTTGCTCAGTCAACTGGACGACGCGCGCCACAACCGCATCTCGCGCCTGCACGGCGACACCTATGTCGGCTACTTCCCGAACAATAGCGGCAAGGCCTCGCTGCTGGTGCTCAAGGGCGTGGACGAGATCTCGGACATCGACGCCCAGCTGCTGGAGGTGTTCTGCTCGGGCGTGGCGATCGCCTTCGACAACATCCTGCTCAATCAGGAAATCACCGATACCCAGGCCGAACTGATCCTGCGCCTGGGCGACGTGGTCGAATCGCGCTCGCACGAGGCCGGCAACCACGTGCGCCGCATGTCCCAGGTCTGCCACATGCTGGCGCAGGCTTCGGGCATGCCGGAAGACGAGACGGCGGTCCTGATGCACGCCGCGCCGATGCACGACGTGGGCAAGATCGCCACGCCCGATGCTGTGCTGCTCAAGCCGGGCAAGCTCACCGAAGAAGAATGGGAAATCATGAAGCAGCACCCGACCATCGGGCTGCAGATCCTGGACGGCTCGCAACGCCCGATCCTGAAGGCGGCGGCGGTGATCGCCCACCAGCACCACGAGAAATTCGACGGCAGCGGCTATCCGCAGGGGCTACGCGGCGAGGCCATCCACCCGTATGCGCGCATTGTAGCGGTGGCCGACGTGTTCGACGCGCTGAGCCACAAGCGCTGCTACAAGGATGCGTGGCCGCCGGCGAAGGTGACCGAACACCTGCGCGAGGTGGCGGGGCACCATCTGGATCCGCAGTATGTCGATCTGCTGATCAAGAATATGGATAAGGCGTTGGCGATTAACGAGAAGTGGCCGGATTAAGCTGACCCACGCACACCCGTCGTTCCCGCGCAGGCGCACTGGTGTCCGGAATAATTTCGGCCGCTTGAAAAAGGCCGCTGTATAGGAAAAACCACGTCGTTCCCGCCCTCGCCGGGCGCCTTGGCGGGAACCCAAGTGTGCACGGCAAGTGGCCTAAAAATCGACCTCCGATGAACGTTCGGGTCACGCAAGAGCATGAACATTCTGTGACTTCACTTGGATCCCCGCCTCCGCGGGGATGACGATCCATACGTTGCGTATAAATATTCCGGACGCTAGTGCGCGCAGGCGGGAACCCAAGTCAGCTCGATTGGCCGCAACGTTTATATTTGTCCGCAGACGAACTTAGGTTCCCGCCTCCGCGGGAAGTCGTTACCTCCAGTGGAGGTAACGACGAGGATACGTAGCGGGCAAGGAATCACGCCGCGGCTTTTTCGGCGCGCAGCGACTGTGGAAACCGCAAGTGATACCGCAGTCCTTCCCCCGGCGCACTCTCCACCCTCACCGTCCCACCCAGCGCCCCGGTCACCAGGTTGTACAGGATATGCGCCCCCAACCCGCTCCCCCCCGTCCCCCGCTTGGTGGTAAAGAACGGATCGAACAGCTTGTCCAGCGTGTCCTTGTCCATCCCCGCCCCATCGTCGGCATAGTCGAGCACCACCCAGCCATCTTCTTCGACCGCCGCCCGCACCGTGATATTGCCCGGCTGATCACGCTCAAACCCGTGCACCAGCGAGTTCATCACCATATTGGTCACGATCTGCGACACCGCCCCCGGATAGCTGTCCAGCACCAGGTCCTTCGGACAGTCGACCTCCACCTTCACCGGCCGCCCTTTCAGCTTCGGCTGCAATGACAGCAGCACTTCCCTCAAATAAGCATCGAGATTGAAGCTGCGAATATCGCCCGACGACTGGTCCACCGCCACCTGCTTGAAACTGCGCACGAGCGCCGCGGCGCGCTGGGTATTGGTGGTCATGATGCGCAGCGACTGGTCGACCACGTCGAAGAAGGTGGCCAGGCTTTCTTCCGTCATCTCCCCCGCCGCCAGTTCTTCGCGCGTGAGCTTGAGCTCCTGCACCAGGTGGCTGGTCGCGGTCACGCAAATACCCAGCGGGGTATTGATCTCATGCGCCACGCCCGCCACCAGCCGTCCCAGCGAAGCCAGCTTCTCCTGGCGCACCAGTTCCGACTGCGCTTCCTGCAGCGCGTGCAGGGCGTCGTTGAGCGCCGCATTCTGCTGCTCGAGTTCCTGCTTGGCCTTGCGGATCCTGCGGTCGGCCTGCATGCGCGCGATCGCCACCGCCACGTGGCTGGCCATGAAGGCCAGCAAATCCAGGTCGGCCTTGCTGAACACGATCGCCGGGTCGTAGCTCTGCACCACCAGCACGCCATACGGCTTTTCGTGGACCAGCATCGGCGCCCCCATCCAGCTCGCGATCTCGGTATTGCCGAGAGGCTCGGTGACGACGCCGTTGGCCACCAGCTGGCGGAAGCTGCCCAGGTCGTGCAGCTGCGCCTGCTTGCTCGACAAGACGTAGGAGCACATGGCCTTGCCGAACGGGAAGCGCTGCAGCGAAGGCGCGCTGTCCTTCTGGTCGACGAAATACGGGATGCTGATCTCTTGCGTATCCGGGTGGTATAGCGCGATCAAAAAATTGTCGGCCACCATCAGCTCGCCGATGATCCCGTGCAGGCTGGCGCTCAGTGCGTCGGTGTCGAGCGCCTGGGCCGACAGGTCGGCGATCTGGTACAGCGCGTGCTGCACCTTCTCGGCGCGGCCGCGCTCGGCGACCTCGTGTGCGAGGGCCGCGGTACGCTCCTGCACCGCGCGCTCCAGCCGGTCCATGCTCTGCAGGCCCTGCAGCGCGTTGGACACGTGGTTGGCGATCAATCCAAACAGCGCCTGGTCTTCCGCACTGTAGGTCTCTTCGGGGGAATAGCTCTGGATGACGATCGCCCCCAGCGCCTGGTGATTCTGGTCCAGCAGCGGGCAAGCGACGAAATGTTCCGGCACGCTGCCATCGCCCCAGCGCCCGCTATTCTTCAGGCGTTCGTGGAAATCGGCCGCCGTCAGCACCAGGGTCTGGCGGTTGAGCAGCACCCAGGCGGTTGGCGACTGCTCGGGCGAGGCGAGTGTAATCCGTTCGTTGGGATCGCGGGTACCGTCGGCCTCGTCGACGAAATAAGGGAAGCGCACCGTACCGTCTTCGCGGTCGGCCAGTGCGACGTAGAAATTGGCCGCATACATGATGCGGCCCAGCGCCCGGTGCACGGCCTCGATGAAGGCGGTGATGTCGCTGCAGCTGGTCGATAATTGCCCGATCTCGAGCAGCATCGACTGGACCGCTTCCAGCCGGTCAAGACGTTCCATGCTTCCCCCACGTAATCAGAAAATGCGTAGAGGAAATAGTAGCAGCTTGCCGCCTGCCGCAGCGGTCCGCGGCGGGTGAATGTGGTTTAAATGTGGTGTTTCAGCGCGGGGTGCGGAAATCGTTCTCGATCCAGGCCAGGGCCGAGGCCTGGGTCAGCTTGAAGGTCGGGGCCACCCGCACCTTCGCCACCTGCTCGCCCATCTCGTCCGTCGCGGCCAGCATGGCATACGGGTCGTCGTCGTCCGGCACGATATCGAGCGTCACTTTCAGCTCGCCCTCGCCGGTCGACACGAACAGGTTCTTGTGCAGGATCGCGTGCATGTGCTGCTCGTGGCGGCGGATCACCTCGGACGCGGTCTTGATCAGCGTATTGAAGGCATTCACGTCGAGCGGCTTCGGGTTCTTCTTGTCGCGGCCCATGGTCCAGGGGCCGACCAGCGCCGGTTCCGGCTCGCCGTCCTTGTACATCGCCACCGCCCAGCCTTCGTCATCGTCGTTCTTGATCACGCGCGCGGTCCAGCCATTGCCCTGCCACAGGCGGGGTTCCTGCACCGGACCGGTGTCCTGCTCTTCTTCGTCGTGATCGTGGGTCTGGTCGTTCATCTGCTTCCTTCGGCGGGCTCGCGCCCAAAACCTCGATCATAGATGAAACGGGACCCATGAAAAAGCCCGCACAGGCAAGCAGCGCGGGCTTTTGTGGACTGACTCGACAATATCAGGCCGGACAGTCGTCGACGATGCGCGGACAGCGCCAGTCGGGACCTGGCGGCGGCACGATCGGCGGCCCCACGGGAATAGGCCGCGGGTCGCCGTTTGGCGCAGGCGTATGCCGGTTGAACGGGTTGATGATGATCGGCGGTATCGCGGGCGGCGCCGATGGCGGATTCTTGGCGCCGCCGCCGGCGTGGGCAAGGCCGCCCCGGATTCCATGAAATACAGCGTACATAGGCTCCCCCTGTAACAGAGAGAACCAGTATAGGAAACCCGGCAGGCATTTCAAGCAAAAATTGCCAACAGCTCTGTCCGGCCCCGGCTATGCACGTTTCGTCCCGCAAAACATGCCGCCTGTCGCACACCGGTGGCCGCGCCGCGCATGGAGGCATACAGTTCAAGCATGCAAGAACAAAACGCTGAACCGACTACTACCCCAACTGCGAGGACCACCATGAAAAAATATGCCCCCTACATCATCCTGTTCCTGTTCGCCGCGCTGCTGTTCAACAGCTGGGGCAATGACATGACGGTGAACTTCGACGGCGACGAGATCGACGGCCCGCTGGGCTGGATGCTGGCCACCCTGTTCGCGGGCGGCGGCGCCTTGCTGGCACTGTTCATCACCATCATGGTGGGCGTGCTGCTGGCGGTGATATTCGCCGGCGTTGGCGTGATGCTGCTGGGCTCGCTGGGCATCGGCGCCATCGTCCTGGCCCTGGCGATCTCGCCGCTGCTGCTGCCGCTCCTGATTCCGGTGGCCCTGGTCTGGTACCTGGTGAGCCGTCCACGCAAGGTCAACCTGGAAAAGACCGCCAGCGCCTGAACGCCGTCACGATTTCCTCTGTTGGCCGGGCTTGTCCCGGCCTTTTTTATGCCTGCTTGCGCGCCACGTACTGCTCGTAGCCGCGCGCGCGCAGGGCGCAGGCCGGGCAGGTGCCGCAGCCATGGCCCCAGGGATGCGCGTCGCCACGCTCGCCCAGGTAGCAGGTGTGGGTGTCGAAGCGGATCAGGTCCACCAGGGTGTCGCCACCCTCCTGCTGCGCCAGTTCCCAGGTTTGCGCCTTGTCGATCCACATCAACGGGGTCTCGACCTTCAGGCGCGTCGCCATGCCCAGGTTGAGCGCCACCTGCAGCGCCTTCATGGTGTCGTCGCGGCAGTCCGGATAGCCCGAAAAGTCGGTTTCGCACATGCCGCCCACCAGCACATTCAGGCCGCGCCGGTAGGCCACCGTGGCCGCCACCGTCATGAACATCAGGTTGCGGCCAGGCACGAACGTGTTCGGCAAGCCGTTTTCCTGCATGGCGATCTCAACATTGCTGGTCAAAGCCGTGTCAGAGATTTTCGAGATCAGGGACAGGTCGATCATGTGGTCCTCGCCCAGGCGCGCATCCCAGCCGGGATTGAGCGCGCGCAGCTTCGACAACAAGGTTGGGCGTACCTCCAGTTCGATCGCGTGGCGCTGGCCATAATCGAAACCGATCGTCTCGACCCGCGCATAGCGCTGCAGCGCCCAGGCGAGGCAGGTGGTGGAGTCTTGGCCGCCGCTGAACAGGACGAGCGCGGTGTCAGGAGATTGAATAGTCATGGTGTGAAAGAAGGTTCGCCGCTACAAACGGCGAATTTTGTCATAAATCCCAAGCACCGTGTGCGGATGCTGTCCAGAGGCGCACGCGCAACATTTCGCGTCCGACATCGACTTTGCCAATCAGTTAAGATGCAAAGGAGTATCTTTAGTGGAGTGCCAAGTTGTTACCTCGATCGATTCCCCGCCTGCGTCCCCTTCCCCAACTCATGCGCCAAGCGCTACTGGGTATCGGGGCAATGATGTTCGCCACCATCGTATACGCACAAAACGCGCAGGGAGTCGATTACACGGTCCGCATCGATGCCCCGCGCGCCCTCGAAGAACTGCTCGAAGATAACCTCGACCTGATGCGCTGGCGCGGCAACGCGCGGGTCGACCTCGAACAATTGCAACGCCTGGTCAAGGAGGCGCCCGAACAGGCGCGCACCCTGATCGCCACCGAAGGTTATTACTCGCCCAAGGTCTCGGCCGGCCTGGATACCAGCGGCGCGCGGCCAGTGGCGCGCGTGATCGTCGATCCCGGCCAGCCGGTGCTGGTGGGCGACGTCGACCTGGTGCTGCAGGGCTTCGCCCCGTTCGAACAGGGCGGCGCGCCGGTCGACGCCAATGCCCTGCGCAACCGCTGGACCCTGCCGGTCGGCAGCCAGTTCCGCCAGGGCGACTGGGAAGGCGCCAAGCGCGGCCTGCTGCGCGACGTGGCGCAGACGCGCTTCCCGCGCGCGCGCCTGGTCGAGACCAGCGCCACGGTCGACCCGGACTCGCGCCGCGCCCTGCTGCGCGTGGTGATCGACTCCGGCCCCGAAATGCGCTTCGGCGAGCTGCGCATCCGCGGCCTCAAGCGCTATCCGCGCGAGGTCATCACCAATCTCAACAAGATCAATCCGGGCGACGAATACAGCGAAGCCGCGCTGCAGGCCCTGCAGTCGCGGGTGCAGGACACCGGCTACTTCAGCAGCGTCGAGGTCAGCACCGACATGCGCGCCGTGCTCAATGCCGAGATCGCCGACATCAAGGACGATGACGACGACGACGCCAACCCGGCGACGCCGGAGCGTCCCACCGGCCCAACGACCCTGCCGGTCGTGATACGGGTGACCGAAAACAAGCAGAAGTTCGTGGAGGCCGGCGTCGGCTTCTCGACCGACACCGGCGCCCGCGCCTCGCTGGGCTACGACGACCTGAACGTGTTCGGCAAGCGTTTCAAGAGCGACCTGATCTACGAACAGAAGCGCCAGACCGCGAAGGGCGAATTCTTCTGGCCGACCACGGCCAAGGGCTATAACGACAGCGTCAGCGCCGGGGTCGAGCGCGAAGACCTGCGCGGCGAAATCACCACCCTGGCCAGCGTGGCCGCGCGCCGCACCTGGGGTTCACCGCTGCTCGAGCGCAGCCTGACGCTGGAGGTGCTGACCGAAAAGCGCGAAGTCGAAGGCCTGGAAGCGACCCGCACCAAGAGCCTGCCGCTCACCTACAGCATCACCCGGCGCAAGCTCGACAGCCTGATCCAGCCGACCAACGGCTATGTGTGGAACGCCCAGTTCGGCGGCGCCGTGCTGCCGGTCCTGACCGACGAAAAGTTCCTGCGCCTGTATCTGCGCGGCATCTATTACAAGCCGGTCGGCGCCGCCGGTTCCCTGATCCTGCGCGGCGAGACCGGCGCCGTGGCCTCGAAAGAAAAACTGGGCGTGCCGAGCACCTTCCTGTTCCGCGCCGGCGGCGACCAGTCGGTGCGCGGCTACGGCTACCAGGAACTGGGCGTGCAAGAAAACGGCGCCACCGTCGGCGGGCGCTACCTGGCCACCGCCAGCGCCGAATACCAGTACTGGTTCAAGCCGCCCTGGGGCGTGGCCGTGTTCTACGACGTCGGCAACGCCGCCGACAAGTTCGGCGACCTCAATCCCAAGTCGGGCTACGGCGTCGGCGCGCGCTGGCGCAGCCCGGTCGGCCCGATCAATGTCGACCTGGCCTATGGCCACGCGGTGCGCAAGGCGCGCCTGCACTTCTCACTCGGATTCACGTTCTGATGGATACACCTGAAGATAAGCCTGTAACCCACCAGGCGCCAGCGCCTGACCAGCCTCAGGCGCATAAAACCCGCCGCTGGCCGCGCCGTGTCGCGATCGGCGTCGTCGCCACCGGCGTCATCGTCGGCGGCACGCTGTGGTATCTCGGCCGCGAGACCACGCTGCAAATGATCGTCCAGCGCGTGGCCGACGCCACCGGCGGCAAGCTTACGGTCCAAGGGGTCACCGGTTCGATCTACGGCGCCATGCACATCGAGCGCCTCGTGTGGCGCACCGACGAACAGATCGTCACGGCGCTCAAGATCGACGTCGACTGGTCGCCGTCGCAGATCCTGTCGGGCGGCATCCTGGTCGACAAGCTGTGGGCCGCCAGCGTGCGCATGCAGACGCTCAAGGAAACCGACGAACCGTCGGTGCTGCCGGCGAGCCTTGCGCCGCCGTTCCGGATCGAAGCCGACGACGCACGGCTGAACCGCCTGACGATGGTGAACATCGCCGGCGCCGAAACCGCGATCGACAATATCCGCGTGCGCGCCAAGGGCGACAAGCGCAGCTGGGTGGTGCAGGATGCCGCGGCCAGCACGCCCTGGGGCCAGGTGGCGGCCAACGCCACGCTCGGCGCCCAGCGTCCGTTCAAGATCGACGCCTCGGGCAGCCTCACGCAATCGCAGGCCAGCGCCGGCGCGCGCGCCGCCCAGTTGCAGCTGAAGGTGGGCGGCGACATCGAGAATGCGACCCAGATCGACGCCACCGGCCAGGCCGGGCGCGCCATCGGCGATGCCCATTTCACCATCTCGCCCTACGCTGATATTCCGCTGCGCGCGCTGCGCATCAACGGCCGCAACCTCGATCCGGGCTTCTTCAACCCCGCCCTGCCGACCGCCGACCTGACCCTGGCCGTGGCCGGCAAGCTGGACGCCAACCGCAATATCAGCGGCAGCGTCGACATCGTCAATACCGGGCCGGAAGGGACGATCGACCAGCAACGCCTGCCGCTGCGCGCCGCGCGCGGCCAGCTGGGCGGCAGCCTGGATGCGGTGCGGATCTCCGACGTGCTGCTGGACTTCGGCGCCGCCGGCAAGTTCACCGGCACCGGCGGCGTCCAGCGCGAGAAAGACGAAGAAGGCATCGGCACCGCGCGCTTCGCCCTGCAGACCGAGCGCTTCAACCTGCGCGAAGTCCATTCGGCGATGAAGCCGACCGCGATCAAAGGCAGTATTGCCGTCACCAACGAGGCCACGCGCCAGACCCTGGAAGCGAACCTGGCCGATGCGGGCCTGCGCCTGTCGGCCCTGGCCACGCTGGAAAACAATGTGGCGACGCTGAACGAAGCGCGCCTGAACGCGGGCCGCGGCAGCGTCACCGCCAGCGGCAGCATGAATCTCGAGGGCGACAAGGCCTTCAAGGCCACCGCCAGTGCAAACCGCTTCGACCCGTCGGCCTTCGGCGACCTGCCGGTGGCCGACATCAACGCCACGATCAATGCCGCCGGCGCCTTGAGCCCCGAGTGGAAGGTCGACGCCGACTTCGCCGTGCGCCAGAGCCGCCTGATGAACCAGGCGCTATCCGGCAGCGGCAAGCTCAGCGCCGATGCGAAACGCATCAGCGGCATCGACGCCAACCTGGCGCTGGGCCAGAACAAGGTCGATCTGAAGGGCGCCTTCGGCGGCGCCGGCGACCGCCTCAACTGGCGCCTGGATGGCCGCCAGCTGGCGGCGGTGCGCAGCGACCTGTATGGCGCGGTCATCGCCACTGGCGTCGTCAGCGGCACCATGGAAGCGCCGCGCACGACCTTCGAGATAAACGCGCAAGACCTGGGCTGGGTCGCGGCCCAGCGCAAGAACGGCAGCGGCGTGCTGCGCGCCAGCGGCGAAGCCTGGCTCGGCGGCGCCGAGGGCGCGCGCGCGGTGGAAGTCAAGGCCAGCGGCAGCACCCAGCGCTTCAACCCGGCGGCCTTCGGCTCTCCGCTGGCCGGCAACATCAATTCGACCTTCAGCGGCAGCGGCCGCGCCGGCGCCGACTGGCGCGGCGCGCTCGACTTCAAGCTGGCCGACGATTCGACGCTGGCCAACTCGCCGCTGCGCGGCCATGCGCGCCTGACGGCCGACCGCCGCCACGTGTCCAATGCCGACGTCGACCTGCGCATCGGTCCGAACATCATCGCCGCCAATGGCGCCTTTGGCCTGGCGCGCGATGCGCTCAACTGGAAGATCGACGCGCCGCAGCTGGCGGCGCTCGGCCCCGAGTTCGGCGGCGTGCTGCGCGGCTCGGGCGTGTTGTCCGGCACCATGGACACGCCTTCGCTGACCGCCACGCTCGAAGGCCAGAACCTCAAGGCATTGGGCACGCACAATGTGCGCTCGCTGCGCGCCAGCGCCAACCTGGGTTCCGGTCGCGGCGCGGCCGATCCGCTGGTCAGCAACGTGGAGGTGCTCGACTACGCCAGCGGCGAGACCCGCGTGGCGTCGGTGCGCCTGCAGACCTCGGGCACGCGCGGCGAACACACCGTGAAACTATCGGCCCTGGGCGACGCCTTCGATGCCAACACCGAAATCCGCGGCGGCTTCAATCGCGACACCTGGAGCGGCACCCTGGCCGCGCTGCAGAACCGCGGCCGCTACGCCATGCGCCTGCAGAATCCGGTGCCGGTCACGATCGCCGGCGCGCCGGGCTCCGGCCTGGGCGGCCTGGCCAGCCCGGAACGCATCGCCTTCAACGGCGCCGTGATCGCACTGCCGAACGGCAGCATCACGGTCGACACGCTCACCAAGGATGGCCCGCGCTGGAGCAGCCGCGGCCACGCCGACAAGGTGCCGCTCACCTACCTGGCCCAGTTCTCGCCGGCCCTGGCCGACAACGCGCGTGGCGACCTGACCCTGGGCGCCGCCTGGTCGGTCGACATGCGCGCGCCCGTTGCCAACGGCGCCGCGCCTTCGCTGGCCGGTAACGTACGCGTGTTCCGCGAAGCCGGCGACGCCATCGTCGGCGGCGACACGCCGGTGCCGCTCGGCCTGCGCCGGCTGGAAGCGTCCGCCGAAGTGGTCGGCAGCGGCCTGCGTGTGAACCTGGACTTCGACGGCGCCCGAACCGGCGTGGCGAAAGTCGAGGCCAACGCCCAGATGCTGAACGGCCGCCTCGAGCGCGACAGCCCGCTGCGCATGACGGCCAATGCCGACATCCCGTCGATCGCCTGGCTTGCCTCGCTGGCCGGCCAGCCGGGACTGGAACTCGACGGCGCGCTGCGCCTGGCCATGACAGGCAGCGGCACCATCGGCAGCCCGAGTCTGAACGGCAACCTCGATGGCGACAAGCTGGCGGTGCGCTGGGCCGAACAGGGCGTGCGCCTGCAGAACGGCGAGTTGCGCGCCCAGCTCGGCGGCGACCAGCTGCGGATAGAGCGCCTGACCTTCCAGGGCCGCCAGGGCAGCGCCGCGGCCAGCGGCTTCGTGCGCTTCGCCGACGGCGCGCCGACCATGGACCTGCGCCTGAACATGCAGAAGCTCGAAGCGCTCTCGCGCCCCGACCGCACCGTGATCCTCAGTGGCCAGGCTTCGCTGGTGCGCGACGCCAGCCGCTTCGCGCTGGAAGGTAAATTCCGCGCCGACCGCGCGCTGATCGAATTCGCGCCACAAGGCACGCCGACCATTTCGGACGACGTGATCGTGCTGGGCCGCGGCGTTGATAAAAAAACGCCGACCACCCAAGAGAAGGAAGTTCCACTGACGGTCGACCTCGCGGCCGACCTGGGCGACGATTTCCACGTGCGCGCCATGGGCATCGACGCCTACCTGGCCGGCAATGCGCGGGTGCGCATGACCGGCGCCGGCCAGCCGCGCATTAATGGAACCATTCGGGCTGTCAATGGCACCTACGCCGCCTATGGCCAGAACCTGTCGATCGAGCGCGCGGTGCTGACCTTCAGCGGCCCTTACGACAACCCGTCGCTCGACATCCTGGCGGTGCGCAAGCGTCCCGAGGGCGAGCAGCTCTCGGAGACCAATGTCGAAGCGGGCGTGCAGGTGCGCGGCACCGCGCAGTCGCCTACCGCGCGCCTGGTGTCGACGCCGAATGTGTCGGACAGCGACAAGCTGTCCTGGCTGGTGCTGGGCCACAGCATGGAAGCGGCCAGCGGCGACCAGAAAGGCGTGCTGACGGCAGCCGCCAGCGCCCTGCTGGGCGGCAGCGGCGGCACCGGCGGCATCCAGTCCAAGATCGCCAACTCGCTGGGCGTGGATGAACTGGGACTCAAGCAGGGCGCGGGCGGCGGCGATTCGTCGGGCCTGGAAAGCACCGTGGTCACGGTCGGCAAGCGCATCTCGTCGCGCGCCTACCTGAGCTTCGAGCAGGGCACCAGCACCGCCTCGAGCCTGGTGCGCCTGCGCTACAAGCTCACGCCGCGCATCGCGCTGCAGTTCCAGACCGGGACCAATAGTGCGCTCGACGTGCTGTACTCCTGGGCCTTCGACTAAATTGAGAGCGGCCGCCTGCCTCGTCCCCACGCTGCTGACGCTCGCCGGGCCGGCGACGGCGCAAGAGCATGGCGACCTGCTGCAGGCGCCCGAGCGCATCGAGTGGGAGGTCGGCGGCCTGTATGAAGGCCGCTTCCCGGACGGCAGGCCGTTCCAGGTCGCGCTGGCCTATCCGGCGCCTGGCAGCCTGCCGGGCGACGCCGCGAAGATCATGGACAACGCCTACTGGTTCCCGCGCGACTACACGGGCAAGGCCCGCAGCCTGGAAATGCTTGAGGCGCCGGCCGGCGTGACGCACCTGGCGCCCCTGCTCGACTCCGGCGCCCAGGCGCCCGAACGGTTCTCGATCGCCCTCGACGCCGGCCGGCACGCCGGCAAGGGCAGCTGGACGCAGGAAGAGCCGGCCAAGACCTTGCCATTTTCGTTGAAGCGCATCGTGGCATACCGCGCGGTCGCCGTCACCCGGCCGTCGCCGCAGGCCCAGGCCGAGGGTTCGGACCAGCCATTCGTGTTTTCCGCCGTGTTTCCGGTATTCGGGGACAAGGTTCTGGACGCCTGGGTGCGGGACATGGCCGGCCGCTGCGATGCGGATACCGAATGCACCAACAAGGTCCTGGTGCGATGGCATTCGAAGGGCCAGCTGTCGCTCGACGCCAGCGCCTGGACCTTTGGCTTCGGCGCCGCCCACGGCAACTACGGTTCATCGATGCGTCACTATGCGCTTGGCGGTGGCAAGGCCGTGCACACCCGTTTCACGGGCTTCGTCGACGCGGGCACGGCCTGTCGTGAAAAAGTCTCCGCCGCGCTCGTGGCCAGGCTGGCCGCGCAAGGGCTGTCATGGGCCGAGCAAGGCGCGCTGGACGTGTTCAAGGAACCGAAGTTCATCCCCCTGCCCTCCGGCATCGAATTCCACTGGGACCCGTATGAAGTGGGCAGCTTCGCCCAGGGCATCCCGAGCGTGTTCCTGACTCGCGCTGAACTGGAAGGCTGCGTCAGGAACCTGCCGCACGGCGGTTGACGCAGGCGCGAGCGTCGAACCCGACGTCGCGCAGCAGGCGGCCCAGGAAGTAGCCGTTGAAGACGCCGAACATGGCGCATACCCCGGCCACCACCATCGGCTGGCCTGCCAGGTCCGGGCGCACGGCCAGCAGCACCGACGTCACGTACTTGAGCGTGAAGATCGACAGCATCAGCACCAGCGGGACGACGCTGCCGGCCACGCGCACCCGGCCCGGCGCACTGCCGGGCGCCACGCGCACGCGGCCGAAGCGCCAGGCCAGCAGCGCCGCCGCGGCAAAAGCCGCCGTCCATGCGATGAACGCAGTCGCGTCGAATCCGAACTTGCGCGCGATATCGTGCAGGGACAGGATGAGCAACACCAGCGGCAGCACGAACATCCTGGGCATGGCGATCTCACGCTCGCGCAGTTCGGCGACGCCGCGCCACACGAGGAAGGCGAGGATGGCCCAGACGTAGAGAGGCGTGTGGCTCAGGATCTGGATCAGCATGGCGGGCTCCGGCAAGTGGTTGGAAGTGACGCCAGTATCCCGAGCTTGCGCCTGCTGCGTGGGACGATGCGACGAAGCGCCGCCGCCGCGGCGCGAAACGCATGTGCACGGCGCGAAATTCGCCGCAGCCGGGTAGAATCCCGCATGCCGCGCAAAACTCCCATCTTCCCAGGCCCACGCACCGCACGCGGCGCCGTGCTGGCCGTCCTGCTGTCGGGCGCCGACCAGGCCGGCGCCGAGCCGCTGCGCGGCCGCGTGACCCTGGCCGCCATCGTCCGCGCGCTCAAGCGCAAATACCACTGGCCGATCGACACCACGAGCTTCCCGTCCAACGCCGCCGACGGCCGCGCCACCTGGGCCACGGTCTACAGCCTGCCGCAGGACGTCATTGACGCGGCGCTGGACGCGAAGGGCCGCGACTGGCTCAAAAGCACGAATCCATGAAAAATAATCATTGATGCACCGCCTGTTTGATGTTCCTGTATCATCAATCAATGGCCCGTGACAACATCAACGATATCCTCGTCTTTCTCGCCGTCGCCCGCGAGCGCAGCTTCACGCGCGCCGCGGCGAAACTCGGCATGACCCAGTCGGCGCTCAGCCACATCGTGCGCTCGCTGGAAGCGCGCCTGGGCGTGCGCCTGCTCACGCGCACCACGCGCAGCGTGTCGCCGACCGAGGCCGGCGAGCGCCTGCTGCAGAACGTGGGCCCGCGGCTGGAAGAGATCGAGGCGGAGATCACGGCCGTCAGCGACCTGGGCGACAAGCCGGCCGGCACGATCCGCATCACCGCGATCGACCACGTGATCGACACGATCCTGTGGCCGCGCATCGCGCCGCTGCTGCCGCAATACCCCGACCTGCACGTCGAAATCAGCTCCGACTATCGATTGATCGACATCGCCGCCGAGCGCTACGACATCGGCGTGCGCCATGGCGACCAGCTCGAGAAGGACATGATCGGCGTACGCCTGACGGCGGAGGTGCCGATGCGGATCGTCGGCGCCCCCGCCTATTTCGCGCGGCACCCGGTGCCCACTTCGCTGCAGGAGCTCATGAAGCACAACTGCATCACCTTGCGCCTGCCCAGCAGCGGCGGGCTGTATGCGTGGGAACTGGCGCACGAAGGCCAGCCACTGGACGCGCGCGTGCGCGGACAGTCGGTGTTCACCAACGTCTACCACATGCTGGACGCCGCATTGCACGGCGTCGGCATCGCCTTCCTGCCCGAAAGTCTGGTCGGCCCGCACCTGCAGGCCGGGCGGCTGGTCAGCGTGATGGACGACTGGTGTGTCCCCTTCGAACCGCTGCACGCCTTCTACCCCAGCCGCCGCCATTCATCGCGCGCGCTGATGCTGGTGATCGACGCCATCCGTTTCAAGGAGTAGCGCCGATCGCGCGCCGTCAGGCCAATGACGGTAAGTTAAGCTAGCTGAGCTAGCCGCCAAATACGTCGTCCCCACGAAGGTGGGGACCCAAGTTCTGCATACGTCGTCGAAACGCTTGCAAGATTGGGTCCCCACCTGCGTGGGGACAACTTTTTTTATGCTAACTCAAGAAGACTTCTGCCTGACTTAACGGCATCAGGCCAGTGACGGCATCTTCTCCAGCATCTTGTCGAGCGTGACCGGATAGTCGCGCACGCGCACGCCGGTGGCGTTGTAGATCGCGTTCGCCACCGCCGCGCCGACGCCGCACAGGCCCAGTTCACCGATGCCCTTGGCCTTCATCGGCGACGTCGTCGGGTCGGTCTCGTCGATGAAGATCACCTCCTGGTGCGGGATGTCGGCGTGCACCGGCACCTCGTAGCTGGCCAGGTCGTGGTTGACGAAGAAGCCGTGGCGCTTGTCGACGGCCAGGTGTTCCATCAGCGCGCCACCCACGCCCATCGTCATCGCGCCGATCACCTGGCTGCGCGCCGATTTGGGGTTCAGGATGCGGCCCGCCGCGCACACCGACAGCATGCGCCGCACGCGCACCTCGGCCGTGGCGACGTCCACCGCGACCTCGACGAAATGGGCGCCGAAGGTCGACTGCTGCATCTTCTTTTCCAGGTCGCCGTATTCCATCGTGTCCTCGGCCACGATGACCCCGCCCTTGGCCACCTCGGTCAACGGCACCGAACGAGCGCCCACGCGCACGACCCCATCGGTGAATTCGGCCTTGGCCGCATCCAGTCCCGCCTTCTGTGCGATCTGCTCGCGCAGCTTGACGCAGGCCGCGTAGACGCCGGCGGTGGCGCTGTTGGCGCCCCACTGGCCGCCCGAACCTGCCGACACCGGATAATCCGAGTCGCCCAGGCGCACGTTGATGCGCTCGACCGGCAGGCCGAGCATCTCGGCCGCGGTCTGCGCGATGATGGTGTAGCTGCCGGTGCCGATATCGGTCATATCGGTTTCGACCGTCACCTTGCCGTCGCTTTCCAGGCGCACGCGCGCGGCGGACTTCAGGTTCATATTGTTGCGGAAGGCCGAGGCCATGCCCATCCCGACCAGCCACTGTCCCTCGCGCACCTGGCCGGGCTTGGCCTGCCGTTTATCCCAACCGAAGCGTTCGGCGCCCTGGCGCAGGCACTGCACATAGCGCCGCTGCGAGAACTTGCGGCCCGGTTTTTCAGGATCGACCGTGGTGTCGTTGACGACGCGGAAGGTGACCGGGTCCATCTTGAGCTTCTCGGCCATCTCGTCCATCGCCACCTCGAGCGCCATCATGCCCGGCGCCTCGCCCGGCGCGCGCATCGCATTCCCCTCGGGCAGGTCGAGCGTGGCCAGTTGCAGGCGCGTCAGGCGATTAGCGCCCGCGTACAGAAAGCGGGTCTGCTGGACCGCGGTTTCCGGTCCGCCGCCCGGCAAGTCGCCCGACCAGCTTTCGTGGGCGATGGCGTTGATGCGGCCTTCGCGCGTGGCGCCGATGCGGATGCGCTGGATCGTCGCCGGACGGTGGGTGGTGTTGTTGATCATCAGCGCGCGTTGCAGCGCGACCTTGACCGGCCGCTTGGCAGCGCGGGCGCCGAGCGCCGCCAGCACCGCCTCGGCGCGCAGGAACAGCTTGCCGCCGAAGCCGCCGCCGATATAGGGCGAGACCAGGCGCACGTTGCGGGGCGGGACGCCGAGCGTCTTGGCCAGGTCTTGCTTGCCCCAGTCGATCATCTGGTTCGAGGTCCAGACGGTCACCTTGTCGCCATCCCACGAAGCGATCGAGGCATGCGGCTCCATCATCGCGTGCGACTGGTCGGGCGTGGTGTAGGTGGCGTCCAGCTTGACCGGCGCGCCCGCGAAGGCGCCGTCGAAATCGCCGACCTTCGATTCCGCATCGCCGGTCTTGGGCGTGACCGCCGCGTTCATCGCAGCAAGCAGGTCGTAGGAGCCGTTCGCCTTCGCGTACTCGACCTTCACCAGCGACGACGCCGCGCGCGCCTGCTCGAAGGTCTCGGCCACGACGACGCCGACCGCCTGGTGGTAGTGCTGCACTTCGGGGCCGGCCAGCAGGTGGGCGGTGTTGAAGTTGCCCTTGCCCAGCTTGCCGGCGTTCTCATGGGTGACGACGGCGATCACGCCCGGCGCGCGGCGCGCCGCGGCGGTGTCGATCGACACGATGCGGCCCTTGGCGATCGCCGCGCCGATGACGTAGCCGTAGGCAGCATTCGGCGCTGCCGCATGCTGCTCGTAGGCGTAAGGGGCGGAGCCGGTGGTCTTCTGCGGGCCGTCGATGCGATCCAGCGGCTTGCCGACGACCTTCATCTGGTCGATCGGATTGGTGGTTTCGGGTTTCGTAAATTTCATGGTCTCAAGCCTTTCATTCAGCTCGCGCGGGCTTGCGCCAGGATGGCATCGAGCGTGCGCTCGACGAGCAGGATCTTGTACGCGTTATCAATGGTCGTGCGGGCGCCGGCCAACAATTGCGCAGTGGTGGCCTTGCCGCCGCGCGGCAGTTGGCTCTCCGCCGCCGGCACGCGCCACGGCTTGTGCGCCACGCCGCCCACGGCCACGCGGCCGCTGCCGTCCGGCTGCACCACGGCCGCCACCGAGATCAGGGCAAAAGCGTAAGAGGCACGGTCGCGCACCTTGCGGTAGTAATGCTTTCCGCCCAGCGGCTTGGGCAGGGTCACCGCCGTGATCAGCTCACCCGGCATCAGGCTGTGCTCGATGTGCGGCGTCGTGCCCGGCAGGCGATAGAAGTCGGCGATCGGAATCGTGCGCGCGCTGCCGTCGGGCCGCACGGTCTCGACGCCGGCATCCAGCAATTGCATGGCCACCGCCATATCACTCGGGTGCGTCGCGATGCAGGCATCGCTCTGGCCCACGATCGCATGGCCGCGCGTGTGGCCGCCGATGGCCGAGCAGCCGCTGCCTGGCACGCGCTTGTTGCACGGCATATTGGTGTCGTAGAAGTAGGGGCAGCGGGTGCGCTGCAGCAGATTGCCGGCGGTGGTCGCCTTGTTGCGCAACTGGGTCGAGGCGCCGGCCAGCAGCGCGCGCGACAGCACCGCGTAATCCTTGCGCACGCGCGCGTCGGCCGCCAGGTCGGTGTTGCGCACCAGGGCGCCGATGCGCAGGCCGCCCTCCCTGGTCGCCTCGATCTTGTCGAGCGCCAGGCCGTTCACGTCGATCAGGTGGGCCGGGGTTTCGATCTCGAGCTTCATCAGGTCGAGCAGGTTGGTGCCGCCCGCGATGAAACGCGCGTTAGGTGTCTTGGCGGCGGCGGCCGCCGCCTCGGCCGGGGTCGCGGCCTTCTGGTAGCTGAATGCCTTCATGCCTTGACTCCTCCGACTTCCTTGATCGCATCGATGATGTTCGAATAGGCGCCGCAGCGGCAGATATTGCCGCTCATGCGCTCGCGGATCTCGTCGACGGACAGCAGCGGTTTGGCGTTCAGGTCGCCGGTCACATGGCTCGGGATACCCTGGCGGATCTCGTCGATCACCGCCACGGCCGAACAGATCTGCCCCGGGGTACAGTAGCCGCACTGGAAGCCGTCGTGCTTGACGAACGCCGCCTGCATCGGATGCAGCTTGTCGGGCGTGCCCATGCCTTCGATGGTGGTGATCTCGGCGCCGTCGTGCATGATTGCGAGGCTCAGGCAGGAATTGATGCGGCGGCCGTCGACCAGTACTGTGCAGGCGCCGCACTGGCCCTGGTCGCAGCCCTTCTTGGTGCCGGTCAGGTGCAGGTGTTCGCGGAGCAGATCGAGCAGCGTGGTGCGGGTGTCGAGCGTCAGCTCGCGCGGCTGGCCGTTCACGCTCAGCGTGACCTTGCTGGTCACCGGCGCCGGCGTCTGGGCCGCGCCGGCTGCGCCCTGCGCCGCCTGGGCGCCGGCCAGCGGCAGGGCCGCCGCCGTCGCGCCGAGCGCGCCGCCGATCAGGACACCGCGCCGGGTCTGGTTGATGTTGGTGGAGTCGTCCATCAGGTATGCTTCCTTCTGTCAGCGGTTAAAAAATCCGGTTGATGTTACGGCAAGCCCTTACTTCGATTCATGAAGGACACGGCATAGGCTTATGTCCCCTGCTCATGAATCGGCATGACGCGCCGACCGTGCCGCCAGCAGCGCAACGAAGGCGGCGGCAACCAGCAGGCCCGCGCTCAGGTAAAAGGTCGCGCGATAGCCGCTGGCGTCGAACAGCAGGCCGCCCAGGGTCGCGCCGAGCATGATCGCAAGCTGGACCACGGCCACCATCAGCCCGCCGCCCGCTTCCGCATCCTGCGGCAGGGTCTGGGCCAGCCAGGTCCACCAGCCGACCGGCGCCGAGGTCCCGACCAGTCCCCAGACCGCGAGCAGCACGGTCACCGCCGCCGCCGAATGGCCGAAGGCGACCAGCGCGCCGGCCACCAGCGCCATCGCGAGCGGCATCGCCACCAGCACCCGGTGCAATCGGTCCTTGAGCACCGCGCCGATCAGGGTCGTGCCGACGAAGCCGGCCACGCCCAGCACCAGCAGCATCAGCGACAGGCTTGCGGCGCTCACGCCGGTGACGCCCTCCAGGAATGGGCGCAGGTAGGTAAACAGCGCGAACTGCCCCATGAACAGCAGGCTCACCGCCGCCATGCCGAGGACGACCGCCGGCCGCCGCAACAGGCGCGGGATGCAGCCCGCTGCCGGGGCCTGGCTGGCGCGCAGCGAAGGAAGGCTGAACAGCAGCCAGGCGAGCGCGATCGCCGCCACCGGCACCAGGCAAAAGAAAGCGCCGCGCCAGCCGACGATGGCGCCGAGATAGCTGCCGGCCGGCGCCGCGATGACGGTCGCCAGCGCATTGCCGCCATTGAGCAGGGCCAGGGCGCGCGGCACGTCGCGCGCCGGCACCAGGCGCATGACGGTCGCCGCCGACATCGACCAGAAACCGCCGATGGCGACGCCGATCAGCGCGCGGCCGACCATGAACAGGAAGTAGTTGGGCGCGAACGCAGCCACGGTGCCGGAAACGATCATCAGGCAGGTCAGGCCCAGCAGCAGGATCTTGCGGTCGAGCCGTCCGACGATCGAACCGAGGAACAGGCTGGTAAGCAGCGCGAAGAGGCCGGAAATCGCGATCGACTGGCCGGCCTGGCCTTCGCTGATGCGCAGCTCGGCCGCCAGCGGCGTGAGCAGGCTGACCGGCATGAATTCGGAGGCGACCAGGGCGAATGCGGCGAGCGACATCGCCATCACGGCGCCCCATGCCGCAGGCTGGGCCGGCTTGCTGTCGCAAGCGGCGGAAATGGTTGGATTCATTGTTTAGCGAACAGAGGATGATGCTGAATCAGCAGCGATGCGGGGCGACGCGGACGCCGCCCGGGCGACCCGCACTGCTGCGGGCCGGGGGATGGATCAAGCGGCCAGGGTGGCGTTATCGATCACGAAGCGGTACTTGACGTCGCCCTTGAGCATGCGCTCGTAGGCGCCGTTGATGTCGTCGGCGCGGATCATCTCGATGTCGGCCACGATGCCGTGTTCGGCGCAGAAGTCGAGCATTTCCTGGGTTTCCGGAATGCCGCCGATCATCGAGCCGGCGATCGCGCGGCGCTTCGTGATCAGGTTGAATACCTGCGGCGACGGATGCGGCGACTCGGGCGCGCCGACCAGCACCATGGTGCCGTCGCGCTTGAGCAGGTTGAGGAAGGCGTCCAGGTCGTGCGGCGCGGCGACCGTGTTGACGATCAGGTCCAGGCGCTGGGCCTGGGCCGCCATCGCGGCCGCATCCTTCGAGATCACGACTTCGTCGGCGCCCAGGTCCAGGGCATCCTGGCGCTTCGATTCCGAGGTGGTGAAGGCCACCACGTGCGCGCCCAGGGCGTGCGCCAGCTTGATGCCCATGTGGCCCAGGCCGCCGATGCCGACGATGCCCACGCGCTTGCCGGGACCGGCGTTCCAGTGGCGCAGCGGCGACCAGGTGGTGATGCCGGCGCACAGCAGCGGGGCCACCGCGGCCAGTTGCTCCTGCGGATGGGTCACGCGCAGCACGAAGCGCTCGTTGACCACGATCTGCTGCGAATAGCCGCCCAGCGTGTGGCCGGGTGCGTCCCGGGTCGGGCCGTTGTAGGTGCCAACCATATTGTCGCAATAGTTCTCGAGGCCTTCGCCGCAATCCGCGCACGCCTTGCAGCTGTCGACCATGCAGCCGACGCCGACCAGGTCGCCGACCTTGTGGCCTTTGACATGGGCGCCGACCGCCGACACGCGGCCCACGATCTCGTGGCCCGGCACGCAGGGGTACAGGGTGCCGGCCCATTCGGCGCGCACCGTGTGCAGGTCGAAGTGGCAGACGCCGCAGAAGTCGATGTCGATCTGGACGTCGTGGGCGCCGGGGGCGCGGCGGGTGATGTCCAGGGACTCCAGGGGTTTGTCGGCTGCATGCGCGCCGTAGGCTTTGATGGTCATGAGATTTTCCGTATCGTTCAATAATCGTTATGGCGAACGCACGGCCGCCGGCGGCGGACGTGGCGCGATTTGTCAGGGAAGCATGGTAGCCCCAAACTCATGTCCAAAACGGGTCCAATTTTGACTGGGCTTATGAATCTGGCGCATGAATGGGCAGCGCGAGCATGGCGGATCTTCGCGACCTGCCAGCCCTGGCGCAGCGCCTTCCTCAATGCCCGTGCGTGGCGCTCGGTGCCGGGCCTGCCGAATATTCCTCGTCCGTGACTTTTTCCAGCCAGACGACGTTGATGCCGTCCCGCGCTTCCTGGATCGCGATATGGGTCATCGAGGTGGTCGCCGACGCGCCGTGCCAGTGCTTGTGGCCCGGCGGACACCAGACCACGTCGCCGGCGCGAATCTCGACGATCGGCTCCCCCTCGCACTGCGTCCAGCCGCAGCCCGCGGTGACGACTAGCGTCTGCCCGAGCGGATGGGTATGCCAGGCCGAGCGCGCGCCCGGCTCGAAGGTGACGCTCGCCACCGACACGCGCGATGGCTCATGGGCGGAGTTCAGGGGATCGATCCGAACGGTGCCGGTAAAGTGCTCTTCTGGGCCCTTGAGCGATGGCTGCGATCCTGCACGTTTCAGTTCCATGATGTTCCTTTGATGTCATTGCAAGGCTAGTGCCTCATTTGGCGGCGCCGGCGGGACGCTTGGCGAACACGTCCTTGAAGACCGGAAGCGCGGAAAACACGTTTGGCCAGCCGGCGTGGAATGCCAGCTGGGTCAGCATTTCCGAGGCCTGCTCGCGGCTCAGGCCATTGTCCATGGCGCGGTTCAGGTGAAAGGTCACCTGCGCCACCTGGCCGGCGGCCACCAATGCGCCGACGGTGACCATGCTGCGGTCGCGTGGCGCGAGGCCGGGGCGCAGCCACAGATCGCGAAACAGCGCTTCGGTCGTGTAGTGCACCACTCCCGGTGCGGTGGCGCCGAAGTCGCGCTCGACCATGGCGGCGCGCCTGGCTTCCGCCTCCTTATCGAGCGGCAGCAGCGCGACCTCGGCCGGCGGCAGCTGGTCGGCGCCGATTCCGCGCTGTGCGAACACGGCTTGCGCCGCCTCGGCGGCGGCCATCGCATTACCCCATCCCGCATAGAAGGCGAGATGGATGATGATCTCCGACAGCTCGCCCGGCTTGACGCCGCTGTCGAGCGCCCGCTTCAGGTAGAACGGGAGTTCCGACTGCTGGTTCCTGGCGATTAGCGCCGTGACGGTCACGATGCTGCGATCGCGCGGCGACAGGCCGGGGCGCCGCCACAGCTCGCCCAACACCAGGTCCTGCGAGTAGCGTTGGAGTGCGGGCGCGATGGTGAGAGCATCCTGGTCCGATTCCGGCGGATTTGCCGGCTGTGCGTTCACCGGGCCGGAAAACGCAGCCAGCAATGCACAAGCCAGCGTACCGGCGCGAGGGCCTAGGCGGCGGGAGATGGTCTTACTTTCCATATTGCGCATCACTCACCTTCTCCAGCCATTCGACGTTCTTGCCATTGACGGCTTCCTGGATCGCCATATGGCTGACCGACGTCGTCGGCGCCGCGCCGTGCCAGTGCTTGACGCCCGGCGGGGTCCAGATCACGTCGCCCGGCCGGATGTCCTCCACTTTCCCGCCCCATTGCTGGATACGGCCGGCGCCGGCCGTCACCACCAGCACCTGGCCGTGCGGATGCGTATGCCAGGCCGAGCGCGCGCCCGGTTCGAAGGTGACGAGAGCGCCCGAGGTGACGGCCGGCGCGCGCGCCGGGAACAGCGGATCCACGCGCACGCTGCCGGTGAAATTCTGTGCCGGGCCCTGGCTCGACGGCTGGCTGCCAGCGCGCGCGATGACCATGGCCGAAGCCTCATCCCTGCCGGTTTGGGCAAATGCGGGGGCGACAAACATCAGCGACAGCGCGGTCGCGGCGAGCAGTTTCATGGGTTCTCCTTGGAGTGCATCGGTGATGGGAAGGAGAACCAATATAACTTTCGACAAGCCGTGCGGGTAGACTGGATCGGCTCATTGGCCATATGAGCCAGCGTCATGAATGGACCCATCCGTGCTGCGCTGGACAGCCGCGCCAACCGGCGGCACACTATCGGCCATGAACCAGGAATTACTCGACGCCGTCGCCGCCTACGCCCGTGCCCACGCCAACCGCGACGGCCTGGCGCTCACGCCCATCCCGGGCCTGCGCATGATGTGTCTCGACCAGCCGGGCGACAAGCTCGAGTCGACCTACCGGCCGCTGGTTTGCCTGGTGCTGCAAGGCGAAAAACACCTGCTGGCCGGGCGCCAGGAAAAGCTGTGCGCCGAAGGCCAGGCGATCGTCGTCAGCGCCGACCTGCCGGTGACGGGCCAGGTGGTGACGGCGTCGGCAGAGCGCCCCTATATCGCGCTGGCGATCGAACTCGACATGGCCCTGCTGTCCGAACTGGCCGACCAGCTGCGCGAGAACAGGCCAAGCCCGCCCGACCCGGCGGCGACACTGCTGGTCCAGGATGTCGACGCGGCGATCCTCGATTGCGCGCGCCGCCTGATGCACCTGGTCGCGCACCCCGAGGCGGTGGCGATCCTGCATCCCGGCCTGATGCGCGAACTGCATTTCTGGCTGCTCAACGGCGCGCATGGCCGACAGTTGCGCGGGTCCATGGCACCCGAGGCGCATCCGGTGCGGCTGAACCGCGCGGTGGCGATGCTGCGCCTGTCTTACCACCAGAAGCTGCGGGTCGAGGAACTGGCAGCGGCCGCGTCGATGAGCCTGTCGGCCTTCCACAAACACTTCAAGGACTACACCTCGCTCACGCCGGTGCAGTACCAGAAGCGCCTGCGCCTGATCGAGGCGCGGCGCCTGATGCTGTACGAGGGGGCCACCGCCAACAAGGCGGCGTTCGAGGTCGGCTACGAAAGCAGCTCGCAGTTTACGCGCGAGTATGCGCGCCTCTTTGGCGCGCCGCCGCGACGCGATGCGCGGCGTCCGGCCACCGTTGCGGCGCCGGAGCTCGTCGTTTAAAGAACGTCCTCGATCCGGATCGGCAGCCGGCGGATGCGTTTGCCGGTCGCATGATGCACCGCATTGGCGATCGCCGCCGCCACGCCCACCATCGCCACCTCGCCCAGTCCCTTGACGCCGCTGGCGTTGAGCAGCGGGTCGGGCCGGTCGATGAAACCGACGTCGATGTGCCCGATGTCGGCATGCACCGGCAGCACGTATTCGGCCAGGTCGGCATTCAAAAAACCGCCGTAGCGCGGGTCGACCTCGCTGATTTCGCGCAGGGCGGCGCCGATGCCCCATACCACGCCGCCGCGCACCTGGCTGTCGGCCGTCACCGGGCTCACCACGCGGCCACAGTCGATCATGCTCACCACGCGAGGCACGCGGACGCGGCGCGTCACCGGCTCCACGTTCACCTCGACGAAATGGACCGCGTAGCTCATCGACACGAATTCCGGGTACACCGGGCCCGCCGGCGCCGGCATGCCGCCCTGCAGGCGGCCATAAACGGCGTCCGGCTGGCCCGGCGCCTTGCGCCGCACCTCGGCCTCGATGCGCTCGCGCTGCGCCAGCGCCAGCACCTCGGCCGGTCTCAAAGCCGAATCATGGCCAGGCGCCAGCTGCGCCAGTGCGTCCAGCAGCGCCTGCGCGGCTTCTTCCGCCGCCGGCACCACGCTGGCCGTGCCCCAGGAGCCGGCGGTCAGGTGCTGGGGCGCGCCGCGGGTGTCGCCGATCTGGATCACCAGCGCCTGCGGATCGACCCGCAGCCGGCGCACCAGCACATTGGCGATCGCGGTGCGCATCCCCTGCCCCATTTCGTGGCCGGCCACCGTGAACAGGATGCGGCCGTCGCGGGTGGCGGCGATGCGCGCGATCGCCGGGCTGGTCGCGGCCTTGTAGGCGCCGCAGGCCACGCCCCAGCCGATGGCGCCGCCGTCCGCCGCCTTCATCGAGGCCGGCCGCGCATCGCGCCGGCTCCAGCCGAAGCGGCGCGCGCCCTCGCGCAGGCATTCGGCCATGAAGCGCGAGGACAGCGGCTTGCCACTGAGCGCGTCGGTCTGCGTGTCGTTGCGCAGCCTGAGTTCCACCGGGTCGATGGCCAGCTGCTGGGCCAGTTCGTCGATCGCCGACTCGAAGGCGAACGCCGCCGGGTGCTCGAACGGCGCGCGCATATAGCCCGGCGTCTGCACGTCGGTGCGCACCAATCGCTCGCGCCCGCGGAAATTCGGGATGCCGTACAGGCGCGCGCTCATGTCGGCGTACGAGGCCGGGAACAGGTCGTGGCGCGAGGTCTGCTGGTCGGCTTCGTGGATGGCGGCCAGAATCTTGCCGGAGGCGTCGGCGCCCAGCTGGATGTGGTGACGGCTGGCAGGACGGAAGCTGGCATCGTGGAACAGCTGGCTGCGCGGCACCACCAGCTTGACCGGCTGGCCGAGCTTGCGCGCCGCCACCGCCGCGAACAGGGTCTGCATCTGCAGCGAGTTCTTGAGGCCGAAGCCGCCGCCGCACTGCGGCGAGATCACTTCGATGCGCGCCGGGTCGAGATTCAACTGGCGCGCCAGGCCGTGGCGGATCGCCCCGCTGTTCTGCGTGCCCTCGTGGATCACCAGGGTTCCCTTGCGCCACTCGGCCACGGTCGACACCAGTTCGATCGGGTTCTGGTGCTGGGGCGGGTGCAGGTACTCGGCATCGATCTTGTGCGCCGCGCCGGCATAGGCGGCGTCGGCGTCGCCCGCCACCTTGTCGGCGAACATCTGCTGCGGCAAGGGCGAGCCCTGTTGCGGCACGATGTCCTTGGCCGGCGCGTCCAGGGTCACCTGGAATGGCTGTTCTTCATACTTCGCCCGGATCAGGCAGGCCGCTTCGAGCGCCGCCTCCAGCGTGTCGGCCACCACCAGCGCGATCGGCTGGCCGCGATACGCGATTCCTGACTCCAGCATCGGCTGCATGCTCTGGAAGGCGAAGCCGCCGCCCAGCACGTGGCCGGCCGGCTTGTACTCGCCCATGTCGGCGTGGGTCAGCACCAGCCGCACGCCCCCTACCGCGCGCGCGGCCCGGGTATCGATGGACCGCACCTCGCCGCGGTTGATGGTGGACACCGCCAGCGCCGCATGCAGCATGCCGGGCAGCGCCTGGTCGGCCGCGTACAGCGCGGCGCCGCGGACCTTGTCGCGCGCGTCGATGCGCGGCTGTTTGGGGAAAGCTGACTCATTCACATTCATGCTCATCTCAAATCCTCTGTGCGGCAATCATCAGGGCGTCGGCCACCGTGCGGGCGCCGAGCTCGATACGGAAGGCGTTGTGGTGTCCGGCCCTGGCATCCGCAAAGGCGGCGAAGCCGGCCGCCAGCGCGGTCTCGATGGTCAGTTCGCGGCCAGCCAGCCCCTGCTCGGCCAGGCGCGCGCGCCACGGCTTGGTGGCGACGCCGCCCAGCGCGATGCGCGCCTGCGCGACCCGCTTGCCGTTCATCGTCAGGGCCACGGCGGCCGAGCTGAGGGCAAAGGCATACGATTCGCGGTCGCGGATCTTGTGGTAGGTCGAGGCACGCCCGAGGGGCGTGACCGGCACCCGGATGCGGGTGATGATCTCGCCCGGCGCCAGCGTGGTCTCGAGGTCGGGCCGGTCGCCCGGCAGCCGGTGCAGCGCCTCCACCGGGATGCTGCGCACCCCGTTCGGCCCCAGCACGTCGAGCACGGCGTCGAAGGCGACCAGGGCGACCGCGAAGTCGCCGGGATAGGTGGCGATGCAACTGGGGCTCGTCCCCAGCAGGGCGTGGCCGCGGTCGATGCCGTCCAGGGCCGCGCAGCCGCTGCCCGGCTGCCGCTTGTTGCAGGCGAACGGCTCGCCGCCGCGAAAATACGCGCAGCGCGTGCGCTGCAGCACGTTGCCGCCCAGGCTGGCCATATTACGCAACTGCTGAGAGGCCGCGCGCCACAGCGATTCCGACAGCGCCGGATAGTCCTTGACCAGGCGCGGGTCGGTCGCCACGTCGCTCATGCGCGCCAGGCTGCCGAATACCAGCTCGCGCGCGCCGGACGTGTCGAAGGCGCGCAATTGTTCGATCGCGTTGATGTCGACGATGGCCGATGGACGCTCGACGCCGAGCTTCATCAAGTCGTACAGGGTGGTGCCGCCTGCCATCAGGCGCGCTTCCGGATAAGTGGCCATGGCTTGCACGGCCTGCTCGGGCGAACGGGCACGGATCAGGGTGAATTCACGCATGGTTCACGCCTTTCCCATGTCGCCGGCGGCCTGGCCGATGGCAGCCACGATGCCGTTGTAGGCGCCGCAGCGGCATAGATTGCCGCTCATGTACTCCTTGATCCGTTCCGGCGAACCCGCGTTACCCTCGCGCACGCAGGCGATCGCCGCCATGATCTGGCCCGGCGTGCAGTAGCCGCACTGCAGGGCGTCGTGGTCGATGAAGGCCTGCTGCATCGGGTGCAGGCTGCCGTCGGGCCGCTGCAAGCCTTCGATGGTGTCGACCCGGCGACCCTCGAGCTGCAGCGCCGGCGTCAGGCACGATACGACGCGGCGGCCGTCGACGTGGATGGTGCAGGCGCCGCACTGGCCATGGTCGCAGCCCTTCTTGGCGCCGCTCAAGCCAAGACGCTCGCGCAGCAGGTCGAGCGCCGACGTCCTGGGATCGACCGTCAGCGCGCGCTGCTGGCCGTTGACCACGACGCTGAGCGGCACGCCGCCGGTGTGGACTTCGGGCGCGGCGTCCACGGGCTGGGCCTGGGCCTCGCCAGCACCGACGGCGCCGCTCGCCGCGGCCACGGACAGCACCGACAGCACGAACTCGCGCCGGTTGACCTGTGTCACATGGGGAAGCTGGCTGGATGGATCGGGGCCGGTCATGGCGAACTCCTTCTGTCTGGGATGGGGTAATGCCGAGAATGTAGACCAGGCTTTTCGCACACACGAGCCGCATGAATGGAAAAGGCAACAACTGTGCAGGATCAGGCAAGCGCAGACACGCCGGCGTAGTCCGGCGACAGGTTTTCCTTTCTAGTGGCACAATTTTTGGACAAGAATCGGAACCCTGTTTCGGCGAGGCGCATTGAATTCATCCACCGACAAACTGGACAACCACGTCGAGCGCCTGAGCGGCAAGCGGCGCCCGGTCGTGCGCATGGTGGTGGGGATCACAACACTGGGCTGCCTGCTGCTGGTTGCCTTCACCACCTGGTTCGTCTGGTCGGTCCGGCACACCCAGATCAAGCAGACCGAGGTGGCAACGTCGAACGTGGCGCGCATGGTCGGCGTGCAGGTGGAAACCGCGATGAAGGCCACCACCATGGCGTTGGCGAACGTTGTCGAACGGATCGAGCACGACGGCACGGGCGACGAGGCATTGAAAAGGCTCCAGGCCCACCTGATCGTCCTCACCAGAACGACGCCCGAGCTGCACGGCATCTTCGTATACGCCGCCGACGGCCGCTGGCTGGCGACCTCCCTCACGGGCACTCCGCAGGGAAATAATTCGGACCGCGCCTACTTCCAGCACCACCGCAACCGTCCCGGCCGCGACATCTACGTGGGACACCCTGTCCGCAGTCGCTCCACGGGTGTATGGGTGCTGCCGATCTCGCGTCGCATCGACAATCCGGACGGCAGCTTCGCTGGCGTCGCGCTGGTGACCCTTAAAGTCAATTTCTTCGAGCGTATCTACGACGAGCTGGACGTTGGCAAGACCGGCACGGTCCTGCTCGCCCTGGAAGACGGCACGGTGGTCTACCGCAGGCCGTTCGACGACAAGCTGATAGGCACCAATCTGTCGAACGGCGCCGTGTTTCAGGCGATCAGACAGCGCCCCGTAGGCACGGATTTCATGGTGGCCAGAATCGACAACATCGAGCGCCTGTACAGTTACCGGCGGGTCGATGACTTCGCCTTCGTTATCGCTGTTGGCCAGACCAAGGAAGAACTGCTCGCTCCATGGAAACGGTTCAGCATCCTGATCGGAGTGGCGGTCCTGGCGATCGCCACCCTGTTCGCGCTCTTTGCCCGCAAGCTGATCCGGCAATTCGCCATCCGCGACCGGCTCGACCAGAAGCTGCGCGCCTATTCCCACGACCTGCAACGCGACAACCTCGGGCTGCAGGAGCTGGCCCATACCGATACGCTGACGCGGCTGGCCAACCGGCGCCGCTTCGACGACGTGCTGGCCCACGAGCTGCGCCATGCGCGGCTCGCCGGCACCCCGACCGCCCTGCTGCTGCTGGACGTGGACTACTTCAAGAAATTCAATGACTGCTACGGCCATCCGGCCGGCGACGCCTGCCTGCAGGAAGTGGGCCGCATCCTGGCGGCCCAGGTCAACCGCAACCGCGACCTGCCGGCACGCTACGGCGGCGAGGAATTCGCGGTGATCCTGCCGGATACCGAACTGGCCGGCGCGATGGCGGTGGCGGAGCGGCTGCGCCATGAGATCGGGGCGCGCGAACTGCCGCACCAGGAATCGCCGTTCGGCGTCGTCACGGCCAGCATCGGCGTGGCCGTCCTGGTCCGGGCTTCCGGCGGCGATACGGATGCGGGGGAGCTCGTCGCACAGGCCGACCGGCACCTCTACAACGCGAAGCACGCGGGCCGCAACCGGGTGGACGCCGGTCCTGCGACCTCAGCACGTCATTCCCGCGCAGGCGGGAATCCAAGTTCGTAGGGCAGCCACTCCGTGGAAGCGCAGCGGTGAAGCATAAGACTTAGGTTCCCGCCTGCGCGGGAACGACGTGGTCAGGCTGCGGGACTGAAGTAAAAATGGACGCTGTGACTTCGCATTCAGTCAGACCCTAGCGCGAGGCCGCGTCCCACAAGCGCATCACCTGCGTGATGGCCGCGCCCAGGCTTTCATGCGTCGCGCCGTCGCGCGCCAGCGTCGACAAGCCGGTCAGGAAGCTGTCGAACACCGTGGCCAGCGCCTGCGGGTCGGTCGCGCGTGCAAGCTGCCCATTCGCAATGCCGCGCTCGACGCAGGCCAGGATGCCGGCGCGGGTGCGTGCGCGCGATGCGTCCAGCGCGGCCGTCACGCCGGCGTTTCCGGCGCCGCTCGCGCTCATCACGCCCAGCGACACCATGCATCCTTTCGGATGACCCGCCTCGCACTGCATCGCCGCCGAGCGCCTCAGCGCCAGTTCGATGGCGGCGCGCGGCTCGAGGCGGGCATCCCACAGGCATTCGGTCACCTGTCCATGGGACGCGAGGTAGCACGTCACCGCCTCCTGGAACAGCGCCTCTTTCGACGCGAAGGCGGCATAGAAGCTCGGCGCTGAAATGCCCAGGCCGGCCTTCAACTGGCTCAGCGAAGTCGATTCATATCCGTGTTCCCAGAACAGGTGCATCGCGGTGGTGACCGCCGCATCGCGGTCGAATTGCCGGGGACGGCCCATTGTCGCCATGTTGCTCTCCTCTACGTTCGACTTCAATACTAATCGGTACAAAAATCATTGACAAGCCAATCTTGATCCAGCTACATTTATACCGATTGGTACATAAGTAACCGGCCATTCCGGCCGGCGTTTCTCGACAGGAGTCTTGATGGAAGCACTACATTCACCCCGCCCGGTCGCCCGCGCCGGCAGCCTGCCGATCGCGGCGCTGCTGGCCCTGGCCATGACCGGATTCATCTGCATCGCCACCGAAACCCTGCCGGCCGGCCTGTTGCCGCTGGTCGCCGACGGCCTCGGCGTAACCAGTTCGATGGCCGGACAGACCGTGACCGCCTATGCCCTCGGCTCGGTGCTGGCCGCCATTCCGCTCACCATCGCCACCCGCGGCTGGCGCCGTCGCAGCGTCCTGTTGCTGACCATCGTCGGTTTTCTGATCTTCAATACGCTGACCGCGCTGTCGTCCGATTTCACGCTCACCCTGGCGGCGCGCTTCTGCGCCGGGATGGCTGCCGGTCTGGCCTGGAGCCTGCTGGCCGGCTACGCGCGCCGGATGGTCGCCGTCCACCAGCAGGGACAAGCCATGGCCATCGCCATGGTCGGCACCCCGATCGCGCTATCGCTCGGCGTGCCGCTCGGCGCCTGGCTCGGCGGCACGGTCGGCTGGCGCACGGCGTTCGGTCTCATGTCGGCGCTGTGCGTGGTGCTGGTGGTGTGGGTAGTGGCCAAGGTGCCCGACTACCCCGGCCAGTCGGACCGGCAGCGCCTGCCGCTGCGCAAGGTGCTTGCCACGCCGGGCGTGCGTCCGGTGCTGGCGACCGTGATCGCGTGGATGCTGGCGCATAACATCCTGTACACCTATATCGCGCCGTTCGTGGCGCAGGCCGGGCTGGCCGGGCGCGTGGACGTGGTCCTGCTGGTGTTCGGCATCGCCGCGCTGGGCGGAATCTGGATCGCCGGCCGGCTGGTGGACAGCCACCTGCGCGCCACCGTCCTGGCCAGCCTGGGCGGCTTCGCCATCCTGTCCCTGCTGTTCGCCTGGCTCTCGGCGGCGCCGCTGGTCGTGTATGCAGGCGTGGCCGCATGGGGCCTGAGCTTCGGCGGCGCGGCCACCTTGCTGCAGACGGCCCTGGCCGATGCCGCGGGCGATGGCGCCGACGTGGCGCTGTCGATGAACGTGGTGGCATGGAATGCCGCGATCGCGGGCGGCGGCCTGCTCGGCGGCTTCCTGCTCGACCAGTGGGGCGCGGCGTCCTTCCCATGGTCGACCGCCCTGCTGGCGGCGCTCGGCTTCGCGATCGCCTGGTCGAGCAGGACGCACGGCTTCCGGCCCGGCGCCCGTAGCGGCCCGGCCGTCGCCGGGCACTGAGCCGATCAGGTGGCGGCCAGGCCGCGCAACGAGGCGACGATATCGTGCAGGCTGGCGACCTCGCAGCTCGGGATCGCCTGCGAGTCGTTGGCCAGGCGATCGGGATTGAACCAGCAGCTCTCGATGCCGAAGCGGTTGGCGCCGAGGATGTCGGCGTCCAGGCGGTCGCCGACAATCACGGTCTCGTGCTTGGCGAAAGTGCGCGCCATCTTGCTGGTGAACTCGAAGAAGCGGCTGTCGGGCTTGGCGAAGCCGCAGGCTTCGGAGGTGGCGACGAAGGACAGGTGGCCCTGCAGGCCCGAGCTGGCGATGCGGCGGTGCTGGATCTGGTGGGCGCCATTGGTGATGATGCCCACTTCGCCGATGCCGGCCAGGGTTTCGCACAGCTGGGCGGCGCCGTCGACCAGCACCACGGTATCGGCCAGCGATTCGATGTACAGGTCGCTGGCGCGCTGCGGATCGATCTCGATGCCGTTGTCCGCGAAGGTCTTGCGGAAGCGCTCGACCTTGAGGAAGTCCTTGGTGACGGTGCCTTGCTCAAAATGGCGCCACAACGCGAGATTGGTCACCTGGTATTGCTGGAACAAAGCGCCGACCTGCTCGCGCACGCCCAGCTGGTCCATGGTGCGCATGAATGAGCGCTGTTCGGAGGCGCGGAAATCGAGCAGGGTGTCGTCGAGGTCGAACAGGAAAAGTCGGTGTTTCATTACGTCGGGATGAGAGTACAACTATGACTTCATGGTAGCACGCTCATCCCGGACGTGCTCCGGTCGGCTCAACTTGGCTTGGGATCGGGCACCGGTTCTTCGTCGTGCGGCAGGTGCACCGGCTGGTGGTGCGGGTGCGGGGTGTCGAAGGGCTCGGGCACGGGTTCTTCGATCGGGGCCGGATCGGGCGCCCGATGAGCGTGGACCGGAACGCGCGGTGGCATCCGGGTAATACGATGGGCGGCATGAGGGGCGGCGTGCATGATGCGGTCTCCTTGCAGGAATGCGGTTCGGGTTACCTTATCATGCGGCCCGGCGGCGCGGCGCGCGCCGGCAGTGGGCTACAATGCGGTTTTTCCTGAACACAGCCTTCTCGCCGCACATGGAATTCTCGATCACGACCCTGGCCCTGCTCGTCCTGACTCCACTGCTGGTCTGGCGCATCTACAGCCGCATCAAGAAGCAGATGCAGCGCCAGCGCTCGATCGGCTCACGCCACTACACCGGCGTGCTGGTATTCGGCGCGATGATTCTGGTGCCGCTAACGCAGCTGTTCGACACGCCTTATAACCTGGCGGCGCTGCTGGTCGGCGCCGGCGGCGGCATCGGCTATGCGGTCTGGGGGCTCAAGCTGACCCGGTTCGAGGAAACCCCGCAAGGCTACTTCTTCACGCCGCCCGCGCGCCTGGGGCTGGTGATGTCCATGATCCTGGTGGCGCGCCTGCTGTATATCGGCATCGAGGTGTATGCCAACCAGGGCAAGGGCATTCCGACGCAACAGCTGACCGACAGTCCGCTGACCATGCTGTGCGTGGGGATCACGGCGGGCTACTTCGGCTACTACTCGGCGGCGCTGCTGCGCTGGCGGCGACGGGTGCGCAAGGCGATCGATCAGGTTTGATCGTGCGCGGTATGCGGGCTACCTTGGGTTCCCGCCTTCGCGGGAACGACGTTGTTTTACTTAGCGGGCCAGACACGGCGGCTATTTCGGACACATACATAAACACGTCGTTCCCGCGAAGGCGGGAACCCAAGTCCGTAGCCCACCACAAACGCGACCATTGAAGCAAAAAGGGATCCATCAAGGATCCCTTTTTCATTACGCGGCCTTCGCCTCGTCCTTCCTTCGCTGCAGCACGAAGATCGGCTGCGCCCACTGCATGTCCTTCTTCTTCTTGCTCGTGATGAGCGTCAGTTCCGAAGGATCGTAGACGTCGGTGTTGTGCGTCAGCGGCGTCGTCATCAGGTACTGGGCGTCGGTGTTCTTCAGGAACTCGCCGACCAGCTGGATGTTGCGAATGTCCAGGTGGGCGAACGGTTCGTCGATGAACACGAAGCCGCCCGAGCCTTCTTCCGATTTCAACAGGCCGATCAGCAAGACCAGCGACTTCATCACCTGCTGGCCGCCCGAGGCTTCGCCGTCGTTCATCCCGATCTGGTCCTTGCCGTCGAACTTGAAGCGCACGTGGAGGCCCGCCTGGGACAGCTGCACGTCGTCGTTCTCCAGCCGCACCGGGTCGGCCTGGACGTCGATGCCGGCCAGCGCACCCAGTTCGCGGATGTTCTTGGTATAGGTCTTGATCGTGTAGCGCAGGCGCTCGATATAGGCCCCGCGCGCATTGCCGGTCGCCTCGATCGCGCGGTTGTTCTGGTAGCGGCGCTCCTCGGTCTCGCTCTGGCGTGCCTCGAGCTGCTCGTGCAGGCGCGCGTACTGGTCGATCACGGTCGGATCCAGTTCCCAGTCCTCGCGCGCCAGCGAATGCTCGAGCGAACCGAGACGCAGGTTGACCTGGTGCGCATTCTGGTGCTTGGCCACCAGGTCGCCGCGCCAGTTGGGGTTCTTCCAGGCGCCCGGCACCGCGCGCCAGCCGCGGCGCATCTCCAGCAGAGCCTTGGCGTGCTCGCTGCGCTGCTCGATCTGGCGGCGATGGTTCAGGCGCATGCCGGCTTCGGCTTCCGACAAGGCCATGCGCGCGTTCTGCCATACGGTGTCGGCACGGGTGCGGTTCACTGTCGCGTTCTTGCTCAGGGTCTGCAGCTCGCCCAGGCGCGCGCCGACCTCCAGGCGCTCGGCCTTGAGCGGCGCGATGGTGCGCAGCGCTTCCTCGAATTCTTCCTGGCGCGCCGACAATTCCTTGGCGGCGTCGACACCGGCGATGCGCGCCTTCAGGCCGCCCACTTCGGCGGCCAGCTTCGAGATCGCGAGGGTCAGCTCGTCTTCCCGCTTTTCCAGCGCCGGCATCAGCTTCTGGATTGCTTCCAGACGCTGGGTCTTGCCCGCCGCACCGAAGCGGTAACGCGAGGCTTCGACGAACAACGAGCGGCCGCCGCGGCGTTCGCGGTGGTAGGCATCCGGCGTGATCCACTCGTCCGACCGGCTCTTGAAGCCTTCGTCGACCGAGTCGACGCGCTCGATGCGTTCCAGCTGGTCGATCAGCCAACCCGGCGCCTTGCCCGAGAAGCGCACCACCGACAGCAGGCTGTCGTCCTTGACCACCGGCGCGTTGACGCAATCCGGCACGATGAAGTGGCGATAGCGTTCCTTCTCGGCCAGGCGGTAAGCCGCCGGCGCATCTTTCGCATTCTCCAGCAGCACCACCGAGGCATAGCCGCCCAGCACGCCCTCGACCGCGCCCTGCCACTTCGGATCGGTCACCTCGACGATGTCCGACAGCATGGCGTGGGCGATGCCCTCGTCGCGCAAGGCGCGGCGCATCAGGCGCTGCGCTTCCGGCTCCGGCATCGAGGTCTTGCCCTGCAGCGCGGAGATGGTCGCCATCTCGCCCGCGATCTTGCTCGACACCGCTTCGCGCGCGCTCTTCTGGCGCGCCAGCTCGGCTTCTTTCTCCTCGAGCTGCTTGGCGACTTCGGCGATGTCGGCGCCGGCGTCCGCCGACAGCTTTTGCAGGCGGTCGCGCTGCTCGAGCAGGCTTTCCAGGGGCTTCAGGCGCGTGTTCACCTCGGACAGGCGCTTGGCCAGTTCGCCGCCCTCGGCTTCGAGTTCGGTTTCCTGTTTCTGCGCGTCGGTGAGCGCGCGCTGCTGCGCCGCCAGCTGGCTGCGTTTCTCGGCCAGCTGGCCGTCGGCCTGCACCAGCGGCTTCTTCGCCTCGCGCAGCATGCGGCTGTTGTTGGCGGCCTTTTCGCGCGCCTCGTGGTATTGCAGCGCCGGCAGCACTTCTTCGTGCAGCTCGCGTCTTTCCTTGTTCAGGTCGGACCACTGGTGGTGGTTGGCCACGCGCAGGCGCAAGCCCTCGAGGTTGGTGCGCGAGGTCTCGAGTTCGGTCTCGAAGCGTTTCAGCTCGACCTCTGTGTCGCGCTGGTGGCGCTTGGCTTCGTCGTAGGCGTCCAGCACTTCCTTGTCGCCGAAGACCTGGAACACCAGGTCCAGCAACTGGCGCGGCGCGTATTCGCACAGTTTATCGGTCTCGCCCTGCTCCAGCGCCAGCACCTTCGACATCGCCGGCGACAGGCCCGCTGACGCTAGTCGTTTCCTGTAATTCTCGACGCCCAGCCAGTCGGTGGCTTCGGTCACTTCCTCGATCTCGACATTCCCCGGACGCATCAGGTACTGGCGCTTCCAGTCGCCGCCGTTCTTCTGCACCTGGCAGAACAGGGTCACCTCGTCGTCCGCGAAGAAGCCCGAGTGGCGGAACGGCCGGTTCGACAGCTGGCGTCCGATCGGCTTGTTGTCGACCACGGCGCGCAGCCAGGCGCTTTGCTGGCCCGAGTGGCGCGCATAGTGTTTATACGTGCGGCCCATCGAGCAATCGAGGCCGAACAGGGTGCGCATCGCGTCGAGCAGCGTGGTCTTGCCCGAGCCGTTCTGGCCGGCGATCGTGATGATCTTGGCGTCCAGCGGGATGTTCTTGATCCGCTGCCAGTAATCCCAGTGGACCAGTTCGAGTGATTTAATGTGGAACATCGGCTATCTCAGTTCGGGGTATCGGTTGCATCGTCGGCGGCATCGGGAGACTCGACCGCGACCGCATCGTTGGCGGCTTCTGCGTCGACGGCCACCTTGCGCGGAGCGGCGGCCAGCGGCGCGCGCTTGAAGACTTCGGACAGCGCGCCGTTGATGATGCGCTCCTTGAGCACGTCGGTGTCCATCATCAGGTCCAGCAGCGGGCCTTCCAGGATCACGTCGCCGCGCCGTTCGATGAAGCCCAGCTTGGACAGCACGCCCAGGTTCATGTCCATGCGGGTCTTCTTGCCGAGCTTATCGCCGAAGTCCGACAGCAGCGCGGTGTACGAGATGCCGATCGAGGCGTCTTCGGCGCGCGGGATCGGCGTGTCCTTCTCAAACATATCGTTCTGGTCGTCGTCCACCGAGGTGTGGGTTTCCTGGCGCTCGCGCTTGGGCAGGATGATCTGGGCCCACAACACCACCAGCAGGGCCACGCCGTCGCGGGTCAGGCCGAAGTTATTGTTCTGCCAGATGTCCTTGGCGCCGAAGATCTTCGGCTCGACGTTGCGGTGCAGGGCCACGGTCACGTGGTCGGCGTACACGTTGTCGAGCAGTTTGAGGCCGGATTCGAGCAGGCGCTTGTCGACTTCGGCGCGGAACTGGTCGTCCGACAGCGCGCGCTTGACCATCTTGTCGTCGCGGCGCAGGGTCTGGTGCGTCAGCAGGCGCGCGATCAGGATTTGTGCATCGTCATTCATGTGGGCGTGCCGTCCGAAGGGATATCTGGATTGATGGAGAGGGTCGCGATCGACATGGCCGCCACTTCGGGGTCGTCCAGTTCGATCAACTGGTCCTGGGCCTCGAAGGAGAGCGGCAGGCGCGCCAGGTCGGCGGTCGCGCCCTGCAGGCTGGCCTCGGACGCGTCGCCCAGCAGCGGCAGCAGCGAGGCGCGGTAGGACGCCAGCGCGAAGCTGGCCGGCAGCAGCGATTCATGCAGCTGCACCCGACGCGGGCCGACTTCCGAGAACTCGGGGAAGTTGCCCAGGTTGGCGAAGTCGGCCAGCTTGTTGATCCAGTCGTTCAGCTCGACCATCATGGCCGGGTTGTCGTTGATCGTCAGCGGCGCGTCCTGGCCGCTCGGCAGGCCTTTCGGCCCGGTCGAGATCACGCGTTCGGCCAGGAGCTCGGTCTCGGCCACGTCGATCATCTCGGCCGGGGTACCGAACAGCGGCGTCACCGGGCGATCGATCGCGCCCGAGGCCAGGCTGGCCAGGTCTTCATGGGCCAGCAGCCAGCGCTTGACGTCGGTGGTCGACAGGCCGGACTGGCCAAGGTGCACGCGCTGGCGCTCGATCTGGTTCAGCGCGCGCGAGAACATGCCCTGCATATTGAGCAGCGCGCTCTGGGCCCGGCCGATGGCCTGGGCCGCGCGGTGCGTAGCGGAATCAGCCCGCTCGTCCGAGGTGATGGCGCGCAGGATGACGGAGCCCTTCTCCACCCAATCACACGCCATATGCCACTTGGCCTGCGAGGTGCGCAGGCGAAACTCGGAGCCCGAGGCGATCGCATCGCGGAATTCCTCGGTCAGCTCGATCAGGCGGCCCAGCAGGTGCTTCAGCTGGTCGACGGTCACGCCGCCGACCGCCTGGGCGCCGGCCACCTGCGACAGCAGGAAGCCCATCTCGGCGTCGTCGTCTTCCGGCTTGCCCAGCGCCAGCAGGGTCTCGAGCGCGGACAGGACGTTGCGTGCGAGAGGCGTGATGCGGTACACCGCGGCCGGGGCGTCCCAGGCCAGCAGGCCGTGGCCGCGCAGGCGGTTGAGCACCGTCTCCAGGCTCTCCGGAATCAGGTAGGCCAGCTTCTGGTTGATGTCGGCGCGCGAAAACGCCGAGCTGGCGGTGTCGCCGGCCAGTTCGCGCAAGACGAGCAGGCGCACCAGCACCCCATCCTGGGTGCCGTGGAACAGGGCCGTGAAGGCCGACAGCATCGGCTGGGCACGCTTGAGGTGGAAGACCTGCTCGATTTCGTCGGGAGCGACGCCTTCCTGGAAGTGTGCTTGCAGCGGATCAAGTTCCGGCGCTATGGCCGGGGAGTCGGCAGCGAGGGCCGCGCCGGCAAGGGGATCGATCATCGTTGTTACCAGTCTCTCGTGCGCGGTCGAGACGGGCCTGGATTGTCATTGTTTCTACAACCGTGTACAGGCCCGACCGGCGTCGCGGGGGCGTCAGTATAACAGTTTAGATTTGGAAATCCCCGATCGGGTGACCCAGAGGCAACAGTCGAAACGTCGTTCCCGCGCAGGCGGGAACCTAAGTTTTAGCATTTCGATAACGCTTGTAAATTAGGTTCCCGCCTGCGCGGGAACGACGTGGCAGGCTTAGTTTGATGGCTTAGCAATACTCTTGAGCGTCTGCTCGATGGTTTCCTTGTCGCCTTCCGTGAAACGGATCTTGACCGGATACCATTCGTGCTCCGGCGCCAGCCACACCTCGATGCTCTGGTCGCGGCTGCCCGGCAGGGCTTCGCGGCTGACCAGCACGGCGTCGACCTGGCCCAGCCCGGTCTTCACCTTCTCGCGCTTGACCACCTTGAAGGTCCAGGCTTCGGCGCTGCTGCGGCCGGCCACGAAGAACGGCCATTCCGAGCCCGGCTTGAACTTGTCCCCGGCGGCGCGCGCCACGGCCGCCAGCTGCCAGGTGATCGACACACGGTCCTGCTCCCCGCCCTTGAGCGGGTAGGTCTTGTCGCCTTCCGAGAAACTCATGACTTTTTCGCCACGGTCGAAGGTGATCGAGGTCGGGTCCTTGCGCATGCGCTTCTCGGAAAATTCCGCCGGCGCCAGGCCGAATTCGTCGATGGCGCCCTGGCTGCGGTTGTCGAGCAGGGTGCCGAGGATGGCCACGCGCGACTCGACCTGCAGGTCGTATTTGCCGTCGCCGGCGCGCCAGGCGACGGTGGCGTCGCCCTTGAGCGACAGGCCGCGCTGGCGCGCGCTCAGGTCATACTGCAGGTCGGCCGATGGCGGCAATTCGAAGGCGCGCTTGACGGATGGATGCGCAGGATTTGCGGCCTGGACGGCGGTGCTGCCCAGGGCGAGTGCCAGCGTGCATGCGACGCCGGCTTTTCGAATGTTGTCTAGAAGCATATCAAAATCCTGAATGGTTCAAGACGATATTATTCACTGTTTGCGTGGTTACTGCTCCATTGGCCTCAGTATTGCGAATCCGCACTGGGTACCAGCCGTGTTGCGGGGCCAGCCAGATGTCGAGTGTCGACTTGTATGAGCCGGGCTGCGGCGGGCGCGTCAGGCGCCAGGTTTGCAGCTTGCCGAGCCTGGTGTCGATCTCTTCCTGCCCCACCACATTGAACCGGTAAACGGCGGCGTCGCGGTCTTCGCCGACAAAGATGTCGATGTCGCCGCTTAGTTGCTTGGAGTCGCCGCGCGCGATCGCAGACAGCTGCAGCGGGACGCTGGCCTTGTCCTGGGCGCCGGGCACCAGCGGATAGGCCGCCTGCGACGCAGAGAAGGTCACTTTGTTCTCGCCCCAGTTGAAATGGGTGGCCGTGAGCGAACGGCCGCGCCGCTTTTCCGTCATCTTGATCGGCGCGAAGCCGGCGGCGGCCACCGCGCCCTCGCTGTGCAAGACCACCAGGTTGACCCGCGTAAATACCACCCGGATGCCGGCCTCGACCTGGATCTTGTAGGTATCGTCGTTCAGTTGCCAGGCCAACAAGGCCTCGCCCGACCATTCGGCGCCGTCCTTGTCGGTACGGGCGACGTCCAGCGTGATCGAGGCCGGGGGCGGCATGTCGACCTTGTAGCGGCGCATCTCGTGAACGACGGGGGCGGCCGGCTCGGCGGGCGCCGGCGCTTCCGGGGCTGGCGTTGGCGCCGGCGCAGCGGGTGGTGGCGCCGGTACGGTGGAAGCGGGCTCCACGCCGCTTCCCCCGGGGACGCCATCGGCCGCCCCAAGCTCCATCCCGACGGTGAAGCCGCCCGCCTGGGCCGGCATGCCGAATTCGACCGGCGCAATCACGGGCAAGGGCAGCGGCGCCGCATCCGGCACCGGCAGCGGCGCGGGCGGCGGCGGTGGCGGCGGCGCGGCGGCCGGCAAGACTTGCGCCAGGATCGTCGCCGCCCCGCCCTCGCCATGGCCCTGGCGCGGCAACTCCAGGTTAACGTCGAGCAGCACGCTCAGCACGATCCAGTGCAGCAATACGACCAGCGCGACCGGCAGCAGCCGGCGGCGACGCGGAAGTAAGAGTGGTGCGGATTGCATATCCGCTAGTGTAGCGCGAGCAAGGCCCGCGCTGCACGGCGCCTGGATCCTCTTTCAGCAAACTCAGGTGATCGCCCCGCCGTCGACGGTGAGGACGGCGCCGGTGATCTGGCGCGCCGCCGGACTGGCCAGGAAGGCCACCGCCGCCGCCACGTCGCGCGGCTCGCCGAAGCGTCCCAGCGGGATCAGGGATTTCTGGAACTCGGCGAAGTCGCCATTGGCCGGGTTCATCTCGGTGTCGGTCGAGCCCGGCTGCACCAGGTTGACGGTGATGTCGCGCGCGCCCAGTTCGCGCGCCAGGCCGCTGGTGAAGGTCTTGAGCGCGGCCTTGGTCAGGAAATACACGGTGGCCCCCTCGCCGACGATGCGGTCGGCGCCGGCCGAGCCGATATTGACGATGCGGCCGCCCTGGCCCAGGTGCGGGATGGCCGCCTGCGCCGCCAGGATCGGACCGCGCACGTTCACGTCCAGCAGGGCGTCGATATCGTCCACGGCGATGTCGGCGATCGGCGCATAGCGGGCGATAGCGGCGTTATTGACCAGGATGTCCAGGCCACCCAGCGCCCGCGCCGCTTCGTCGACCGCGCGCCTGATCGCGGCCGGGTCGGCGCTGTCGGCCTGGATCGCGACCGCCTTGCGGCCACGGCCTTCGATGGTGCGCACGACTTCCTGGGCACGCTCGGCCGAACGCTCGTAGGTGATCGCCACGTCGGCGCCCTGTTCCGCCAGTTCGAGGGCGATCGCGGCGCCGATGCCGCGCGATGCGCCGGTGACGATGGCGCGTTTTCCTTGCAAGCTACTCATGACATTTCCTTTATGTGTTGATCGATACAGAAATAGTAGATGGCCCGGCGGCGTGCTGTCAATTTATTTTTTAGTGATCGACACATATATAATGAAACGGCGAACGAAACGGCGTGCGGCGTTGTCCCGACCCGCAGCCGGACATATACTGTGCGCGATGCAAACGCCCGACCAACCTCTCCGCGACGAAGCGGCCTCCCCAGCGCCGGCGACACGCGCCCGCGGCCGGCCACGCGCCTTCGACCGCGAGGCCGCCTTATCAAAGGCCATGCGCCTGTTCTGGCAAAAGGGTTACGAAGCCACATCGCTGACCGACCTCACCGCCGCGATGGGCATTGCCTCGCCGAGCCTGTACGCGGCCTTCGGTTCCAAGGAGGCGTTGTTTGTCGAAGCCCTGAACCATTACGGCGCCACCTATGCCTGGGGCTGGAAGAACTTCCTCGACGCCCCGACCGCGCGCGACGCGGTCCAGGCATGGCTGATGGATTCCGCCGCCTTCCTGACCGGCGGCATCGAAGACGTCCCACTCGGGTGCATGTCGACCCTGTCGGTGATCGGCGCCGCAGGCCACCCGGAGTTGTGCGAGCAGACGCGCACTGCGCGCGCCGCGCCGCGGGCGGTCGTCAGGAAACGCCTCGAGCAGGGCGCCGCGAACGGCGAGATTCCGGCCTCGGTCGACCTGGAGGCACTCGCCCGATTCGTGCACATTGTCCAGAACGGAATGTCGCTCCACGCGCGCGACGGCGCCAGCCGCGCCGAACTGGAGGCGGCGGTCCAGGTGGCCATGCGCAGCTGGGACGCCCTGGTCGCAGGCTAGCGGCGCCGGGGATTCAGCTCAATGCTGTCAAATGGCTGCCAAGACGGTGGCCCAGCGCGCAGATGGTCAGCGATGGATTGACGCTGCCGGCGGTCGGGAACACCGAACCGTCGCTCACCCACACGTTCTCGAGACCGAATACCTTCAGGTCGGGGTCGACGACACCGTGTTGCGCCGTCCTCGCCATGCGCGCCGTGCCGAGGTGGTGGGCCGCCGAGGCACAGGTATCGCGCCAGCCCGTCATCGGGTCGGCCCGGCAAGCGCTCACGTCGCCATGCCCGCGAAAGCCGGCCATCAGCAGCTCGTGGTACTGCGTGAACATCTCGATGTCCTGCCTGGAGAGCTGCCAGTGCACGCGCGCGATCGGCATGCCGTAGCGGTCGCGCCCGTGCTCGGAGAGGCTCACCTGGCTGTCCGGGTTCGGCAGTTGCTCGGTCATGAAGAACAGGTCGCCGTGGTGCGAGCGCAGTCCCAGCGGCAGCTTCTGGTGCGCGATGCGCCACAGGATGTAGGGATGGCGCACCAGCGAGGCCACATGCGACAGGCCGATGTCGCGCGGCCCGCGCACGCCAAGGAAGGACATCACCGCCTTGTTCGGCACCGGGCGCCGGTTGATGCCCTTGCGGATGAAGACGGCGTGGTTGGGCAGGCGGTGCGTCTGCTGGAATTCCCTGCTGAGCATGAGCCCCGGGAAGACCTCGATTCCTTCCTTGCCCGTCATGGCGCGCCCCTTCGGCTTGCCGGCAAGCGGCTGGCGGAACGTGACTTGCGACAGGTAGCCGGCGGGATGGTCGATCAGATTGCGCCCGAGCCACCAGGACGGCTGCTGCGCCATGCCATCCTGGCCGAGCGAATTGAGCAAGAGGCGTGGCGTCTCGAGCGCGCCCGCCGCGATCACGAAGCGGTTGGCCCTGACTTCGAAACGCCGCGCGCCGCTGCCCACTGACAGGGCATGGGTGCGTCCATGCCTTTGCTTCAGCTGCAGCGCGGTGCTGTTGTACACGCAGCGCGCCAGGCCGTTGCGGCACCACTCGCGCAAGACCGGCTTGCCCCTGAACGGCGGCGACCGGTAGCGGTACGCCTTGGAAGCGAGCATATTGGCCATGCCCAGCGCCATGCCGTCATGGTGGCCGGCCGATTCCTGCGGCATGTCCTGGCCGCCGCACAGGAAGTCCAGCGCCACCGTATACCAGGGATCGAGATCGCCGCGCGTGATGGCCCAGCCGCTGTGGGGAATCCAGGGGCGCTCAAGGAAATCCTCGTCGTCGAGCGGCGCACACACACCATGCCAGAACGCGGTGCCGCCGCCCACTTCGAGCCCGCGGCTGGTCGAGATGCCGAAAGGGCGGCCGACGCTTTCGATGCCCACCGAAGGCGCATCGCGGCGCGACGCCGTGATCGGCCCGGTTTCGATGAACAGCACGTCGCGGCCGGCGCGCACCAGGGGATGGGCGGCGGAAATCGCCCCCATGCCGGTGCCGACGATGCAGATGTCGGCCTGGAGTGTCGTGTCTGGTGCTAACTGCCTGCCATCGATGAGCATCGGATTCACCACGGAAGGTTATTTACCAAAATGCAATTTTGTGCAGCGCAACTTTTCCATCGTAACGTAAAGACGATATTTGCTCAATAGACAATATTCTCGATAGCCGACCCAGCCTTGGGGCCAGCGCAAACTCTGCCCGGTCCCATTCGCCGCATGGCCTGCAAAGGCGTAATCTGCTACGCTTGCCGCACAAACAACGGAGACCGCTCATGCTGAATCAGCCGATGCCTGGAATGACCGACACGCTCGAATTCGTCAAGAACCTGTGGGGCGGCATGAACATCCCCGGCGCCATGCCCGGGATGGGCGGCATGCCGATGCCGGGCGCCAGCCTGTCGGTGGAAGACCTGGACAAGAAGATCGCCGACCTGAAGGCGGTCGAGTCCTGGCTCAACCTCAACCTGGGCATGCTGCGCGGCTCGATCCAGGCGCTGGAAATCCAGCGCGGCACCCTGGCCACGCTCAAGGCGATGGGCGACAGCATGGCCCAGGCCATGAGCCAGACCGGCGCCGCGAGCGACGCCGCCATGGCGCCGTTCGCGCAATTCTTCACCCAGGCGGCGCAGGCCGCCGCGCCAGCCGCCGCCAAGCCCGCGGACAGCGCCGCGCCGCCGCCGCCGGCGCCATCCGCGGCGGCGCCCGACACCCCGGTTCCACCACCAGGCGCCGAGGCATCGGGCGCGGCCATGCCGGCCGCCGTCGCCTGGTGGAATCTCTTGCAGGACCAGTTCCGCCAGGCCGTGGCCAGCGCCATGCCGCCGGACAGCGCCCATCCCGACAAGGCCGGCGGCCCGCCGCCGGATGGCGGCGACAACCCCGCAGCCGAAGCCGCCGCTTCCGCCAAGCCGTCCGCCGCAAGCCAATCCGCCAACGGCAATCCGCCCCCCGGCCGGCGTAGCACGCGCGGCAAGACCGACAAGGCCTGAACGCTTGATCCAAACGGTGGCGCTCGCATCCAAACCGTGCTGAACTGACCCGGCGGCCCGGCCTGCCCGGCCCGGCCGCTTCCCCGTCCAGCCGGAGCGAGCGCCATGTTGCCGAGCGACCTGACCCACCTGACGCCCTCGCAGGTCGACGACCTGCGGCGCAAGCTCGCCGCCGCCGGCTGCGATCCGCCACCCGGCGCGCGCACCGTGGCCGAACTACAGGACGCCTTCACCCTGCTGCGCAAGCGCCACGGCCTGGCGCCGTCGGACAAGATCGACGCACAGCTGCTGCGCTGCCTCGACGCCGCCGCCGGGCACCTGTTCGGCGAGGTGCTGCGCGACGAACTCGACATGCTGCGCCCAGAGACCACAGAAGAGCGTGGCGCGGCGCTCGACGCCGCCCTGCCGCCCGACCGCGAGCGCCTCTTGCAACGCGCCCACGGCGGCATGCTGGCCGGCCTGGCCCTGTCCGGCGGCGGCGTGCGCAGCGCCACCTTCAGCCTGGGCGCCCTGCAGGCGTTGGCGCGCTGCGGCCTGCTGCGCCACATCGACTACCTGTCCACCGTGTCCGGCGGCGGCTTCGTCGGCGGCTGGCTGTCGAAATGCCTGCATGCCAACGGCGGCGACATCGGCAAGGTGGAAGCCATACTGGCGCCGCAGGCCGGCAGCGGCGAAGCCCCGGAACTGCGCTTCCTGCGCCAGTACAGCAACTACCTGTCGCCGCAGGGCGGCATGTTCAGCGCCGACACCTGGACCCTGGTCGGCACCTATGTGCGCAACACGGGCCTCAACCTGGCCATGCTGGTGGCCTGGATGTGCGCCCTGCTGCTGCTGCCGCGCTTTGCCGTCTGGGCCGTGCACCGCGTGGTCGCACCGGGCGGGCCATGGACGCACCTGGCCGACATCGCCTGGATCGTCGGCGTGCTGCTGTTCCTGTTCGCCGTGTTCTGCATCGCGCTGTCGATCTCGAGCAAGCCCGAAAGCTCGCGCGGGATGCGCCGCTTTCCGCTGTCGCAGGGCGCGGTCCTGTGCTGCATCAACCTGCCCCTGCTGCTGGCGGGCTTTCTCGGCAGCCTGGGCCTGTGGCGCCACGGCGGCGCGGCGCCATCAAGCATCCTGCCCACCCAGCTCGAAGGCCGCTGGCACTGGCTGCTGGCCCCGGGCCTGGTGTATTTCATCGTCTGGGCCTGCGGCTGGTACCTGGCCCACGACCGCTCCAGCCCCTACCGCCGCACCGGCTATACCGTGTGCGCCGCAGGCAGCACCAGCGTGCTGCTGGTGCTGCTGGAAGCCGGGCGCGCCTTCGCCCCCGGGATCCTGGCGCTGCTGCGGGTCGACGCCGCCCGGCTGTCGCTGCTGCTGTGCGCCACGGTCGGCCTGCTGCTGGTGCTGGCCGGCTGGCTGGCCATCTACACGCGGCTGCACGCCGACCCGCCGCTGCGCGATCTCACCCGCGCCGAACTGGGAGAAGGCCTGTCGCACTTCCTGTGTGCGATGGGCGCGCTCACCCTCGGCACCCTGCTGCTGCTGGGCGGGATGGCGGTGCTGCCCGATCCCGCCGGCCAGCGCGTGCTGAACGACGCGATCGCCCTCGCCACCTTCGGCATGCCGCTCATGATGGTGCTGTTCGCCGCCACCATGACCCTGATGATCGGCCTGGTCGGCCGCCTGTACAGCGACGCCAGCCGCGAATGGTGGAGCCGGCAAGGCGCCTGGACCGCGATCTTCGCCCTCCTGTGGTTGACCGTGTACGCCACTTGCTTTTACATTCCTCCCTTGCTGCACTGGGCCTGGCTGACCTACGAGCCCTGGTCGAACCTGGGCACCCTGCTCGGCTGGCTGGCGATGACGGCCTTCGGACTCAAGGCCGGCAGCAGCATGTCGACCGGCGCGCGCGGCGCCCCCGACCCGAAGCTCGAACTGGTCGCGCGGCTGGCGCCCTATGTGTTCACGGTTGGGATCTTCGCCCTCTTGAGCAGCCTGGTGCAGGCCACGGTGGCGCTGCCGAAGGTCGGCTGCCCCAGGTCCGAGCTGACCTGCGTGCTGCGCGCCCATGCCGACGCCACCCTGGCCACCAACGGCGCGACCCTGCTGCTGGCCTTCGGCGCCTTCCTGGGCGCGGCCCTGCTGCTCGGCTGGCGGGTCGACATCAACAAATTTTCCCTCTATATGCTGTACCGTAACCGGGTGGTGCGGGCCTGGTTCGGCGCCGGCAACCGCGCGCGCCAGCCGCATCCGTTCACCGGCTTCGACCCCAACGACGACATGCTGCTGGCCGAACTGCGCTACGGACGGCCTTACCCGATCGTGAACACCGCGCTGAACCTGGTCAGCGGCGCCGAACTGGCCTGGCAGACGCGGCGCACCGCCTCGTTCGCCTTCACGCCGCGCTGGTGCGGTTATGAGCAAGCCAGCGCGGTGCCTGGCGATGCGGGCGCACCAGCGGGCTGCTACCGCCCGACCGACGGGTATGCCTCGCGCTCCGGCGTCGGCCTGGACGACGACGCCGGCGTGCGGCTCGGGATGGCGGTGGCCTTGTCCGGCGCCGCGGCCAGCCCGAATATGGGCGCGCACTCGTCGCCGCCGCTGAACTTCCTGATGACGATGTTCAATGTGCGCCTGGGACGCTGGTGCCCCAATCCCGCACGCCGCGCCTGGACCAGCGCCTCGCCGCCGATCGGCCTGTTCAGCCTCTTGTCCGAGCTGTTCGGCCAGCTCGATGCCGACGCCGCCTACGTCCACCTGACCGACGGCGGCCACTTCGACAACCTCGGCATCTACGAGCTGGTGCGGCGCCGCTGCCGGCTGGTGATCGCGGTCGATGTCGGCAGCGACCGCTATCTCGCCTTCGAAGACCTGGGCAATGCGATCCGGCGCTGCGGCACCGACCTGCACGTGCGCATCGACCTCGACGTCTCGCGCCTGGCGGCGGACGGCGACAAGGGCCTGTGCGGCGCCAGCTGCGCGGCCGGCAGCATCCGCTACAGCCTGGCCGACCGCGGTGCGGCCGACGGCGTGCTCCTGTACGTCAAGCCGGCCATCGTCGGCAGCGAGAACGCCGACCTGCTCAACTACCGCAAGCTCCATCCCGACTACCCGCACGAAAGCATCGCCGACCAGTGGTTCGACGAAGCCCAGTTCGAGAGCTACCGCGCGCTGGGCGACCACATCGTCGACTGCGCACTGCGCGAGGCGGCGCGCGCCACCGTGGGCGCGAACGGCGAACAGGATATCGGGGCGCTGTGCGCGCAGTTGCTGCAGCGGCATGGGCCGGGCGCGCGCGGCCGCGCCCCGGAATAGTCAGCCGGCCGGTTTTGGTTCCTGCAGCGGTGCGCGTGCCGGCGCCGTGTGCGCCGCCAGCAGCCGCCCCAGGCAGGCCAGCGCCAGCAGCGAGAACAGCGCCGCGCTGCCCAAGGTCAGGCGGTAATCGTGGCCCGAGTGGTCGAGCAAGGGCCCGATGCAGCTGGCCACCAGGATGTTGGCGAAGGCGACCAGGATGTCCTTGCTCGCGTTGTAGCGCACGAACTCCTCGCGCGGGAACAGCGCCAGCGGCATCGCCGCCGCCGCGGTGAAATAGGCGCCCGAGCAGATCACGTGGGCGACGTAGAACGGGCGGAAACTGGCGGCGCCGTCGACCAGCAGCCAGCCGCCCAGCGCGATCGCGAAGTACAGCGCCATCATGGCGGCGGCCACACGCACCGCGCCGCGCCGGTCGACCAGCCAGCCGATGACGAAGGCGCTGGCGATCGACACCGCATAGGCCAGCGCGGTCAGCTCGCCCAGTTCCGCCTTCGACAAGCCCAGGTCGAGCGCATAATGCAGCGAAAAGGTATTGAACGGGACGAAGGTGACGGCGGCCAGCATGAAGGCGCCGAAGATCCACAGGTAGCGGCGCTGGGCGCAGCACAGGCGCAGTTGGGTGCGCGCCAGCGCCAGCCGTCCGCCCGCCGCTGCAGCGGCAACGTCGTCATGCGCGACAGGCGCCGGCGGCGGGTAGTCTCCCTCGCGCACCATCAGGCACATCAGCGGTATCGTCAGGCCGAAGATCAGGGCGATGGCCACCAGGATCTCGGCCAGCCAGGCTTCGCTCAGGGCGAACAGGGTCATGTTGAAGCCGATCGCCACGCCCAGGCCGACGACCCGCACCGCGGCATAGAAGCGGCCGGCCAGCCCGAACGGAATGACGTCGGCCACCAGCCCGGCGAACAGCGCCATGGTGGTCATGGCGGCGGCGTCGAACACGGTCCAGAACAGGCAGAACAAGCCCAGTTCGAGCGGGCGCAGGCCCGGCGACCAGGCGCCCAGCAGCGCATGCGCGCCGGCCGCGAACGCCGGCGTCAGGGCCACGCACAGCATGGCGGCGGCGGCCAGCGGCGCGCTGATCATCAGGTAGGGACGGCGCCGTCCCCAGCGGCTGCGGCTGCGGTCCGACCTCAGCCCGATAACCGGCACCACCAGCAGGCTGATGAGCGCCGGCACGGTCGACAGCAGCATGGCGACGGCAGTGTCCGAGGCGCCGTGGTTGCGCAGCACGAGCAGCCCGATCGGGCCGGCCCAGCGCTCGCGCACCGCGATCCCGAGGGCGCCGACCAGCAGCCAGCCGACCAGCACGCACAAGCCCAATGTTCCATAGCGCAGCGTGCCGGCCTGCCAGCTTGCGTTCTCGAGGGCGGCGCGCCGCATCCCGGATCTACGTCGGCGCGGGGCCGGTCGAGTCGCGCACCACCAGCTCGGTGGCAAAGGCGATGCGGGCGGCAGCTGGCGGGCGGCCTTCGATCATCTCGACCACTTCCTGCACCGCGCGTTCGGCCAGCGCCTCGTAGGGCTGGTGCATCGTGGTCAGGCGCGGGAACACGTGGCTGGCGGTCGAGATGTCGTCGAAGCCGACCACCGAGACGTCGGCCGGCACCTTCAGGCCGCGGCTGGCGACGGCGTCGATGGCGCCGAACGCCATCTCGTCGTTGGCGGCGAAGATGGCGGTGGGCGGCGCTTCCAGTTCGAGCAGGCGGCGGGTGGCGGCGAAGCCGCCGGGCTGGTTGAAGGCGCCGTCCACCACCAGGGCCGGATCGACGGCGATGCCGGCCGCCGCCAGCGCTTCGGCGTAACCGCGTTCGCGCTCGGCGCTCTGGCCGGTGCGCTTGGTGCCGGCGATGAAAGCGATGCGGCGGTGGCCCAGGCCGATCAGGTGCTCGACCGCGCGCCGGGCGCCGATGCGGTTTTCCAGCACGATGGTGGGCAGCGCCAGCTGGCGCGCATCGAAGAATACCAGCGCGCAACTGAGTTGCTGGCGCTCGACCGCGTCAAGGAAGCGGTCGTCGGCGGTCGGCATCAGCAGCAGCAGGCCGTCGCACAGCTTGCTGAGCGTGGCGCAGGTGGTCATCCGGTCCGGGCTGTCGAAGCGGTCGGCGTTGAACAGCAGGAGGTCGTAGTCGCGCTTTCTCGCCTGCTCGCCGATGGCGCGCACCAGCTCGTGCAGCACCACCGGGCCGTAGTTGTTCATGAACACGCCGATCAGCTTGCTCTTGTCGCCGCGCATGCGGCGCGCCAGCATGTCCGGCGTGTAGTTCAGCTGGGCCGCGGCCGCCATGATGCGCTCGCGCGCCGCGTCCGACACATAGCCGGTGCCGCGGATCGCGCGCGATGCGGTGATCGGCGCGACGCCGGCCAGGCGGGCGACTTCGCTCAGTTTGCTGGCTTTGGCCATGGGTCTCCTTCAATCGATCATGTTGTTGAGTGTTTGCAGTAACTCAACACCAACCTGTGGTTACGATACCACGTCGAGCTCGGCCGATTCCAGAGTTTTTTCAGCAAAATCAGGTGCTTATCCTCCAGGGACGGCACCTAACCCATCCTTGTTGAGTATTGACGAAGCACATGGTAACGTAACCATACGGTTGTCATATAAGCAGCGATGGTCGGCGACCGGTGCTTCATCTTCAGCCGCACGTGCCGAGCACGACGGCCCGACATTACAAGCGAACCTCGAAGTTCGCGGTCAGGAGACACTATGCAGAAGAAGATTTTGGCCGCGGCGCTGCCGCTGGCTTTGGCCGCCGCATACATGACACCCGCGCTGGCCCAGCAGACACCCACCGCTCCCCCCTCCCCACCCGATGCCGCGACCGCGGAAAATACCGTGGACACACCGGCCGCCGGCAGCGCGAGCGCGCCGCCAGACAGCACGGCCGCGCCCACCACCGTGGTGGTCACGGGCTTCCGTTCCAGCCTGCAGAAGGCGCTGAACCTCAAGCAGCAGGCGATCGGCGTGCGCGATTCGATCGTCGCCGAGGACATCGGCAAATTCCCCGAGGCGAACGTGGCCGAATCGCTGCAGCGCGTGCCCGGCGTGATCCTGAACCGCGACGACAGTTCGGGCGAGGGCCAGCGCATCTCGATCCGCGGCCTGCCCACCGAGTATTCGGTGACGACCCTGAATGGCGCGCCGGTCAACACCACGTCCACCAGCACCATCGGCAGCGCCGCGCGCGGCTTCAACTACGACGTGTTCGCGTCCGAACTGTTCGGCCGGGTCGACTTCTACAAGTCGCCATTGGCCGAACTGACCGAGGGCGGCATGGGCGGCATCGTCGACCTGCAGACCCCGCGCCCGTTCGACAGCCCCAAGCGCACCATCCGCTACGCGGTCTCGGGCGCCTACAACACCAGCGCCAAGGAGGCCGATCCGACCGGCTTCGCGCTGTATTCGAACACCTGGGGTGCGTGGGGCTTCCTGGCCGGCGTGGCCCACTCGAAGGCGGTCAACAACCGCTCCGGCTTCGAAGCCACCGGCGGCTACAACAGTTCGGCCAACGGCAGCCGCAATCCGGTGCTGGGCAACTTCGCCCTCGCCCTCGACTATGACGATCCGCGCGCCAACCTGTCGGGCTACTCGCGCGAACAGATCGACAACGCCCTGCTGCCGCGCATCTACCGCTACTACGGCTCGCAGAACCGGCGCAGCCGCGATGGCCTGGTGAGCTCCCTGCAGTTCAAGCAGGGCAACCTGAACCTGAGCCTGGACGGCCTGTACTCGCGCCTGGAGAACAGCCGCGACGAGCTGTACTACGGCCTCCTGATCCGCAACACCCGCACCACCAACCGCAACGCGGCGCCGGGCACGAATGGCCACAACGGCCTGGTGCCGATCGACGTGAAAATCGATCCCGGCTCGAATCTCCTGACCGGCACCTTCGGCAACACCTCGTACAGCAGCGGCGTGACCTATGGCGAAGACAAGACCGAGTTCGGCTACCTGGCGCTCAACGGCCGCTGGGAGGCGCGCCCGGGGCTGGTGGTGACCGGCCAGGTGAGCGCCAACAACAGCAAGGCCACCAGCTATTCGGACACCCTGTCGGGCCAGATCTTCGGCGTCGACACGACCATCGACTACGGCGCCGACCACGTCTACCCGTCGATGTCCTCGCCGATCGACTACACCGACCCGGCCAATTTCAGCGGCTTCGACGTCACCACCGGTTGGACACGCGAGCGCGACAAGGGCCGCCAGGCGCGCCTGGTGGTGGACTACGACTACGACCTGTTTGGCGGCTGGACCGGGCGCCTCAAGACCGGCCTGGTCTACGTCGACACCAGCAAGGACGTCGAAAAACGCAATGCCGGCGCCGCCATGAAGGCGAAGATGGTCGGCCTGGGCGACGCCAGCGTGCGCGCCAATATGGTCTCTGTCTTGCCGATCCCCGACCTGGACATGGGCCCCGGCTGGCCGAACCGCTTCGGCACCTTCACCCGCGATTATGCCTTCTCGACCTACGATCCGGTCGCCTTCAATACGAGCGAAGCGTTCACGCCGGCGCAGAGCTTCGGCGCCGCCGAGAAGGTCAGCACCGGCTTCGTGCAGTCCGACTTCAAGGGCGACGTGCTGGGACGCGAACTGCGCCTGAACGCCGGCGTGCGCTGGTCGCAGACGAAGCTCGACATCGACAACTTCAAGCGCAGCGGCAGCGGCAACACCTACCAGCCGAACTCCGAACAGGGCAAGTACACCAATGTGCTGCCGGCCGTCAGCGCGGCATGGGACCTGAACGACGAGCTGATCTTCCGCACCTCGTGGGGCAAGACCATCAGCCGCGCCTCGCTGTCGATCATCGCGGCCCAGACCGTGATCCCGAACGCCTTCGACAATACCGCGACCGCCGGCAACCCGAACCTCAAGCCCCAGCAGTCGAAGAACTTCGACACCAGCCTGGAATGGTATTTCAAGCCGGGCAGCCTGCTGTCGGCGGCCTACTTCAAGAAGAAGCTGAGCGACGCCACGGTGTCGACCACCACCAACACCACCTTCGGCGCGCTCGGCCTGCCCGACACCGCGCTCGGGGCGATCTTCCAGGACCCGAGCGGCCGGGTCGACCCGAACCTGCCGATGGTGCTGCGCACCTACAGCAACGCCGGCGAACAGACGCTCAAGGGTTACGAGCTGGCCTACCAGCAGGACTTCACCTTCCTGCCCGATCCGTTCAAGGGCTTCGGCGCGCTGGCCAGCTATACCCACATCGATCCCTTCAACAGCATGCGCTGGATCACCAAGGCGGGCAGGGAGATCGAGGTCAACTCGGTGCCGAAATACGCCTACAGCGTCACCACCTATTACGAGCGTGGCCCGCTGGCGATGCGCCTGTCCTACAACTACAAGGACCGCTCGCTGCATGGCGACAACCCTCGGAACAACGGCGACGACCTGATACGCTGGCGCGCCGCGCGCGGCTACCTGGACGGCACCATCAGCTACAAGCTGTCCGAGAATCTGGAGTTGCGCCTGGATGCGCTGAACCTGACCGACACCCTGAACTACGACTACTTCGAGGACGCCAACGGCCAGTACGGCAGCGGCAAGCATACGCGGATGGACTACGCGAAGTACGACGGGCGCACGTTCAAGATCGGCATCCGCGGCAAGCTGTGATGCGGATGACCGGCTTGTTCGCACGAGCGATCGTACTCGCCATCGGCGCGGCGCTGCTGCATGGTTGCGCCGCCGGTCCCGCTGGCCCCGCAGTTGGTCCAACCTTGAGCCAGGTCGGCCCCGGCTGGGCCGGCAACTCGGTCAACGCCGTGGTGTTTCGCAAGAACGCCCTGGCCAGCGACGGCGCGCACCAGTACATCGCCTACTACGATGGCGCCGGCCAGGTCGTGCTGGGCAAGCGCCGCCTCGGCGGCGATGCCTGGGAACTGCGCCAGACCGCCTGGCGCGGCAATGTGCGCGACGCCCACAATGCGATCAGCATCATGGTCGATGGAGAAGGCGTGCTGCACATGGCCTGGGACCAGCACAACAACCCGCTGAACTATGCGCGCGGGGTCGCCCCCGGCAGCCTCGAACTGCGGACGGCGCCGATGCTGGGGCGCGACGAAACGTCGCTGTCCTATCCGGAGTTCTTCCGCATGCCCGATGGCGGCCTGCTGTTCCTGTATCGCGACGGCGGCTCGGGCCGCGGCAACCTGGTCGCCAACCGCTACGATCCGGCCACCGGCTGGCGCCGCGTGGCCGACAATCTGATCAGCGGAGAAGCTCGGCGCAACGCCTATTGGCAGGCTGGCGTGGATGGCCTCGGCGTCATCCACCTGTCCTGGGTCTGGCGCGAATCGCCCGACGTCGCCAGCAACCACGACATGGCTTATGCGCGCTCGCGCGACGGCGGCGCGAGCTGGGAAGACAGCAACGGCAAGCCCTATCGTCTGCCGATCAGCGCCGCCAGCGCCGAGTATGCGGCGCGCATCCCACAGAACAGCGACTTGATCAACCAGACCTCGATGGCCTTCGACGCCCGGGGCCGGCCGTATATCGCCAGCTACTGGAGGACAAAGGACAGCGCCGTGCCCCAGTACCGTGTGCTGTACCGGCGCGACGAAGGCTGGCGCCGGCTCGACCTGGACTTTCGCAAGACCGCCTTTTCGCTCGCCGGCATGGGCACCAAGGCGATCCCGATCGCGCGCCCGCAATTGCTGATCGACGGACATGCGGACGAGCCGTCGGGCTTCCTCGTGTTTCGCGACAGCGAACGCGGCGAGCGCGTGTCGGTGGTGCGCATCCCCGGCTTCGATGCGCCGCGCTGGTCGGTGCACGACCTAACGCACAGCGCCGTCGGCGCCTGGGAACCCAGCTACGACACCGAGTTATGGCGGCGCCAGGGAGAACTGCACCTGTACCTGCAGGCGGTGCGGCAAGTCGATGGCGAAGGACTGGCCGACGTGCCGCCATCCACCGTGCAGGTCTTGCAGTGGCGACCCGCAAGCGACACTCACATTCAATGAAAGACGACATGACGAGACGACTCTACCTCAAGCTTGCCCTGGCCACGCTGGTCACCCTCGCCGGCGGCTGCGCCAGCACCAGTGGTCAAGCGCCTACACGGGCCGACGTCCTGGCCGACCTGACCCGCGCCAACGACTACTGGCAGCGCAATCACGCCCCGCAACAGTGGGCGTTCTGGGACGTTGCCGCCTACCACACCGGCAATATCGCGGCCTATACCCTCACCCGCAACGAGGCGTACCGTGATTACTCGACCGCCTGGGCCGAGCACAATCGCTGGCGTGGCGCGGACTCGGACAAGCGGGCCGAGTGGAAGTACAGCTATGGCGAGACCCAGGAGTACGTGCTGTTCGGCGACTGGCAGACCTGTTTCCAGACCTATGTCGACCTGTACGAACTCGATGGCCGCAAGGACCCGCGCCGCATCGCCCGTGCGCGCGAGGTCATGGAATACCAGATGAGCACTTCCAATCGCGATTACTGGTGGTGGGCTGACGGCATCTATATGGTGATGCCCGCGATGACGAAACTGTACAAGGCCACGGGCGAGCAGCGCTACCTCGACAAGCTGCACGAGTACTTCACGTATGCCGACCAGCTGATGTACGACCCGGACGCCGGCCTGTACTACCGCGACGCCAAGTACATCTACCCCAAGCACAAGTCGGCCAATGGCGGCAAGGACTTCTGGGCGCGCGGCGATGGCTGGGTGTTCGCCGCCCTGGCCAAGACGCTGGCCGACCTGCCGCCGGACAATCCGAGCCGGCCCCTGCTGACCGAACGCTTCCGCCGCATGGCGGCGGCCCTCAAGCCGCTGCAGCAGGACGATGGCTACTGGACCCGCAGCCTGCTCGACCCGGGCCATGCACCGGGACCGGAAAGCAGCGGCACCGCCTTCTTCACCTATGCCTACGCCTGGGGCATCAACAACGGCTACCTCGACCGCGCTGCGTATGCGCCGACCGCCCTGCGCGGCTGGCATTTCCTCAGCCGGGTCGCGCTGCAGGCCGATGGGCGAGTCGGCTACGTGCAGCCGATCGGCGAGCGCGCGATCCCCGGCCAGGTCGTGAATCAGGACTCGACCGCGCCCTTCGGCGTCGGCGCCTTCCTGCTGGCGGCGAGCGAGATGGCGAATCTGGTCGATAAGGCGGGAGGCACACGATGACGCGCACACTGCCGCGCCGGCGCCTGCTGCAGGGCGCCGCGGCCAGTTCCGCGCTGGCGCTCTTGCCAGCTCAGATCCAGGCTGCTGCCTCGCCCCGTTTCGCGATCGGCCGCGAAGACTTTCTGCTGGACGGCAAACCGCTGCAGATCCGCTGCGGCGAGATGCATTTTTCGCGCGTGCCGCGCGAGTACTGGACGCACCGCCTAAAGACCATCAAGGCGATGGGCCTGAACAGCGTCTGCGCCTACCTGTTCTGGAACTACCACGAGTGGCGTGAAGGAAAATTCGACTGGGCCGGCCAGCGCGATGCCGCCGAATTCTGCCGGCTGGCGCAGCAGGAAGGCCTGTGGGTGATCCTGCGCCCAGGCCCATATGCCTGCGCCGAATGGGAAATGGGCGGCCTGCCATGGTGGCTGCTCAAGCAGCAGGGCGACGCCTTCCTGCGCTCCACGAGCGAAGCCTTCCTGACGCCGTCGCGGCGCTGGCTGCGCGAGGTCGGCCGCGTGCTCGGTGGGCAGCAGGTGACGCGGGGCGGCCCGATCCTGATGGTGCAGGTCGAGAACGAATACGGTTTCTACGGCGAAGACCTGGACTATATGCGCGCGCTGCGCCAGGCCGTGCTGGACGCCGGCTTCGACGTCCCGCTATTCCAGTGCAACCCGACCAATGCGGTGGCCAAGACCCACATCCCCGAGCTGTATTCGGTGGCGAACTTCGGCAGCAATCCCGAAGCCGGCTTCAAGGCGCTGGCCGAGGTGCAGCAAGGGCCGCTGATGTGCGGCGAATACTATTCCGGCTGGTTCGACACCTGGGGCGCGCCGCACCGCCGCGGCGGCGTCGAGAACGCCGTGGCCGACATCAAGACGATGCTGGCGGCGAACGGCTCGTTCAGCCTCTATATGGCGCACGGCGGCACCACCTTCGGCCTGTGGGGCGGCTGCGACCGTCCGTTCCGGCCCGACACCACCAGCTACGACTACGACGCCCCGATCAGCGAGGCCGGCTGGATCGGCGACAAGTTCGAGGCCTACCGCGCCGCGATGACGCCCTTCCTGGCTCCAGGTGAAACCTTGCCGCAGCCGCCGGCGCCGATGCCGGTGATGACGATTCCCGCCTTCGCCCTGAACGAGACCGCGCCAATGAGCGCCAGTCTGCCGGCGCGCACGATCCGGGATGTGTCGCCGCGCCCGATCGAGGAATACGACATCAGCCGCGGCATTGTCGCCTACCGCGTCACCTTGCCGGCCGGCCCGGCCGGGGTGCTGGCCGCCGCCAAGGTGCGCGACCTGGCCTGGGTGCGGGTCGACGGCAAGCCGGTGGGCACGATGGACACGCGCCACCGCCGCTTCAAGGTGACGATCCCCGCGCGCAGCAAGCCGGCGACCGTCGAGATCCTGCTGTACACGATCGCGCGCGTGAACTTCGGGGTCGAGATCCACGACCGCAAGGGCATGCATGGCCCGGTCACCTTCACGCCGAACGGCGGCGAGGCTCAGGCGCTGGAGAACTGGGAGATCCGCGCCATCGATTTCGACGCCGAAGGCGTGCTGCCGCCGCTGGCGTTCAAGCGCGGCCGCAGCAAGGACGCGGCCTTCTGGCGCGGCAGCTTCGACACGAGCGCCACCCACGACACCTTCCTCGACATGTCGGGCTGGGGCCAGGGCATCGTCTGGATCAACGGCCGCTGCCTGGGCCGCTACTGGAGCATCGGGCCGACCCAGACCATGTACCTGCCGGGGCCGTGGATCAGGCGCGGCCGCAACGAGGTGGTCGTGCTCGACCTGACCGGGCCGCGCGAGGCGCGCATCGCGGGTCTCTCCAAACCGATCCTCGACCAGCTGCACCGCGAGCGCGACCTCGAACGCCCGCCCAGCACCGTCAGGCTGCAGCTCGATGGCGTGAAGCCCGCGCACGAAGGCGCGTTCGCCCCCGGCTCCGCGACCCAGGACGTGCGCTTCGCGGCGCCGCTGCGCGCGCGCCAGTTCTGCCTCGAGTCGCTCGACGCCTTCGACGGCAAGCCCTACGCCGCGGTGGCCGAGCTGGCATTGCTGGACAAGAACGGCAAGACGATCGAGCAATCCGCCTGGACCATCGCCTGGGTCGACAGCGAAGAAGCGCACAAGGAAGATGGCGGTGCGCTCAATGCGATCAATGGCCAGAACAGCGACTACTGGCACACGGCCTACACCGGCCCGGGCGCCGGCACGGCGCACCCGCACCGCCTGGTGATCGACCTGGGCAAGGACGTCGAGGTGGCTGGCCTGCGCTACGTGCCGCGCCAGGGCAAGGACGACGTTACGGGCCGCATCCGCCGCTATCGCGCCTATGCCGGTGAACGGCTGGCCGGCGAGCCCTGACTATTCACATAACGACAAGGAGACACGATGCAGAGACGAGATTTCATCGGCAGCCTGGCAGCAGGCGCCGCACTGGGCGGCCTGGCTGCGCCCGCGCTGGCCGCGCCCCCATCCGCTGCGACCGGCGGCGACCGCGCCTACATGGCTGGCCTGCTGCAGAAGATGGCCGAACCGGTGCTGTCGAATATGGCGCGCGGCGAACTGAAAAAGAACTTCAAGCTCGAGGTGAGTCCGAGTTCGGATGGACGCGACAACAATGTCGCCTACCTGGAAGCCTTCGGCCGGCTGATCGCCGGCGCGGCGCCGTGGCTGGCCTTGCCCGACGACGCCAGCGCCGAAGGCAAGACCCGTGCGCGCCTGCGCCAGATGGCCTTGCAGAGCTATGTGCATTCGGTCGATCCGAAAAGCCCCGACTACCTGACCTGGCGCGGCCACGGCCAGGCGCTGGTCGACTCGGCCTATTTCACCAATGCGCTGATGCGCGCGCCGAAAGCGCTGTGGGAGCCGCTCGACACCACCACCAAGCAGCGCATCGTCGCCGAGATCAAGGGCCTGCGCCGGATCGAGCCGCCCTTCATCAACTGGCTGCTGTTCGCGGCGATGAACGAGGCCTGGCTGCTGTCGATCGGCGAAGAGGCCGACCCGCTGCGCACCAATGTCGCGATCCGCAAGGTCAACGAATGGTATGTAGGCGACGGCTGGATCAAGGATGGCGAATCCTTCCACTTCGATTACTACAGCTCCTTCGTGATGTACCCGATGCTGCTCGAGATCCTCGAGGTGCTCGAACGGCATAATGCGCCGTTCTGGAACGGCAAGCCGGCCGAGCTGCGCGCCCAGGCCCTGAAACGCACCCAGCGCTATTGCGAGCACCTGGAGCGCTTCATCTCGCCGCAGGGAACCTTCCCGCCGATCGGCCGCTCGCTCACCTACCGCAGCGCCGCCTTCCAGCCGCTGGCCCTGCTGGCCTGGCGCAAGCAGTTGCCGCAGACCCTGCCCGAGGGCCAGGTGCGCTCGGCGATGCAGGCGATGCACAAGGCCTTGTACACCGCCCCGGACAACTTCACGAGGGACGGCTATCTCACCATCGGCTTCGCCGGCCACCAGCCGGAGCTGGGCGACTGGTATTCCAACAGCGGCAGCATGTACATCGCCTCGGCCAGCTTCCTGGCGCTGGGCCTGCCGGCCGACGATTCCTACTGGACCAGCCCGGCCCAGGACTGGACCCAGAAAAAGGCCTTCAGCGGCGCCAAGTTCCGCAAGGACTACCCGGTCGATTATTGAGGAAAAACGCAGCGTCCTCCCGCCGATGGCAGAAGGCGCAGCGCTTGACCGCCTGGCGGCTTCGGCGGATAACATCGGTATGGAACATCCACGGGAAATGCCATGTCGATCGTCAGCCGAGATGAGATTGCCGGCGCGCTGCGCCGGCGCGAGTTCATCCTGTACTACCAGCCCAAGGTATCGCTGACCAGCAACCGCATCGTCGGCGCCGAGGCCCTGGTGCGCTGGCAGCGCCCCGACGGCACGCTGTTGCCGGCATCGGCCTTCATCGGCGCCGTCGAGCGCGCCGGCCTGCTCAAGAGCCTGACCCGGCGGCTGCTGCCGCAACTGGTGCACGACTTGGTCGATGGCGGCCTGGCGGAACAGTTCCAGGTGTCGTTCAATGTGTGCTCCTGCGACCTCGAAAACAGCACGCTGACAAGCATGATCCTCGACGCCATCGTGCGCCGCGCTCTGCCGCCGGCGGCGCTCGAACTCGAGATCACCGAGACGCAAGCGCTGCAGGCCGCCCCCTGCGTGCTGTACAACGTGCAGGCGCTGACCGAGGCCGGCATCGGCCTGGCGATGGACGACTACGGCATCGGCTACTCGAGCATCGATACGCTGAGCCAGTGGCCGTTCACGACCATCAAGCTGGACCAGGGCATCGTGGTGCGCATGCTCGACTCGCCCAAGAACGCGACCATCGTCCGTTCCTCGATCCGCCTCGGCCACGAACTCGGCCTGGAAGTGGTCGCGGAAGGCGTCGAAACGCTCGCGCAGCACGATTTTCTGGTGGAAGCCGGCTGCGGCGTGGCCCAGGGCTTTTTGATCAGCCGCGCCCTTCCCCTGGCGGGCTTCAAGGCGTTCTGCGCCGCCGCCGGCAAGTGCCGCGGCCTGCCGGTCGGCCTGGTGCACATGGCGATCGTCGATCATGTGCAGTGGCGGCGCCAGTTGGCCAGCTTCGCGATCCGGCGCGCCGCCCTGCCGCCCGATGCGCCGCTGCGCCAGTCGGCCGGCCACCCTACCCTGTGCGTCACCAAGTGCGCCCTCGGCCGCTGGTACCTGAGCGAAGGCCGCTATTTCGCGGGCACGCCGACCTACCACGCGCTCGATGCGCCGCACCGCAGGCTGCACGAGATCGGCGCCCGCATCGTCGAGCGTATCCGGGCTGGCGCCAGCCAGCCCGACATCGCGCCCCTGATGCGCGAACTCAAACAGGTGTCGCTGATCCTGATCGGGCTGCTGGAAGACATCGAGGATGCCGGCTTCGAAAGCCTGTTCACGCCGGCGGCAGCCATTCACGCCAGCAGGCCGCCAGCCGCTCACGCAGCGCCGGCGGCAATGCGCGCAATGCCGCACGAAAGGCCGTGACTTTGGGCGCCCGAACATGCCCATGCTGCGTGATGGCGGCATCCCACTGCACGCCGTAGCGCGCGAACAGCGCGGCGACGGCCGCATGCTCGAAACCGCGCTGCGACACCATCCGGTCGAGCGTACGGAAAGCCTCTTCCACCGCTCCGGGCCAGAGCGCCACACCGACCACGGCTGGCCGCTCGCCATGCTGGGCGATGCGGTGGGCGGTACCGGGAGTCACCAGCGCCGCCTGGCCCGCCCGCAAGACGGCATACGTTCGAGCGCCGGCGCGCAGGGTCAATTCTCCCGCCAGCGCGACCACCAGCTTGGATTCACGCGCATGCGATAAAGGGAAGTTTACAGCGCGCAGCGGCAAGGCGAAGCGCAGCGCCGTTCCAACGCCGCCGACCTGCCGCTGCGGCACATCGACGTACACCGGATAGCCGCCCGGGTACAGCAACAACTGGTTTGCAGTGCTTGCGGCCATGATCGCCCCTGATGGAATGGTCATGCCATTCTGGAGACGATCGGTCCCGGCGAATACACCACCCTCGTCAACACAGTATTGCGCCGTACGGAATGTCAGGTCTTGGGTGCTGCAGCCGCTTCTTCTTGCGCAGGTTCGGCGGACGCCGGCTGCGGTTCCGGCTTCGGCTGCAAGGTACTCAACTGCTCCATCAGCTGCGCGAAGCGCTGCTGGCCCGGCTGCAGCCGGTCGACGTGCTCCAGCACCTGCCGGGCTTCGAGCTCGAGCTCGGGCTCGTAGCCTCGCTGCTGCATGTGCGAGATCAGGATCTGCACCGCGTTGAACAGCACCCGGACGTTGTCCGGCAGCCGCTCGCGCGCCTTGCGCATCCATTTGACGGCGTCGGGCAGCTTGCCGGTCTTCCACAACACCACGCCCTGGTTCATCAGGTCCACCGCCTCCTTGCGCGCGGTGCGGATGATGAGCGCGCCCTCGTCGGGCAGGCGCGCGCGGTCGAAGATCTTCTGCACCTCGTCCTGCAGCAGGGTGTTGTCGTGGTTGTTGCGGATGACGTGGGCCAGCACCTCGTTCGGCGTGCCCTTGACGCCGACCGCGAACAGCAGGGTCGCCATCTCGATACAGATCGCGGTGCCGGGCCGCCCCGGATCGGCCTGCAGCATCGCATCGAGCTCGTCGCCGGCGCGGCGCGCGTTCAGGTAATCGCCGCTCTCGTGATAGACGTGGCCTTCGGTGATCTTCGCGCGCAGCACGATGTGTTCGTGCTCGCTGCCGAATTCGCGCTGGGCCAGCAGCAGCAACTGGAGCGCATCCTTGGTATTGCCCTTCAGGCCGCACACGCGCGCCAGGCCCAGGTAATCGTCGGGCGCCTTGCGGATCGAATACTCGCCGATCACCAGGCATTTGCGGAAGGCTTTCTCGGCCATCGGCACATTCCCCAGGCGCAGCGCAGCCTGGCCCAGGTGACGCTGGCGCGGCACCGAATTGGGCGACAGCTTGGCCGCGCGCTCGAGCACCGCGGCCGCCTCTTCGTGCTGGCCCATGCCCTGGTAGGCGCGGGCCAGCTGGTCGTAGGCGTCGATGTAGTGCCGGTTCTCGGCGATCACGGTCTGGAACATCTGGCGCGCCTGCTCGAAGTCGCCGTCGGCCATGCGGATCTTGCCCAGGCCAGCGCGCGCCCAGTGGTATTCGCGCTGGGCCAGCACCTGCTCGTACACTTCGCGCGCGCGCGCCGGCTGGCCGCTTCGCTCCAGCATGCGCGCCTTCATGCGCAGCAGCTCGATCACGTGCACCCGGTTGGCGGCGATCTGCTCGTCGCACAGGCGCGCCGCGCGCAGGTAATCCTTTTCGATGAAGGCCTGGTCGATCAGGCGGAAGATCTGCTTGCGCCGCCACACGCGGTTCAGGCGCGTGAGCAGCACGCCTTCGGTGATCGGTTTCACCAGGTAGGCGTCCGGCTGGTGCTCGGCCGCGCCCATCACCGATTCCACGCTCTTTTCGGCCGAGACCATCACGAACACCGACGACGGCGTCAAGAGATGGCGCAGGCGCGCTTCTTCCAGCACCTGCTGGCCATTCTTGCCCTCGCCCAGGTTGTAATCGCACAGCACCACGTCGTAGCGCAGCTTGTTGAGCAAGGCCATGGCCTCGCCGCCGCTGGACGCCTGGTCGATATTCCTGGCCCCCAGGCTACGCAGGCTTTCGCGCAGCAGCTGGCGGATGCCGACGAAGTCGTCGACGATCAGGTAATGCTTGCTGGCCCAGTCGATCTCTTCCAGCACCTTGGGCTTTGCGACCACCGGCGGGGCGTCCGGCTTGGCGTCCGGTTTTGCACCATCCGACTTGGCGCCATCCGACTTGGGGTCTGGCTTGGGGAGAGCGGCGGGCGTGTTCATGGCAGGGTCAGGATGAAGCAGCCACCGCCGAGCGGGCCGCCGTTTTCGAGCCGCACCGCGCCGGTCCGCTCTCGGTGGCGGTGCATGCGCGCCACCTCCCCCGAGAAGTACAGGCCCAGGCCGGCGCTATTGGTCAGGAAGTTGACGCCGCTGTCACCGCTGCCCGGCGTGCCGGCCGCCAGTAGCGCGGGCGGAAAGCCGGCGCCATTGTCTTCGACCCGGATCTCGAGATCGCCGTTGCGCGAGCGCGCCGACAGGCGGATGCGGTCGCGCGTGTAGTGCAGCGCGTTGTTGACGGCATGCGACACCACGCCCACGATCAGGTCTTCGTCGACATGGGCGATCAGTTCGGGATCGACGTCCAGTTCCAGGACCACGCCGCGCGACTCGAGCAGCACGCGCTCGAGCGCCACTACCTGCTCGACCAGCTGGCCGACTTCGAGCGGCTGGACGTCGAACGGATAACCGGGTTTGCCGACCTGCTTGTACAGCGCCAGCAGCTGCATCAGATTGTCGTTCAGGCGGCGCGTCTGGTACAGCATCTGCGCCATCTGCGCATACGCCTTCTCGGTCTCGGGCGAGGCGCCGTCGAGCAGGCGTTCGAGCGTGCCGGACAGGACGCTGATCGAGTTCTTCATGTCGTGCGCAGTGGACGCCAGGAACAGGAACAGCTCGGGCGAGTGGTGTGAATCTTCCATCCGGACAGGCCCTTTCGGCCAAAAGTTGCTACCAATAAATTATACCCGCAGGCATTCCAGAGTTTGGCCGCACGTGCCCATTCCGCGCGCACATTTGCGGCGGCGCAACGGTCAGGGACCGATATCCGCGGCGTTTGGCGCAGTTTCAGGGCTATGGCGGCTGTTGCGCCGCGCGCGCAACACGAAACGGGCCGGATCGAGCGCATCGACCAGGGCCATCTCGAGCGGCAGCGGCTCGCCTTCCAGCTGGGCGGCCAGCAGCTCGGCCGCCAGCGGCGCCCAGATCAGGCCACGCGAGGCATAGCCCAGCAAGCCGTAAAGGCCCGGATGCCGCGGCACGTCGCGCAGGCGTTCGGTGGTCCCCAGAGCGGCGAAGTCCGGCAGGCGACCGACCAGCGGCAGGCGGTCCGGCGCCACACAGCGAAACCCCACCCTGCCCGCCAGCGGCGCGCCCTCGGCGGCCTGCGGATCGGACACCAGGCCGCGCAGCCGCGCCACGTTTTCTTGCTGGCTGGCGGCGCGCAATTGCGGATCGGCGTCCAGGTCATAAGTCGCGCCGGCGCAGGTGACGCCATGGGCGGACGGCGTCAGATAGGCTTCGCGGCACAGCACCAGCGGCAGTTGCGGGGCGTGCTCCGGCGCCAGGTGCGTTACTTGCCCGCGCAGCGCCTGCAGCGGCAGCTCACGGGTCTGCACCATCTTGCGCGCGCCGGCGCCGCTGGCCAGCACCACGGTCGGCGCCTGGTCGATGACATTGCCATCGGCGCCGCGCGCCTGCCATTCGTCCCCCTTGCGCTCGAGGCTCACCTCGCCGGCGCCGAAGCGCCGCGTCAAGAGGTCGCCACAGGACGCCAGCAGCGCCTCGCACACGCTGCCCGGCCGCGCCCAGCCGCCTTGCGGGAACAGCCAGCCGCCATCCGGCGCGGGCAAGCCGAGCAGCGCTTGGGCCTCCGGTGGTTCGAGCCAGCGTGCGAAATCGGGCGGCAGCTTGCCATCGCCCGCGATCGCGCGCGACACGGCCGCGTGGCCGGCATCGCGCGCCAGCTGCAGCACGCCGCACCGGTCGCCGTCGAAGGCGCGGCCAACGCCACCCAGTTGCTCCCACAGGCGCAGCGCATACAGGTAGGCGGCGCGCGTCAGGCGGGTCGGGATATTGTCGTCGCGCGAGAGCAGCGGCATGAAGATGCCGGCCAGGTTGCCCGAGGCTTCCATCGCCACTTGCGGATGACGCTCGATCAGCGTGACCTGCCAGCCGCGCGCGCACAGGCGCGCGGCCGCGGCGCAGCCGGCCACGCCGGCGCCCAGCACCAGCGCGCGCCGGTCCGGCTCGGGTGTCGACGGCAGGCGTGGCTTGCGGGTCGAGAAGGTCGCATCGTCGCCATCGAAGGCGAAGCCCTGGGCGGCCAGGGCCGCGCGCTGTTCGCTATCGAGGCCCTGCGCTTCCAGTCGCGCGCCGAGCGCCGTCAGGCGCGCCAGCGGACGGACGAAGTCCGTGCCCTGCACACCGTGCAGGCGGATGAAATCGGGGTGCGCATTCAGTTCGGCCAGCGCGGCCTCGAGCGGCGCGGACACCAGGTCGAGCGTGACGTTACTGTCGTCCTGCGGGATGCGGTGAAAGCCGGGCTGCAAACTATCGGTGAGCGCCACCACGTGCAGGTGCGCGGGCCGCTGCGGGTCAGCGCGCCAGGTTTCGACCAGGGCGGCGAAGCGGCTGCCGTCGCCATGGTCGCTGTCGAAGACGGTGTAGCGCGCGCGGCCGCGCCAGTGGTCCTGCACATTCATGCGAACCTCGTCGTTCAGCGCCGCCTGCTGCGGCAGTGGCACTCGCGGTCATGGTCGTCCACCAGGCCAATGCCCTGCATATAGGCATAGACGATGGTCGAGCCGACGAACTTGAAGCCGCGCTTGGCGAGATCCTTCGAGATGCGGTCGGAAAGCTCGGTGCGCGCCGGGCGGGCGCGATCCGGCCAGTCGTTCACGATCGGCTTGCCGTCGACGAAGGCCCACAGGTAGTCGTCGAGCGTCAGGCCCTGTTCGCGCAGCGCGAGATAGGCCTTGGCGTTGGTGATCGCGGCGGCGACCTTTAGGCGGTTGCGCACGATGCCGGGGTTGAGCAACAGCTCGGCCTTCTTGTCGTCATCGTAGGCGGCGATCTTTTCCGCATCCCAGCCGTCGAAGGCTGCGCGGTAGGTATCGCGCTTGTTCAGGATGGTTTCCCACGACAGGCCGGCCTGCGCGCCTTCGAGGTTGAGCATTTCGAACAGCGTGTTCTCGTCGTGGCAGGGCACGCCCCACTCGTTGTCGTGGTAGGCGATATAGCGCGGATTGGCCATATTGGCCCAGGAGCAGCGCTTGACCGTCATCGCGCCGCTCCCTGTTGTGCGCCGCGCAGGCTGGCCAGGACGTCGTCGGTGCGGCCGTTCGCCACCAGCTCGGCCGGCGTGCGGCCGTCCAATGCCTGCTGGGGCGCCTTCATCCAGGCGTTGGCGGCATCGTCGTTCCCGAGCACCTTGCGCGCTTCGTGCATGACGGCGTAATAGGCCTGCGCCTTGCGCGAGTGGCCGTCGAAGCGCGCCTGGAGCGCGGCGATGGAGTCGGGGGAGAGGCGTTCAGAATCGGTCATGGCGTCGGCTTGCTGATGGAGACCGCATCATACCCCGCCTCGGCAGGGCGATCGAGGAACGCCGCGCCGGCGCTGTCCTCGCCAAGCTTGTCGGCCGGGTTGCGCAGCGGGCAATCGGCGAGGGAAAGGCAGCCGCAGCCGATGCAGGTATCGAGTTCGTCGCGCAGTCGCTGCAGGCGCGCGATGCGCTCGTCGAGTTCCGCGCGCCAGCCGGCGCCGAGCACCCGCCACTCTTTTGCGCTGATCGTGCGCCCTTCTGGCAACCCGGCCAGGTTTTCCCGGATCGTCTCGAGCGGGATCCCGGTGCGCTGCGCCACCTTGATGATGGCGATGTGGCGCAGCACCTCGCGCGCATAACGGCGCTGGTTGCCGTCCGTGCGCCAGCCCTTGATCAAGCCTTTCGATTCATAGAAATGGATGGTGGAGACCGCCACGCCGCTGCGGCGCGCCACCTCGCCCACCGTGAGGGCTTTCTTGTCGGGATCGATCGTCGTCATTGCGCTTGACCTCAAGTTAAGTTGAGATTTTATACTTTTTTCTGGCTTCCATCACAACGGGCGAAAAAGTATGGGCGGTCAGATCGACGACGTAATCGCGAGCGGGAAGTCATCCACTCGCGATCGGATGATGCCCCTATTGGGCGAGGCCGTTGGACAAATGCCGGCGGCGCGCCGCGCCAATGATTCCAAGGCCGGCAATCAGCATTGCCCAGGACGCCGGTTCTGGAACCTCGGTTGGAGAGAGGATGACATTGTCAATTGCAAAGTCCGGGAATTCTTGCCCGCCCGTGATCGTTAATGACGAAATATTGACGAATTCTTCAAAGTTAAAATTCGAGAATGTTTCAGCCAGACTTTCTTCCAAAAATATGGTGCTCGTTATGATGCCATTAACTCCCATTGCAGTCAGCGTCATGGACAAGGGACGACCGTTTCCAGTGAATGTTTTGGCAACATCCAGCGCTGTGAATGAGAACAAACCTTTGTTATCGCGTTCGAACGTGACACTACTGTCATTGAAAGCATAAAATGCAGTCGTTCCATTGGAACTGCATGCGGGACTGCACATGCCTACCTGGTCATTAGGGTCATTGATAATATAAAATCCGAATACGCCCGGTGAATAGCTCACCTTGAAACCGTCTTCGATAAAGCTGTAATCATAGTAATCGTGACCATTATCCTGAGCCTCGAAGTCAATCGTCGCTGCCAACGCGGAATTTGTCAAAACAGCTGCCATGAAGGCCATCATTAGTTTTCGGATCATCATTACTTCCTTGCAAAATGACAACGATTAACAAACCGCATGCGAATGAGTCTTGTATGCTGGCTGGAGTAAAAAAATCTGCACCTTTACAGCGGCTTTCACTTCCCTTTCCAAGCAATGATTGCTTAAACAGCAAAGCGGGGCGGCGAATATATCACTAAACATCAAATGGATATTAATGATCGAACATGACCGGACAGCCCTCATGCCTGGCGCCCGATTTGGAATCAACGCATGCAAATCGTATACCGATAAGGATTCTACAATTGTATTAATGTGTATTTGTAAAAAATATCGACAAATTGCGCTAATATATTGAATGTCGAAAACTTTTTTATTCCCAACGCAATATTAATTCCACGAATGCCGCGGTTTCATTAATTGGTCGAGACGATTAAGTAGAAAACGTGTGGTGGTCCCTGTAGGGACCGGTTGGAGAGCTGTCTTGGGTCGACAGTGTACGTACGCGACCACCGTTCTGAAACCAGGACGTCAGCCATGTTTATAAACAGGTTGATGCCTTAAGCCGACAGGATGTCATGCACGCGATTTACTTTAGATGGAAAGTGGCTTCTGGCCATGAGCGAGACTTCGAGCACGCTTGGCTGGAACTCACCAAGCTGGTACGCGATGAGCGAGGCGGTCTGGGATCGCGTTTGCATAGGTGCACGGACGGCCACTATTTTGCATATGCCCAGTGGCCGTCCGAACTCGTCTGGTCTGCACAAGCCGGGCCTACTGCACGCATGGTCGAGCTACGAAACCAGATGCTTGAATTCGCTGAGCTTGTAGATGGTCCACTTCGGGGTGACGTCGTTGCCGACCTTTTGGTATCGGCAGCTCCCGACTAATGGCAGGCCTGCGATGGCATTCACAGGCGCGAGTGACCAGTTCGGGCTGTGTATTCAATCGCACCAGGACCGCAGTCCTGGTGCCAGGATGGGCTCCCTTTTCAGGTTCAATGCCCGCGCAACTCCGCATCGATCTTCGAATGCGCCGCCGTGTCGCGCATGAACCAGCACACGACCAGCGTGCAGGCGATGACGCCGGTGACATACCAGTAGAAGCCCGATTCCAGGTCCACCGACTTGAACCACAGCCCGACGTATTCGGCCGTGCCACCAAAGATGGACACCGCGAACGCATACGGCACGCCGACGCCGGTGGCGCGGATCGAGGCCGGGAACATCTCGGCTTTTACCAGCGCATTGATCGAGGTGTAGCCCGAGACGATGATCCAGGCGCAGGCGATCAGGCCAAACGCTTCCCACGGCCCGCTGGCGTGGCGGATGGCCGTCAGCAGGGGCACGGTGAAGATCGTGCCGAGCAGCGCGAAGCCTACCAGCAGCGGGCGGCGGCCGATGCGGTCCGACAGCGCGCCGTACAGCGGCTGCAGACACATGGCGAACAACAGCGAGGCGGCCGAGACGGCCGTGGTCTGAGAGTCGGTCAGGCCGACCGACAGGCGCAGGAACTTCTGCATGTAGACGGTGTAGACGTAGAACGCCAGGGTGCCGCCCATGGTCAGGCCGACCACCAGCAGCACTTCCTTCGGATGCTGGGCCAGCTGCCTCAGGCCGCCCATCGGCTTGGCCTTCTTGCGCGCCTTCTCGAACGAATCGGTCTCCGGCATATCGTGACGCATCATCAGCGCGATCAGGGCCAGCAGCGCGCCGCAGACGAAGGGAATGCGCCAGCCCCAGTCACGCAGCTGGGCGTCGCTGAGCAGGAAATGCTGCAGCACCAGCAGCAGCACCAGGGCCAGCAACTGGCCGCCGATCAGGGTCACGTACTGGAAGCTGGCGTAGAAGCCACGCCGCTTCGAATCCGCCATCTCCGACAGGTACGTCGCGCTGGCGCCGTATTCACCGCCCAGGCTCAGGCCTTGCAGCAGGCGCGCCAGCAGCAGGATGCAGGGCGACAGGATGCCGGCGGTGGCGTAGGTCGGCGCGCAGGCGATCAGCAGCGAGCCGGCGCACATCAGTAGCACCGACGCCATCAGGGCCACCTTGCGGCCATGGCGGTCGCCCAGGTGGCCGAACAGGATGCCGCCGATCGGGCGCACGAAGAAGCCGAGGGCGAAGATGCCGGCGGTCGACATCATCTGGGCGGTGGGATCCTGGGACGGGAAGAAGGAATTGGCGAAGTACAGGGCGAAGGCCGCGTAGCAGTAAAAGTCAAACCACTCGACCAGGTTGCCGGCCGAGCCGACGAAGATGGCGCGCAGGCGCGCGCCGGAAATGGGTTCGGCGGCCTGCGGCTGTGCGCCGGCGACCGGATTGCTGATGGTTGTTGTCATGAAGGTGTCTCCTCTTCTGGAAACCCCATTGTCGACACCGCCAGCAGGCGGCACATCCGCAATATTGGCGCGGCCTCCTCCGTAAAAATACGGAGGAGGCCGCGCGAAGCCTGTACAGCTGCTATTGTTGGCTATTTTGGCCAGGGACTATTCGATGTCATCCTTGTTCAAACGACATCTCTGGCGCAAGCTGCTCGCCTTGGCGGGCGGGCTGGCCCTGATCTTCGCCGCCGGATGGTTCGCCGAGCAGCGCGAGCTGCAGGCCAAGATGGAGGCGCTGCACCAGGCGACGGCGGCGCACGTACTCGGCCTGCGCGGCCTGGTGGAAAAGCACGACTTTCTGCCGCATGCGGCGGCGCGCCATCCCGACGTGCACCACCTGCTGCAGGCGCCCCGCGACGCGGCCCTGCAGTCGCGCGTAAATGCCTATTTCGCCGACCTGCAGACGACCACCGGCGCCACCGCGCTGTTCCTGATCGATCGCGCGGGCCTGACCATCGCCTCCAGCAACTGGAACCTGCCATCGAGCTTTGTCGGCGAATCCTACCGCCAGCGTCCCTATTTCGAGGATGCGGTGGAGGGCCGCCGCGGGCTGTTCTTCGGCCTGGGCCTGACCACCGGCCAGGCCGGCCTGTTCATCGCGGAGCCCGTGCGCGAGGGGAGCGACGTGACCGGCGTCATGGTCGTCAAGATCAGCCTCGATCCGCTGGAACGGACGTGGCGCGATGGCGCCAACCCGGTGGTCCTCAGGGACAGCCGCGGCGTCGTGTTCCTGAGCGGCGTGTCCGAGTGGCTGTTCAAGAGCCTCGGCCCCGTGTCCGCGCTGGACGCGGCCTGGATCGCGGACCACGGCCAGTACGGCGCGCGGCGCCGCTTCGACGTCCTGCCGTGGACGATCCGGGTGCGCGACGACGTGCCGGGCTTCGTCCTCAGGACCAGCACCGGCGGAAAGGCGCGCGACTACCTTGCGCTGGATACGCCGCTGCCCGGCCTGGGCTGGACCCTGACAGTCCTCGAGGACATGCGCGAGGTGCGCGAGGCGCGACGCCTGGCACTCGCGCTGGGCACGCTGGCGATGGCCCTGCTGCTGCTCGGCGTGCTGTACTGGCGCCTGCGCGAGCGGCGCTATGCCGAGCAGCAGTCGGCCCGGCTCGAGCTCGAGCACCGGGTCGAAGAGCGCACCCGCGATCTCCAGCAGGAATACGCCTTCCGCAAGGCGATGGAGGACTCCCTGCTGGTCGGCATGCGTGCGCGCGACCCGGAGGGCAAGATCATCTACGTCAACCCTGCCTTCTGCGCCATGGTCGGCTACAGCCCGGACGAATTGCTCGGCTGCCGGCCGCCCTACCCCTACTGGCATCCGGACGACCTGGAAAAGCAGGCCCGGGATAGCGACGACGCCCTGCAGGGCCGCGCCGCGCCGCACGGCTTCGAATCGCGCATCCGCCACAAGGACGGACACGACGTGCTCACCATGGTGTACACCGCGCCCCTGATCGACGCCGACGGCGTGCACCGTGGGTGGATGAGTTCGATCGTGGACATCACCGCGCAGAAGCAGGCCGAGGCGCGCCAGCGCGACCAGGAACTGCGCCTGCAGCGCAGCGCGCGCCTGGCCAGCGCCGGAGAGATGGCCTCGACCCTGGCCCACGAACTGAATCAGCCACTGATGGCGCTGTCCAACTTCGCGATCGCCTCGCGCGCCCTCGCCGCCAGGGGCGAAGCCGCCATGCTGACCGGCGCGCTCGACGACATCGTCGAGCAGTCGCGGCGCGCCAGCGAGATCGTCAAGCGGGTGCGCGCCATGATCAACCCGCAGCGCGCCGACTACGCCACGCTTGTCATCGGCGCCGTGATCGACCACGTCGAAGCGCTGCTCAGGCCCGAGCTGAACGGCCAGGGAGTGCTGCTGCGTGTGATGCTGGAAGACCCCGCCGTGAAGGTGCGCGGCGACCAGGTCCTGCTCGAGCAGGTGCTGGTCAACCTGATCCACAACGCGGCGCAGGCCATGCACGACCAGCCGCGCCATCGGCGCCGCATCGTGCTGTCCACGTGCCGGCACACACAAGGTATGCAAGGCATCCGCATCGCCGTCAGCGACCAGGGCCCGGGCATCCCGCCCGACCAGCTCGACCAGATCTTCGCCCCCTTCTTCACCACCAAGCGCGACGGCCTTGGCCTTGGCCTGAACATCTGCCGCACCATTGTCGAGGCCCATGGTGGGTCGATGACGGTGGTGAATGAGGCCGAGGGCGGCGCCACCTTCTCGTTCATCCTGCCTATCGCTCATTGAAAGCAGCACCATGAAAGATTCACCACTAACCCTCTACGTCGTCGACGACGACGAAGCCCTGCGCCGCTCGATGCTGCTCCTGCTGTTCTCGCAAGGGCTGGCAGTGCAGGCCTTCGACTCCGGCGAAGCCTTCCTCGAGGCGGTCGATCCAAGCCAGCCGGGATGCGTGATCCTCGACCTGCGCATGGGCGGCATGAGCGGCCTGGCCGTGTTCGAGCGCCTGCGCTCCGAACACAGTCCGCTCGTGACGGTATTCCTGTCCGGGCACGGCGACATCCCCATGGCCCTCGAGGCGGTGCGCAGCGGCGCCTGGGACTGGGTGGGCAAGCCGGACACCCAGCAATTGCTGGACAAGCTGCCCGACGCCATCATGGAGGCCCGCGCGCGCGGCCACGCGAGCCGGCTGTGGGAAGAATTGACGCCGCGCGAACGCGAAGTCGCGCGCCTGGTCGGCCTGGGGCAACCCAACAAGGAGATCGCGCGGGTGCTGGTGCCGCCCTGCGGCCCGCGCTCGGTCGAAACACACCGCGCCAACATCTTTCATAAGCTGGGGTGCGCCAACGACAACGAACTCGGAAGGTGGCTGGCGGCCTACCCCTGGCTTCGATAGCGTGGATCTGACTGAGCGATCGTACAGCAGCAGATTTGCACGCCAGTCTTCGGCATGTCATTCCCGCGCAGGCGCAGTGGTGTCCGGATTATTTTTACGCAAAGTATGCACGTCGTTCCCGCGCAGGCGGGAATCCAAGTGAAGTTACAGAATGTTCATGCTCTTGCGTGGCCCGAACGTTTATCGGAGGTCGATTTTTAGGCCGCTGGCCGGCCACACTTGGATTCCCTCCTGCGAGGGAATGACGTGTTGATGCTGCGGGACTGACGTGCAAATGTACTGTTTCTCGTGCCAAGTCAGTCAAATACCCTCGTCGCTTATTTGCGCGGCCACTGGCCCTCGATCACCCGCGCCAGCACCTCGACGCCCTGCCGGATCGCCTCCGGCTTCACCGCCGAAAAGCCGAGCAGCAGACCGGGATCTACCGCGCAGGCGGGCGTGGCGGCGGCGTTCGCGTAATACCCCAGCGGCCTCAATTCGATGCCGGCCTCCAGGGCCGCCTGCGCAACGCGCGCTTCATCCGGGATGCGCCCCTTGCGGTCGGGCCTGAAATGCGTGCACAGGTCGAGTCCCACGTCGGCCGGCCCGCATGCGAGGCGCTCGCCGAGCCGGTCTTCCAGCGCCGCCATCAGGGCCGCGCGCCGTTCGGCATAAGCGTCGCGCGTGCGCCGGATATGGCGCATGAAGTGGCCTTCGGCGATAAAGTCCGCCAACACCGCCTGCGGCAGCATGGCGTGGTGCATGTCGACCACCGCCTTGGCGCGCGCCAGCGGTTCGGCCAGCGCCGGCGGCGCCACCACATAGCCCAGGCGCAGCGCCGGGAACAACACCTTCGACAGGGTGCCGACGTAGATCACGCAGCCGGCGCGGTCCAGGCTCTGCATCGAGGCCAACGGCGGGCCGGTGTAGCGGTATTCGCTGTCGTAGTCATCCTCGATCACCCACGCGCGTTTGGCCGCGGCCCAGCGCAGCAGCTCCAGCCGGCGCGCCAGGCTCATGGTCGCGCCCAGCGGCAGCTGGTGCGACGGCGTCGCGAACACCAGGCGCGCATCGGGATAGTGGCGCGCGCCGTAGGCCACGTCCATGCCCTCGCTCGTCACCGGCACGGTGCGGATGCGCGCGCCGGCCACCAGCATCGGCGCGCAGGCGCCCTGGTAGCCGGGCGACTCGACCCAGACTTCGTCGCCCGGCGCCAGCAGCAGCTGCGTCAGCAGGTACAGCGCCTGCTGCGAGCCCGAGGTGATGACGATCTGCTCCGGCGTGCAGACCACGCCGCGCGAGGCGCGCAGGTAGGCGCACAGCAGCTCGCGCAGTGGGGCGTAGCCGTTGGCCGGCCCGTAGCCGAGGTAGGGTCCCCGTTGTGCATGGCGCAGGTGGCGTGCTTCGAGCTTGCGCCACAGGTCGAAGGGGAACAGGTCCAGGCCCGGCATGCTGGGGCGGAAGGCCCGCACCGGACCCTCGTAGAGACGGCGCGTCCCCATGGCCTCCGCCAGCACCGCGCCCCGTTCCGGCAGCGCGCGCAGTAGTCCCGGCGCTGCCGGCGCCTGGCGCGCCAGCGGCAGGGCTTCGTCGACGAAAGTGCCCTGCCCCACGCCGCCGCGCAGATAGCCTTCGCTGGTGAGCTGGTCGTAGGCCGCCAGCACGGTCTGGCGCGACACGCCGAGCTGGCGGCACAGGTCGCGCGTGGCAGGCAGGCGCGCACCCGGCGCCAGCGCGCCGCGCAGGATCGCCTCTTTCAGGCGGGCGTACAACTGGCGAAATAGTGGCACATCGCTGCTGCGGTCGAGCGACGCACCGGCGCTCAGGTCATGGATGTGCATGGCGGATGGCAAGGAATTGGTACGCCCATCTTCCATGGAATTGGCTATTTCAGCAAGCCAAAGCAAGGCCTACGATAAGGGCCTTGAATGTCGTCCTGGAGAACGTCTAGATGTACTGCCCCGCCCGCTTCACGCAATCCGAGTCCGCCCCGATGCATGCCCTGGTCGCCGACCATCCGCTGGGCATGCTGATCACGCAGCGCGACGGCATGCCGGACGCCGATCACTTGCCGTTCGAGCTGCTGCTTGATGAAGGCGTGCTGCGCGGCCACGTGGCACGCGGCAATCCGGTATGGCGACGTGCGGGGCAGCGGGTGCTGGTGGTGTTTCGCGGGCCGTCCGCCTATGCGACGCCGGACCGGATCGAAAAAGCCGAGAATGGCGGCCGGGTGGTGCCGACCTGGACCTATAACGTCGTGCATGTGCACGGAACGCTGCGCGCGATCGACGATCGGGACTGGCTGCGCGCGCTGGTCGAGCGCCAGACCGACCATCAGGAAGCAGCGCTGCCGGATCCGTGGTCGGTCGACGATGCGCCGCCCGATTACACGGCCAAGCTGTTGGCCGCCATCGTCGGCATCGAGATCACGATCGACCGCATCGAGGGGAAATGGAAAAGCGAGCCGCCACCACGGGTGGCAAGGGCCCAGCTCGCTTGAGAACTGCTTAGTGGCTGGAACCGGTATGGCCAGCAGCGCCGGTGCTGCCGGTGCTGCTTGACTTGCCCTGCGCCAGTTGCTCGGCATGCTTGAGGTGCTCCTGGACGACCGGGATCGTCTTGTCGACCTGGCCCTTGACGTCAGCATCCTTGGCCCCTTTCGACGCCTTTTGCAGCTTAGCCAAGGTTTCCTTGTGCGCACCGACGCCGCCCTGCTTGACATAGGCCTTATCGAAGGCGTCGCCCGACAGTTTCTCGAGCTTGGCCGACATGGCCTTGTGCTTGGCGTCGAGCTCGGTCGGCAGAGTCACGCTCTTGGACTGGGCCAGGGTCTGCACCTCGGTCAGCGCCTTGCCGTGATCGTCGACCATTTTTTGCGCGAAGGCTTTCACTTCGGCGTTCTGGCTCTTGCTTTGCGCCAGCTTGCCCATTTCAACCTCAGCCATATTCGACATCGCCATGTCGGTGATCGCCTTGCGGTCGGCGCTGGTCAGCTTGGCATTGCTGCTGGCGGTGGTTGCCGTCGCGCTGCTGCCCGACTGCTGGCCGGCCTGGCTCGATTCGCCGGTCTGCGCATGCGCGCCGACCGCACCGAACATGGCGGCGGCAACCGATACCGCCAGCAGGCGCTTGATCATGGGATTTTTAGGCATTTCGCTCTCCGTTGAGATTTTGGATGAGTCGAGTGTAGTCCTGCCTGCTCAGAACTAGCGCCCGTTAGCCGACAAGCAATTTCGTAAAAAAAAAGCCAACCCGGACAGGCTGGCTTTCGAGCAGAGCAGGGGGATCAGCGGAAGCTGAGCGCCGCCGTCAGGTCGCCCGGCCCACGCGCGCCGCGCGCTTCGAAAGCGGCGTTGCGGGTAGCCAGGCCCTCGAGCAGCGGCAGGCCGTGCAGGCGCGTGATGAAGCGCAGGATCGAGGTCGTGTCGTAGAAATTGTGGTCGACCGCGCCGCGCTTGGCGTGCGGCGACACCACGATCGCCGGGATGCGCGAGCCCGGGCCCCAGCGGTCGCCCTGCGGCGGCGCCACATGGTCCCACCAGCCGCCGTTCTCGTCGAAGGTGATCACCACCACCATGTCTTTCCACTGCGGCGATTTCTTCAGGTGCTCGATGATATTGGCCACGTGGGCGTCGCCCGACTCGATGTCCGAGTAACCGGCGTGTAGGTTCAGGTTGCCCTGCGGCTTGTAGAAGGCCACTGCCGGCAGCTTGCCGGCGACGATGTCGGCAATGAACTTGTTGGAGATCGGGCTGTCGCCCAGGCCGCCGTCGCGCAGGTGGTCCGCGCGTTCTTTGGTGCCCGGTGCAAACTGCTTGAAGTAATTGAACGGCTGGTGGTGGTACTGGAAGTTAGGCCGCTCGCCGGCGCCGCGGCCGTCGAGCGCCGCCTGCATGCCGCCGCCATACCAGGCCCAGCTCACGCCCTTCTTCGACAGCAGGTCGCCGATCGTGTCATAGGTCTGCGGCGGCAGGGTCGACCCATCCGCAGGATCGGCGTGCAGCGGGTCGCCGTCGAAGGCCGGACGCACCCAGCTCGGTTGATAGGGCGGCGCCATCGTGTTGACAGCGTAGCCGTCGGGCGTCATCGCGCCGTTGCGCACGAACTTCGGCTTGCCTTCGAGCGCCGAGGCCGGCGAATCGGGAGCCAGCGTCAGGCGCACGCCCTGCGGACCGTCTTCCAGCACCGCGATCTTGTTCTTCGCCGCCGTTTCGGACGCATTGAAGTATTCGGGCACACGGCCGCTGATCAGGAACTGGTGGTTCAGGTAGGAGCCGCCGAAGGCCGCCATGAAGAAGTTGTCGCACAGGGTGAACTCGCGCGCGATCTGGTACAGGCCCAGGTTCTTCGAGGTCTCGCCGTAATAACCCATCACCATGCCGCCGGCATCGGACCAGGCGGCAAAGCCGTCGTTGCGGCCGCCATTGATCTGCATCTGGTTGTGGTAGAACTGGTGCACCAGGTCGCGCGTGATGACGCCTTCCGGCAGCGGCTTTCCCTCCACGTCCGTCAGCTTGTACGGCGCGTTCGGCAGGTTGGCCGACTGGGCTTCGGTGGTGATGTAGTCCTTGCCGCCGATGTTCTGGCGGCCCGGCACCACGCCGCCCCAGGCCTTGGGCAAGGTTGGCAGGATCGAACCATCGCGGTCGCGCTGCTGGACGCTGGTTGCCGGCACGCTCGCCAGCGGCACGGCCAGGCCGGGGAAGTCGGCGAACAGGTTGTTGAAGCTGCGGTTTTCCAGGTAGATCACGACCACGTTCTTGACGCGGGCACGCAGCTTGGCGTCGAGCGAGCCCTTGGCGACGGGCTTTGCCGCGGCTGCCTGGCTCACACCAGGCAAGGTGGCGGCGGCGCCGACTGCGGCGGCGGCCTGGAAGATGCGCCTGCGCGCGGGATTGTCTGGCTGGATGGACGCCTCGGGTCCCTGGGTTTGATCTTGATCTTGCACGTATCGCTCCTCTTGCTGTCGGCCCTGGCGGCCGCAAAGGAACTATTATCCGCGCAATTTACAAATGGAAACAATCAGAAGCAAATAAAGTGTGCTGCGTCAAAGAGGCGTCACATTTCGAGGGCACAATGCAAGTGCTCCTAGGGAAGGGCACTCGGCGGTGCAAACCGCCCTACCGGCGCCGGCGGTCGGGAAACATACCGGCACCAATTCCTCTAATGCAGGCCCATGTGTGGGCCTGCATTTTTTTTGCTCCCCGCTTCAGCTGTATAGCGGAATCAAGATGTCGTAGGCATTGTCTGGCCGCGTGTCGTCATCGACCGTCGGCGTATAGCGGCGGTCGTAGCGCTGCAGGCGGATGCCGTCTTCGTCTTCTTCCATGCCCAGTTGCTCCATGGTCGCGATGCCGGTCACGGTGCTGGCCTGGGCGTGCACCATGGGCCCGCGATGGGTCATCAGGGCGTAACGGCGTTCCGGGATCCGGATGGCGATCATGCCGGGAGGAAGGTTGTTGAGGTCCGAGACCTCGACGGCGATGCATTCGAGTTTCATGCCGCCATATTGCGGCATGCGCACGCCATAGTGCAGGCCATCGGTCTCGCCCAGTTCGGCCTCGCGGGCAAGGAAGGATTTCCAGATCTCTGGCAACTCCGTTTCCAGAACCGAGGCGGGCCCTGCGACAGGCAGCCCGGCGAGCTTCATTTCAGGTAGTGTAACGGTTGAGATGTGCATGATAGTGGCTTGCTTATGGACGAAAAGATTATAGCCTTATCTCTTCGACAATATTAGCACCCACGCAATCGTGCGGATCGATTTCTCGTGTCAAAAGGAGAACAATGTTGCCTACCTCACTCAAAGCACTGCTGAAAGAGCTCGAAACCTTCGGCATCAACCATGACGCGGCGCCCGATAACCGCACGCGCCGCCTGCTCAACATCACCCACGACACCGGCGAATTCCTGGCGGTGCTGGTGCGCGCCATGGGCGCCCGCCGCGTCCTCGAAATCGGCACCTCGAACGGCTATTCCACCTTGTGGCTGGCCGACGCCGCGCAAGGCATCAACGGCAGCGTTACCACGGTCGAGCTGTCGGCAGGGAAGGTAGCGCTGGCGCGCGAGAATTTTGCGCGCGCGTGTCTACAGGATCGCATCGTGCAGGTCGAAGGACAGGCCGCCGACTTCCTGGCCAGCAGCGCCGACGAATCGTTCGACCTGCTTTTCCTGGATTCCGAACGCAGCGCCTATCTCGGCTGGCTGCCGCAGATCGAACGCATCCTGCGTCCGGGCGGGCTGGTGGTGGTGGACAACGCCACTTCGCACGCCCAGGAACTGGCGCCCTTCATGCAGGCGCTGCGCTGCGCGTCCGGCTGGAGCACCAGCCTGGTCCCGGTCGGCAAGGGCGAGTTCCTGGCGACCAAGCATTGATTCCGGGCCCCGTGCAGTTCAGGCACGGTTTTGTGCAGTCCATCGCACGGGGCGCGCAAGGCAAGGACGCGCTCCCTAGAATGGTTTCATCAACTTACCGGAGACCACCATGAAACGCGCCGCCATCGCCGCCCTTCTCGCCCTCGCCTCCCTCTCGGCCCAAGCCGCCGACCAGGTGCGCAACGTCACGCCGTTCAAGACCATCGATGCGCGCGGCCCGGTCAGCCTGGTGGTCGAGGTGGGCAAGGCCCATTCGGTGCGGGTCGAGGGCAACCAGAAATTCATCGACCGCGTGACGACCGAAGTCGTGAACGGCGAGCTGCGCCTGGGCTTCGAGGACAAGAACAGGAACAACGTCAATATCAAGGACGGCGAGCGGGTGGTCGTCACCATGCCGGAACTGGCCAGCTTCCGCGGCGAGGGCGCCGGCCTGATGGTGCTCAATAACGTTCGCGGCGATAACTTCGACGTCAACTACCGTGGCGCCGGCAGCCTGCAGATGAACGGCCGCGTGGGCCACCTGCGCCTGAACGCCGAGGGCGTGGGCGAGGTCTTGGCCAAGGACCTGGTGGCGCAGGATGCCGACGTCACCTTCCGCGGCATCGGCGAAGTGTCGGTGCATGCCAAGAACCGGCTCAACGCCAGCGTGCAGGGCCTGGGCAACCTGACCTATTACGGCCAGCCGCGTTCGGTCAGCCGCTCGGTATCGGGCATCGGCAACGTCACCGCCGCTAAGTAAGACGGCGCCTCTGCGAGGTAGGGGCGGCAGCTCAAGCAGGACCTGCGCATGGCAAAGTCCATTAAAGCCATCATACCGGCGCCAGGCGCTCCTGCATCGACTGCGCGCCAGCGCTGCCGCAAGTGGAAGCGAGGAACTCCATCAAGCGCTGCAGGGTCTCCAGGCGCGCGGCATAGATGATGTAGCGGCCCTGCTGGCGTGGCGACACCAGGCCGGCGTGGGTCAGCTCCTTGAGGTGGAAGGACAGCGACGATGCCGGCATTTCGAGGGCGGCGGCGATATTGCTGGCGGACTTGCCCTGGGGACCGGCCTGCACCAGCAGGCGGAAGGCGGCGAAGCGCGATTCCTGGGCGAGCGCGGAAAGTGCCGCGATGGCGAGATTGGTTTGCATGCGAACAGTATTCTTTCGATTCAAGGGCCAGCGCATCGATGCTGGAGCCACGGTTCGAATACTGTCGAAAGACTTTGACATGGTGATGACAAAACGCGCGCCGGGACCAGCGCCCCGGCGCGCGCCAGCCGTCAGGCGCGCTTGCGCAGCGATTCCTGCGCCGGCTCAGGTACCAGCAACGCCGACAGTTCCTTCTGTTTCGCCGCATCGTCCATCAGCTCATACCACATCGCGTTCAGCACGCCGAACGCCGCTGCCAGCGGCAGTCCCAACAACCAGGCGAAATACCACATGATGGTGTCCTTTCTTTCTTCGATTAGTAGGCGTGGCTCTTGCCATCGCGGATTTCCGTCGGGTTTACCTTGCCCCACAAGACCTTGTAGACCCAGCTGGTGTACATGATGATCAGCGGCAGGAAGATGCAGGCGCAGACCAGCATGATGAACAGGGTCAGGTGGCTCGACGAGGAATCCCACACCGTCAGGCTGGCCTGCGGCTGGATCGACGACGGCAGGATGAAGGGGAACATCGAGGCGCCCACGGAGAGCACGATGCCGGCGACCGACAGGCTCGAGGTCAGCATCGCCACGCCTTCCTTGCGCTTGACCAGCGCCACCCAGGTCAGCAGCGCGCCGACAATGCCGGCGCTTGGGGCCAGCAGGGTCCAGGGATGGGCCGCATAGTTGGCGAACCAGGTGCCGGCGACGCCGGCCTGCACGGTCTTGAACAGCGGGTTCGATGGACCGGTCGTCACCAGCTCACTGCTGATGCGGTAGCCGTCGACCACATTCCACAACAGCAAGCCGGCCACGGCGTACAACACCACGGTGGCAAGCGCCGCGCGCATGCCCCAGGTGCGCGAACGGCTGGCCACCAGGCCATCGGTCTTGAGCACCAGCCAGGCCGCGCCATGCATCACCAGCATCGCCACTGACACCAGGCCGCACAACAGCGCGAACGGATTCAGAAGCCCGAAGAAGCCGCCTTCATAAAAAATCTGCATGTCGGGCTGGATGCGGAACGGCACGCCCTGCAGCACATTGCCCATGGCGACACCGAAGATCAGCGCCGGCACGAAGCCGCCGACGAACAGGGCCCAGTCCCAGGCCGCGCGCCACTCTTTGCTGTCACGCTTGCTGCGGTACTTGAAACCGACCGGGCGCAGGATCAGCGCCAGCAGCACCGCCGCCATGGCGAGATAAAAGCCCGAGAACGAGACCGCGTACAGCTGCGGCCAGGCGGCGAAGATGGCGCCGCCGCCCAGCACCAGCCAGACCTGGTTGCCTTCCCATACGGGGCCGACGGTATTGATGACGACGCGCCGTTCGAGGTCGGTCTTGGCCACGAAAGGCAGCAGGGTGCCGGTGCCGAGGTCGAAGCCGTCGGTGATGGCGAAGGCGACCAGCAGGACGCCCAGCAGCGCCCACCAGATGACACGCAGGGTGTCGTAGTCGAGAAGCATATGAAGAACCATGTTGTTACTCCGCAGTGATCATTGGCGCAGTGCGCATTGCCGGCGTGGTGCCGACCAGGGGGCTGTGGGTGCCAGGCGAGTGTTCGGCCTCCTCTTCGGGTCCCTTGCGGATCGCCTTGAGCATCAGCTTCATCTCGACCACGATCAGGATCGAGTACAGCACCACGAAACCGATCAGGGTGGCGAGCACGGTCTGGATGCCGATGTTCGACACCGCGACCGCGGTGGGCAGCACGCCTTCGACGGCCCATGGCTGGCGACCCAGTTCGGCCACGATCCAGCCGGCTTCGGCGGCGACCCACGGCAGCGGGATCGACCACACGGCCACTTTCAAGAGCCATGGATACGCATCCAGGCGACGGCGCGCCGACAGCCAGAAGAACACCGCGGTGAGCACGATGAAGTACAGTCCCAGGCCGACCATGATGCGGAACGACCAGAACAGCGGCGCCACTTGCGGCACGGTGTCGTTGGCGGCCTGCTTGATCTGGGCCTCGGTGGCCTGGCGCGGGTCGTCGACATAGCGCTTGAGCAGCAGCGCATAGCCCAGCACCTTGCTGTGCTCTTCGAACCTGGCCTGCAGATCGGCCGGCACCGGGCCCTTGCCGCCGAGGGCGCGGATCTGCTCCAGCGCGTCATAGGCCAGGATGCCCTGGCGCACGCGCACCTCGGCCAGCTTGACCAGGTCGTTGATGCCCGGGATCTCGCTGGAGATCGAACGGGTGCCAATCAGGCCCATCACCCAGGGGATGTGGATGGCGTAATGGGTTTCGCGCGCCGCCTGGTCAGGAAAGCCCACCGCGGTGAAGGCGGCCGGCGCCGGCTGGGTGTCCCACATGGCTTCGACCGCGGCCAGCTTCATGTGCTGGTGCTCGGTGGCCAGGTAGCCGCTTTCGTCGCCCAGCACCACCACCGACAACGAGGCGGCCAGGCCGAACGAGGCGGCCACCGTCATCGAGCGCTTGGCCAGCTCGACGTGACGGCCTTTGAGCAAGTACCAGGCCGAGATCCCGAGCACGAACAGCGCTGCGATCACGTAGCCGGCCGACACGGTGTGCACAAACTTGGCCTGCGCCACCGGATTGGCCAGCACCGCGCCGAAGTCCGACACCTCCATGCGCATGGTCTGCGGATTGAGCGACGCGCCGACCGGGTTCTGCATCCAGCCGTTGGCGATCAGGATCCACAGCGCCGAGAAGTTGGTGCCGATGGCGGTCAGCCAGGTCACCATCAGGTGCTGGCGCTTCGACAGCCTGTCCCAGCCGAAGAAGAACAGACCGACAAAGGTCGCTTCGAGGAAGAACGCCATCAGGCCTTCGATGGCCAGCGGCGCGCCGAACACGTCGCCGACGTAGTGGCTGTAGTAGCTCCAGTTCATCCCGAACTGGAACTCCATCACCAGGCCGGTGGACACGCCGATGGCGAAGTTAATCCCGAACAGCACGCCCCAGAACTTGGTCATCTGGCGCCAGATCGGGCGGCCGGTCATCACGTACACGGTTTCCATGATGGCGATGACCATCGACAGCCCCAATGTCAGGGGAACGAACAAAAAGTGATACAGCGCCGTGAGGGCGAACTGTAGTCGGGAGAGCCCGACGACGTCGAGATCCATGGTGAATCCTTTCTTATTGGTGAATCGATGGTGGTGTTCTAGTCGTGACGCAGCGCCAGCAGCGCCGCGTCGAATCCTCGTGTCCCGCGCCGGTGGTCGGCGACCAGGCGCCCCGCCCGCATCACCAGCAGGCGATCGGCCAGCCTGGCCTCGCGCGCCAGGTGGGTGGCCAGCAGCACGGTGCGGCCGTGGGCATGCCGGGCCAGGCGTTCCAGCACGTCGGCGGCGGTGGCGCCGTCGAGCGCCTCGGTCGGCTCGTCCAGCAGCCAGAAGTCGGCCCGGCGCAGCAGCAGCCGCGCCAGCGCCAGGCGCCGCGACTGCCCGCCCGACAGGCCCAGGCCGCCCTCGCCCAGCGGTGTATCCAGGCCCTGCGCCAGTTGGCGCACGTCGGCATCGAGGCCGGCGGCGCGCAGCGCGTCCCACAGCTGCTCGTCGCCGGCCTGCGGATCGGCCAGGCGCAGGTTGTCGCGCAGGCTGTCCTGGAACAGCTCGGTGCGCTGGGTCAGCCAGGTGGCGAGCAGCGCCCTCACCTGCCCAGCATGCGGCGCCAGTTCGCCGGCGACAAGGCCGAGCAAGGTCGACTTGCCGGCGCCGCTGCCGCCGACCACGGCGACCCGTTCGCCGCGCGCGATACACAAGCTGACCTCGTGCAGCGCGGCGCCCTCGCGGCCCGGATGCACGACGCTGGCGTCGCACAGCAGCAGTGCCTCGTCCTCGCCAGGCGCGCCGACGGCGATGGCGTCATCGGCTTCCTGTTGCAAGCGTGGGCCGACGCGGCGCGCCGCCAGCCAGCTGCGGCCGGCCTCGATGGCGCCGCGGCGCATCGCGGCGAACGGTTCCAGCGCGGCCAGGGCGATCAGCAAAGCCAATGCCGCCGCCGGTGCGCCCAATTCCCGATGCTGCGCGAGCGCGCCGACGGCCAGCAAGGTCGCCGCCACGGTCAGGTGGCCGCCAACCGCGTACGTCCAGCCGGCGCCGGTCTCGAGCCGGTGCAGCGCATCGTCGGCGCGCGCCAGCCTGGCATCAAGCCGCGCCAGGCGCGCGCACTGGGCCTGCAGGCGGCCGGCCATGGCGAGATCGGTCTGGCCGGCGACCAGGTCGATGGCCTGGGCCCGCAGCCGTTCCAGCGCGCGGGCGCGGCGCAGCGCCAGCGGGCGGGCAAGGCGGGAGACGACGAGCGCCGCGCCCCAGCCGAAGGCCAGCAGCCAGGCGAACATCGCCAGGCCGAGGCGCCAGTCCAGGTTGGCCAGCACCACGCCGGCCAGCAGCGCCGCGCCGAGGGCGGCGATGGCCGGCACGATCAGGCGCAGGTAAATCGATTCGAGCGCGTCGATGTCGCCGGTCAGGCGAAACAGCAGGCGCGCGGGACGGCGCAGCAAGGCGCGCGCCGCCTGCGGGCCAGCCCAGCCGCGAAACAGCCGTTCGCGCAGCGCGGCCAACACGCCGAGCGTCGCGTCGTGGGTCACCATCCGCTCGGCATAGCGGCCGAAGGTGCGGCCCAGGGCCAACAGGCGGATCGCGGCGCTCGGTACGAAGACATTGAACATGACCATGCCGCCAGCCAGGCCAGCCAGCGCGGTGGCGGTGATGAACCAGCCCGAGGTGCCCAGCAGCGCCATCCCGGCCAGCACCACCAGGGTGGAAAGGAAGGCGCCCAGCGCCATGCGGCGCCCGCCTGTTTTGATGAACAGGGCAAGCACCGCTTGCAGGTCGTGACGGGATTTCATGCCGCGCTCCGTTTGGTGAAAGGTTCGCCGAGGCGCACCACGCGTTTCATGCGCGCGGCCAGGGTCAGGTCATGGGTGGCGACGATCAGGGTGCGGCCCTGGGCCAGCTCCACCAGCGCATCGATCACGCTGGCGGCGGTGTCGCGGTCGAGGTGGGCGGTGGGTTCATCGGCCAGCAGCAGGCCTGCATGCGGCGCGCACACCGCGCGCGCCAGCGCCAGGCGCACCAGCTCGCCGCCCGACAGGCCGAGACCGCCCTCGCCCAGGCTGTCGCCCGGCGTCGCGTGGCCCACGTGACCCAATCCGGCGCGGCGCACGGCGGCGCCGACCGCCGCGCTGTCGATGCCGTCGCGCTCAAGGGAGACGTTGCCGCGCACCGAGCCAGAAAACACATGCGGCTTCTGGCCGATCCAGGCCATATGCGCGCGCAGGCCGGCGGCCGACTGTGCATCGAGGGGCACGCCGCCGATGCGCACCGCGCCGCCGCTGGCCAGCGCCAGGCCCGCGATGACCGACAGCAGCGTGGTCTTGCCGCTGCCGCTGGGGCCGACCAGGGCCACATGCTCGCCGGCGCGGACGGTCAAATCCTCGCCATCGAATAGCGGCGCTTCGCCGGGATGCTGGAACACCAGGCTCTCGATATCGACCGATGGCGCCACCGGCGCGCGGCCGGTGCGCAGATTCTGCTGCGGCGCCAGCGCACCCGGCAGCGCCAGGCCGGCGTGCTGGAGCTGTTCCAGTTCCTTCAGCGCCGCCTCGCCCGAGGCCTTGTCGTGCCACACGGCCGCCAGTTCGCGCAGCGGCTCGAAGAAGGCCGGCGCGAGCAGCAGGATGAACAGGCCTTCGGCCAGCGTCAGGCGCACGCCCCAGCTGCCAGGACCGATCTCGCCCAGCAAATGAAAGCCCACATAGACGGCGACCAGCGCCACGCCCAGCGCCGAGAACAGTTCCAGCGCCGTGGACGACAGGAAGGCGATGCGCAGCACGCGCATGGTGCTGGCGCGCACGCTTTCGGCGCTGGCGCGCACCCGCTGCGCGGTAGTGTCCACGGCGCCGAGTGCGCGCAGGGTCGACAGGCCGCGCAGGCGGTCGAGCAGGAAGCCGCTCATGCCGCCGATGACTTGCAGCTGCGCTTCGCTGGCCGCCTTGGCGCGCCAGCCGATGACGGCCATGAAGACCGGGATCAGGGGCGCTGCCACGACCAGGATCAGGGCGGCGGTCCACGAGAAATAGAGAACGACGAGCGCGATCGCAGGCGGCGCCAGCATCGTGCGCATGCGCGCCGGCTGGTAGCGCACCAGCCAGGGCAGCACGGCTTCGGCCTGCTCGGCCACAGCGCTGGCGGCGCGGCCGCTGGCCAGGCGTTCGCGATCCAGCGGCGAGCGCGATGCCAGGGCCTGCACCGCGTCGCCGCGCAGCTGGGCCAGGTGCAGGCGCGAAGCCGCGAACAGGCGGCGCGCGCCCCAGGCTTCGCTGCTGGCGCGCAGCACGCCCAGCGCCAGGAAGGCACAGGCCGGCGCCAGCATATCCGCCATGCCGGCGCCATTGGCCAGTCGCTGCACGGCATAGGCCAGCAGGGCTGCCTGGGGAATCCACAGCAGCGCCGCCGCGCTCATCACGAAGGTGGCGCTGCGGGTGGAACGGACGTGCGTGGCCGGGCCACGGCCTTGGCGGCGAAGCATGGTGGTTCTCCAGACGGTTTTTTTTGGGGGCGGCGACTGGCCGCGGGATGCAACCGGGTCAGGCGACCGTTGGAGGCGCCCTGCTGCGGTGGTCGGTGCGGAAGGTCGAAGCGGGCCGCAGCGCCGGCCCGTGGGGGCGCAGGGTGCGTTCGAGCGGTGTGTCCAGCAGCACCAGGCTGCCCGGAGGATGAGCGACGATGGCCAGGTCGTACTGCAGGTTGTACTTGGATACGCAGGCCGGGCAATGCATGCCGGGGTGGACGGCAGTGTCGCCGGCGTCGCTGCCGGTATCGAGGTCGAGCGCCACCAGCCTGGTGCCGGCCGACATGCAGACTTCGATCCAGGTCTTGCCCTGGTTCGCCGCAAAGGTCGACGCCAGTGAAGGAGCAAGCATGCCCCACAGGATCGCCAGTGCGGCGAGCCAGAGGATGATGGAGCGATTGCGTTGCGCGTTCATGGTGTTCAGTCCAGCGGTGAAGCCGATGCCTTGATCTACGTTAATCTTTAGCTTACGCCAAACTTTCTAAAGATTTTGAATTTTCAGAAAACAGTGAAATTATGCACTGAAACTTCAAGTTTGTCTGGAAAGGAGAGTGACTTGGTCGGGAATTACTCATGTATTAACAGTCCGACGCACCACGATGGTGAGCCGGTCCGTGTGCGTGTCGTAGGACCGTGGGATAATCCACCTTTCAAAAAGCATCGAAAAGTTCTCAACATGACGCCACTCGTCCAAACCTTTGTCAGTCACTTCGGTGAAATGGGCAGCCGCTGGGGCATCAACCGCACGGTGGGGCAGATCTACGCCCTGCTCTTCGTCACCGAGGAACAGCTGCACGCCGACGACATCGGCGAAAAGCTCGGCATTTCACGCTCAAACGTCAGCATCGGCCTCAAGGAATTGCAGTCGTGGGGACTGGTGCGCCTGTCGCGCATCCCCGGCGACCGGCGCGAATATTTCACCTCGCTCGGCGACGTCTGGGAAATCTTCCGCGTGGTCGCGGCCGAACGCCGCCGCCGCGAAGTGGCGCCGACCCTGTCGGTGCTGCGCGAGTCGCTGCTGGCCACCGCCAAGAGTCCCGAAGACCAGTTCGCGCAAGAGCGCATGCGCGAGATGCACGAGCTGGTCGACCTGGCCAATAACTGGTTCGACGACCTGCAGCGCCTGTCGCCCGAATCGATGTCACAGCTGATGAAGATGGGTTCCAAGGTGCAGAAGCTGTTGTCGGCCAAGGACCGCCTGTTCGGCGCCGCAGCCAGCAAGGACATCAAGGAAGAGTGATGGTATGACCGCGGCTTCATAGCCGTGCTCGCCGCTTTCGCATGACGGGCTAGACTGGGCTTTTGATTGCCAGGCTATCCATCCATGAACATCGTCTGTATCGCCTGGGGCTCGCTGTTGTGGAAGCCCCAGGGTTTGAAGCTGGCCTCAGGCTGGCATCCCGGCGGTCCGCCGCTTCCCCTCGAATTCGCGCGCCAGAGCGACGACAGTCCCGAACTGGCGCTGGTGCTGTGCGAACGCGCGCGCCTGGCGCCAACCTACTGGGCCTATGTCGCCACCGGCGATCTCGACGAAGCCCGCGCGATGGTGAGCGAACGCGAAAAGATCGCGCCGGAGCGGCCCGAATGGATCGGCAGCATTCCTGCCCGCGACGGCGCGCGCGAAGATCCGCGCATTGCGGCCTGGCTGCGTGCCAAACGCATCGACGCCGCGGTCTGGACCGCCGTGCCGCCCAAGTTCGACGGCGAGAATGGCCGCGTGCCGACAGCCGACGAAGCCGTTCGATGGCTGGACAGCCGCAGCGGCGAACAGCGCGCGGCCGCCGAAGACTATATCCGCCGCACGCCAGCCCATATCGACACCTGCAACCGGCGCGCCATCCAGGCGCGGCTGGGCTGGAGGCCGCTGCGCGAGGCGCACGTCACGCAGGCGCGCTGACGTGGTTTTGGTGCGGGGCCGCGCAGCGCCGCCAGGCGCCAGAACAGCGCCGATGCAAGCGCGATGAACGCCACGCCCGCACCGGTTGGCAGCGACAGCACGATAATCGAGCAGAGCACGCCGCGCAGCACGGCGGGAGCGTTTTTCGTATCCATGGTTACCTCCTTGACGATGGAGACATACTGATGCAAGCTGGGTCAATTGAAAATTGCATGAAATGCGCTAGCGGCTATGCAGATTTGAATACCACGGGGGTGCCGGCTTGATCGAATGGGAACTGTATCGGAGCTTCTCCCATGTCTTGCGCGAAGGGTCGCTGTCAGGCGCTGCCCGCGTGCTGGGCATGGCCCAGCCGACGGTCGGGCGCCATATCGCGGCGCTCGAAGACGCCCTGGGACTGGTGCTGTTCACGCGGTCGCCGACCGGTTTTCTGCCGACCGAAGCCGCACTCGCACTGCAGGCGCACGCCTACGCAATGGAGAGCATGGCCGCCACGCTGGAGCGGACGGCCAGCGGTTTCGGTCACGGCGTGCGGGGCACCGTCAGGGTCAGCGTGAGCGAGGTGATCGGTGTCGAGGTGATGCCGGCCGTTATCGCGACATTACGCGAACGTTATCCCGAATTGAAGATCGAACTGGTCGTGGTCAACCAGGTACAGAATTTGCTGCATCGCGAGGCCGATATCGCCGTGCGCGTCTCGCGCCCCACGCAAGAGCAGCTCATCGCGCGTCGTACCGGCATCATCGAGTGGGGCCTGCATGCAGGCAGCGGCTACCTGGCGCGCTGCGGTGAACCTGCCAGCCTCGCCGACCTGGCCAGCCATACGCTGATCGGCTACGACTGCGGCACGCCGTTCATCCGCGAAGCGCTGCGGCATTGGCCACAGTTCCAGCATGCCAATCTCGCGCTACGCACCGACAACGACCTGGCGCAACTGGCCCTGATCCGCGCCGATGCCGGCATCGGCATCTGCCAGGTCGCGCTGGCACGAAGCGAGCCGCGCCTGGTGCGCATCCTGCCCGGCGAATTGTCGATAGCGCTCGAGACCTGGGTGACGATGCACGAGGACCTGCGCCAGAATACCGGCTGCCGCGTGACGTTCGACGCGATCGCCAGCGCGATGTCGTCTTTCGCGTCCCAGGGAATCGCTTGACTCGGATACTCAGGCCTCTGTCAGGCCACGACCTGTCGAACCGTCCTGCCGGGCCATCGCCAAAACCTCGCGCAGATTCATGCGCAAGTAATCCGTATTACCGATATATCCTCCGAGCGCTTCCTCTGCCCGTTTCTCGATCTCTTCAGCAGAGATTTGAAAGCGACGAATCATATTCTGGATGTCTTCTTTATCCGGGTCGGACAATCTGGCGATCTTGCTGACAATGAGGTCGAGAGGACTCAGCACATAGACTCTCATCATGTCCGTCCCAATCGGCACCGGCACTGCATCTTGCTGGTAGTCCTCATGCATTAATGCGAAAGTACTGTTGTAGCTGGCATCCAGGTAAAGCATATTGCCGTCCCTCGTCTCGACAACCAGGTCGACAGGCAACAGGATTCGCTTTGAAAACTCGGCGTCGACGTCCGTGGTAGTCCGCGCTGCCGTGTACAAATGAATCGCCATTCCGCCGGCAATGAGCATCGTCAGCGGCTCACGCAAATTCACTCGTTGTTCAAGTTCGACGATCAGCGATCGCAGTCCGTTCGCCAGATCGGTGTGGGTCGCAAACTCGATTGGTTTCACCATGACCGCACGCCATCCATGCGCTTTTCGAGAAGACTGCGCAAACGAGGCATATCGCGGACCAGGCCATCCTTGACTACATCAGGAAACGGCCGTGGCACGGTGTGGGCCTGGTAGTGAAACTGACGTGCCGCGGAGTCGAGAAAATCAGCGGCTACCCGGTGTCTTGTCTTGAGTAACTGTGCCGACAATCGGTAGACGTCGGCCTCCCGCCCCGATTTCGGCGATCTGCGCATTGCCACTGCATCGGCAAGCGAATTGACCAGATCGGCTTCAGTTTCCCTGTTCCACACGATGCTCTCTTTCCCAAAAATCTGCGAAAGGCGATCGTCCACGGGTACCTGGCGAAGCGCTGAGGCGACACCGCCCCGGTCGAGCACACCCCACGATGTGATTCGATAGACCGGACCGTTCTTGTCGATCCCAACAAAAAACTGTTGCTGCGCGAGCTCGATAGCGCGCAATACCTCAGCGCGTGTGCATTCCAGTGCTTGTGCGGTGTAATGCAATGTGGCGCGTGCGCCGAGTTTCTCCAGCGTGACGAGTACCAGCAAGCACCTTCTGAAATCGTGCTTTGGAAAATCCTTGTAGCGCACAATCACCTCCACTAACGAACCTCACGCCAGTATAGTCCGTTAATTGATACAGTCAAGGTACGAGTTCTTGACTGGTCAGCAGGCGATGCGTTGACAGCGACTGAAATTGCTTTCTACACTCCACTGATCGTCGAGCCAACGAGGGGAAGGAATGAAAGCTGCTATTGCCGAGTCAAGTTTCGAAGCTGCGCTATGCCGCCCCGCCGAGGTACAGGAAAACGATCGCTGGACCTTCGTCGTCCTGCCAAAACCGGTCAGCGAGGTCTTCCCGCGGCGCGGCAGGACAAGCATGCAAGGCAAACTCAACGGCCACCCATTCCAGGCTACGCTGGAGCCCGACGGCCAATTGAGTCACTGGTTCAGGGTGCCGGCCACGCTGATGACCGAGGCAGGCGTGGCGATCGGGGATACCGTCACGTTCGACGTTGCCCCAGCACCAAGCGAACAGGAACCACTGGTCCCGCCCGAGTTGGACAAGGTACTCGACGCATCGCCGCCAGCCAGGGCGAACTGGGACGCCACCACCACCATCGCCCGCATCGACTGGGTCCACTGGATCGAGTCGGCCAGGCAAGCCAAGACCCGTGCCAGCCGGGTCGCCGACGCCGGCGACATGCTGGCGGCCGGCAAGAAGCGGGTCTGTTGCTTCGACCCGTCGGGTTTTTACAGCAAGAGCCTCAAGCCACCGCGCGAAGGTTCTTAGTCCTTCGGGATGCCGTCCTTCTGCCATTGATCGAACCCGGCCTGCACCGCAGCCAGGGTTTTCTGGCTGATCTCGGGCAAGCTGCCCCCCAGTATGTCCTGCGCTTGCTGGAAACCTTTTTCGACTGCGGCGCGAATGGCGTCCATTCTGGATGGATCGGCGCCGATCATGGCCTTGGCAAAGCCCAGGATGCGCTCGGAAGTCTTTTCCACGCTCAATTCGCCACCATCCGCGATGGCCGCCCTGGCCGCTTCGATGGTTTCGGGATCCGCCTGCAGTTGCTGCTCTCCGCTGACCACCTTGGCGAAGTTGAGGCCCTGCTGTTCGACCAGTGGGCGGATCAGGTCCATGACTTGCTGGGCCTTGCGATCGGATTCCTCGATCATGCCGGCAAGCTCGGACTGGGTGACCTTGCCGCCGCCTTTGCTGCCATAGGTCAGCGGCTCGGCCTGTCGTCCGCCCAGGGTCACTTTGTCCTGGGCCGGGGCGTCGGTTTCTTGTCGTGCTTCGGCAGCTGCGGGTTTTACCCTGGCGGCAGGAAGGGTCGCTCCCTGCTGGCCGACGCTGGAGATGCTCAGGCTCATGTCCGCTTCCCTATTCGTTGATCATATTGACGATATCGGTAGGCCTGAGCAAAACTTAAGGAAAACCTGTTTGAGGCAGCGCACGCGGCGAGATATTCAATCGAACTTGCTGAAATCGGGCTTCCTCTTCTCGAAGAATGCAGTGAATGCCTCCTTCGCCTCGGCGCCGGTCAGCATGGCGCTGAAACGCTCGTTCTCGGCCGCGATGGTCTCTTTCACCAGCGTGCCGCGCGCGCGCTTCATCAGCGCCTTGGTGGTGCGGATCGATGCGGGCGGCAGCTTGGCCAGCTTGGCGGCCTGGCCTTGCGCGAAGAACAGCAGCTCGGCGGCCGGCAGCACACGGGCCACGATGCCCATCTCCAGCGCTTCCTGGGCCAGGAACGGCTCACCCAGCAGCAGCTTTTCGGCGGCGCGGGTATAGCCCGCCGATTGCGCGACCAGCAGCGACGAGGCGAATTCGGGGCACAGGCCGAGCTGGGTGAACGGCATCGAAAACCTGGCGTTGTCGGCGGCGTAGACCAGGTCGCAGTGCATCAAGAGCGTGGTGCCGATGCCGACCGCGGCGCCGGCCACGGCCGCCACCACCGGTTTCGTCGCGCCTTCGAGCGCGGTCATGAACTGGAATACGGGACGCTCGGCCGTCATCGCGCCTTCGCCGACGTTGTTCAGGAAGTCGTCGAGGTCGTTCCCGGCGGTGAAGATCTCGGGTTGGCCGGTGATCAGGATGACGCGCACCGCGGCGTCCTGTTCGGCCTCGCGCAGCGCGTCGGCCATGGCCTGGTACATCGCGCCGGTGATCGCGTTCTTGCGTTCGACGCGGTTGAATTCGATGGTGAGGATGCCGTCGGCTTTGGTGAGGCGGATGGTCATGGTGTTGTCTCCAGAATTGTTCATGGGCCGATTGGACGCGTGGGCGGGAGACCCGCCCACCCCACGTCACGCTCGCGGCATTGACGTACGGTGCTTGGATTTCCCGCCCACGCTTGAAATGCGGCGGCTGCGAACAGCCGCCATGTCTTTAGACGCGCTCGATGATGCCCGCGGCGCCCATGCCGGCGCCGACGCACATCGTCACCATGCCGTACTTCAGGTTGTTACGGCGCAGTGCATGCACGACGGTCGCGGCGCGGATCGCGCCGGTCGCGCCCAGCGGGTGGCCCAGGGCGATCGCGCCGCCCATCGGATTGACCTTGCTGGTGTCCAGGCCCAGGTCGCGGATCACGGCCAGCGCCTGGGCGGCGAAGGCTTCGTTCAGCTCGATCCAGTCCAGCTGGTCTTGCGTGATGCCGGCGGCGGCCAGCGCGGCGGGGATCGCGACCTTCGGACCGATGCCCATGATCTCCGGCGGCACGCCGCGCACGGCGAACGAGGAGAACTTGGCCAGCGGAGTCAGGTTGTGCTCTTTCAGGATCTTTTCGCTGACGACGATCAGCGCACCGGCGCCGTCCGACATCTGCGACGAGGTCGCGGCGGTGACCGAACCCTTGGCCGCGAACACGGGCTTGAGCTTGGCCATGCCTTCAGGGCTGGCGTCGGCGCGCGGGCCTTCGTCGCTGTCCACGGTGCGTTTCTTGATGCTGATTTCACCGGTGGCCAGGTTCGGCGTGCGGGTGATGATCTCGACCGGAGTGATCTCGTCCTTGAAGTAGCCGGCCTGCTGGGCGGCGATGGCGCGGCGGTGCGATTCCAGGCCGAAGGCATCCTGGTCTTCGCGCGAGATCTTCCACTGGTTGGCCACGTTCTCGGCGGTCAGGCCCATGCCGTAGGCCAGGCCCACGTTCTCGTCCCTGAACGTCTCCATATTGATCGACGGATGGTGGCCCATCATCGGCACCATCGACATCGATTCGACGCCGCCGGCGATCATCACGTCGGCTTCGCCCACGCGGATGCGGTCGGCCGCCATCGCCAGGGCGGTGATGCCCGAGGCGCAGTAGCGGTTGACGGTGACGCCGCCCACGGTGTTCGGCAGGCCGGCCAGCACCACAGCGTTACGCGCCACGTTGAAGCCTTGTTCGGCTTCCGGGAACGAGCAGCCGATGATGGCGTCGACGATCAGGGCCGGGTCCAGGTTCGGCACGGCGGCCATGGCGCCGCGGATCGCGTGCACCAGCAGGTCGTCCGGGCGGGTCTTGTTGAACATGCCGCGCGGCGCCTTGCCGATCGGGGTACGGGTCGCTGCGACGATGTATGCGTCTTGAAGTTGTTTGCTCATGTCAGTGTCCTGTTCTGTCGGCTTAGTTGCGGACTGGCTTGCCGGTCTGCATCATGCCCATGATGCGTTCCTGGGTCTTCGGATTGTTCAGCAGGGCCACGAAGGCCTTGCGTTCCAGGTCGAGGATCCACTGTTCGCTCACCACGCTGCCCTGGTCGATGTCGCCGCCGGTGACGATTTCGGCGATGGTGTCGCCCAGGTGGTAGTCATAGGCCGAGATGAAGCCGCCGTCGCGCATATTGACCATCTGGCCGCGGATGGTGCCCCAGCCATAACGGCCGGTGACCGGGAAGGTGCGGCGCGCCGGCGCGCGATACCCGGCGTCGAACATGGCGCGCGCGGTGGTTTTCGCCACGTGCAGCAGTTCATACGCGTTGAAGACAATCACGTCGTCTTCTTTCAGGTAACCCATCGCCTTCGCTTCCAGCGCCGACTTCGACACTTGCGCGGTGGCCGCGTTCATGAAGCCGTTCTTCAGGAATTGCAGGATGTCGTTGCCCTTGGCTTCGGTGGCCGCGCGCAGCGCCGCCTCTTTCAGGCCGCCGCCGGCCGGCACCAGGCCCACGCCCACTTCGACCAGGCCGATATACGACTCGATCGAGGCCACGCGTTTCGACGCATGCAGCGCCAGCTCGCAGCCGCCGCCCAGCGCCAGGCCGGCCACGGCCGCGACGACCGGGATGTTCGAATACTTCATCGCCATGAAGGTGTCCTGCAGCTCGCGCACGATCGGCTCCATCGCCTTCGCGCCGCCGGCCATGAAGGCTGGCAGTGCCGATTGCAGGTCGGCGCCGGCCGAGAACGCGCCGCCTTCGGCCGCGTCGGTATTCCAGATCACGATGCCCTTGAAGCCTTGTTCTGCTTCCTTCAGCGCGCGCTGGATGCCCTTGATGACGCCATCGCCGATGACGTGCATCTTGGTCTTGAGCGAGATGACCAGCACCTCGTCGTCCGAGTGCCACAGGCGCACGGAGTCGTCTTCGAACACGGTGGTACCGGCGGTCTTGGCATCCAGCGTGGTCGAGCCGACCACTGGTGCGCGGAACTGCTGGCGCTTGTAGACCGGCAGGTCGGACAGCGGGACATAGGCATTCTTGGTGGCCGAGTACGAACCTTCAGGAGTGTGCACGCCCTTCTCTGCCACGGTGCCTTCGAACACCCAGCTTGGGAGCGGCGCGGTCGACAGCGCCTTGCCGGCGTCGATGTCTTCCTTCACCCACTGGGCGATCTGGGTCCAGCCGGCGGCTTGCCAGGTCTCGAACGGACCGACGCTCCAGCCGAAGCCCCAGCGCATCGCGAAATCGATGTCGCGCGCATTGTCGGCGATCGATTCGAGGTGGACGGCGATGTAGTGGAAGGCGTCGCGGAAGATCGCCCACAGGAACTGCGCCTGCGGGTTGGTCGAATCGCGCATGGCCTTGAATTTCTTGACCGGGTCTTTTTCTTTCAGGATGCGGCCGACGATGTCGGCGGCCTTGGCGCCGCCGGCAACGTACTCGCCACTCGCGAAGTCCAGGCGGAAAATCTCCTTGCCGACCTTCTTGTAGAAGCCGGCGCCGGTCTTCTGGCCCAGCGCGCCCTTCTCGATCAGCTTGGCCAGGATGTCAGGCGTCTTGTAGACATTGAAGAACGGATCGTCCTTCAGGTTGTCCTGCATGGTCTTGATCACATGGCCCATGGTGTCCAGGCCGACCACGTCCGCGGTGCGGAAGGTGCCCGACTTGGCGCGACCGAGCTTGGCGCCGGTCAGGTCGTCGACCACGTCCACCGACAGGCCGAATTTTTCGGCTTCGACGATGGTGGCCAGCATGCCGAAGATGCCGACGCGGTTGGCGATGAAGTTCGGCGTGTCTTTCGCGCGCACGACGCCCTTGCCCAGGGTCGAGGTCAGGAAGGTCTCGAGCTGGTCCAGGATTTCAGGACGGGTGCCTTCGGTCGGGATCAGTTCCACCAGGTGCATATAGCGCGGTGGGTTGAAGAAGTGCACGCCGCAGAAGCGCGCCTTCAGTTCGCTGTCGAAGCCTTCGGCCAGCTTGTTGATCGACAGGCCCGAGGTGTTCGAGGCGAAGATCGCATGCGGCGCGATGTGCGGCGCGACCTTGGCGTACAGGTCGTGTTTCCAATCCATGCGCTCGGCGATGGCTTCGATGATCAGGTCGCAGCCGGCCAGCACGTCGAGGTTGTCCTCGTAGTTGGCCACTTCGATCAGGGCCGCGTCATCCTTGTTGCCCAGCGGGGCCGGCGACAGTTTCTTGAGGTTCTCGATGGCGCGCAGGACGATGCCGTTTTTAGGACCTTCCTTTGCAGGCAGGTCGAACAGCACGACCGGCACCTTGGCGTTCACGCAGTGCGCAGCGATCTGCGCACCCATCACGCCGGCGCCCAGCACGGCGACTTTCTTGACGATGAAATTGGACATATTGGAATCCTAGAGTTGGCCGTCGTTCCCGCTAAGGCGGGAACCCAAGTTTGCCTGCGCTACCACAGCGCAGAACTTGGATCCCCGCCTGCGCGGGGATGACGGTGGTCGATTAACAGTGTCGCGTGAAGGTGTTAGAACAGCTCAGCATCCAGCGCCGTCAGATTCGCGGCGCCCGAACGTGCCTGGCGGATCAGCATCGCGGTTTCCGGATACAGGCGGGCGAAGTAGAAGCGGATGGTCGCCAGCTTGGCTTCGTAGAACTTGTCGCCCGAATCGAGCTTGGCCAGGGCGATCTTGGCCTGTTGCGCGAACAGGTAGCTGTACACCAGGTGGCCGGCCACGCGCAGGTAAGGCACGGCGGCGGCGCCCACTTCGTCCGGGTTCTGGAAGGCCTTCATGCCGATTTCCATCGTCAGCTTGGTGACCTTGTCACCCAGTTCGCCCAGCGGGGTCACGAACTCGGACAGTTGCTCGTCCAGGCCGTTGTCTTCAACAAAAGTCTTGATCTTCTCGCCGAACTTGCGCAGTTTGGCACCGTTGTCCATCAGGATCTTGCGGCCCAACAGATCCAGCGACTGGATGGTGTTGGTGCCTTCGTAGATCATATTGATGCGGGCGTCGCGCACATACTGCTCCATGCCCCACTCGGCGATGTAGCCGTGGCCGCCGTACACCTGCATCGCTTCCGAGGTCGCGATCCAGCCGTTGTCGGTAATGAAAGCCTTGATGATCGGAGTCAGCAGGGCCACTTCGTCGGCCGCTTCCTTGCGCACGTCTTCGTCGGTGTGGTTCAGTTCACGGTCGATCTGCAGCGCGACATACGACGAGAACGCGCGCGCGCCTTCGGCATAGGCCTTGGCGGTCAGCAGCATGCGGCGCACGTCCGGGTGCACGATGATCGGGTCGGCTGGTTTATCTGGCGCCTTCGGGCCCGACAGGCTGCGCATCTGGATGCGGTCCTTGGCATAGGCCAGCGCGTTCTGGTAGGCGACTTCGGTCAGGCCCAGCGACTGCATGCCCACGCCCAGGCGGGCCGCGTTCATGAACACGAACATCGCCTGCAGGCCTTTATGGGGCTGGCCGATCAGGGTGCCGCGCGCGCTGTCCAGGTTCATCTGGCAGGTCGAATTGCCGTGGATGCCCATTTTTTCTTCGATGGCGCCGCAGGCGATGCCATTGCGCTCGCCCAGCGAGCCGTCTTGTTGTGGCAGGAACTTCGGCACCAGGAACAGCGAGATGCCCTTCGAGCCTTCCGGCGCGTCCGGCAGGCGCGCCAGCACCAGGTGGATGATGTTCTCGGAGATGTCATGCTCGCCGGCCGAGATGAAGATCTTGGAGCCGGTGATCAGGTAGGTGCCATCAAGCTGCGGTTCGGCCTTCGAGCGCAAGAGGCCCAGGTCGGTGCCGCAGTGCGCTTCGGTCAGGCACATGGTGCCGGTCCACTCGCCCGAGACCAGTTTTGGCAGATACAGGCGTTTCTGGTCGTCGGTGCCGTGCTCCAGCAGGCACTCGTAGGCGCCGTGCGACAGGCCGGGGTACATCGACCAGGCCTGGTTCGACGAATTGAGCATCTCGTAGAACGAGTTGTTCAGGGTGATCGGCAGGCCCTGGCCACCGTATTCAGGATCACAGGCCAGCGCCGCCCAGCCGCCTTCGACGTACTGTTTATACGCTTCCTTGAAGCCCTTCGGGGTCGTGACGGTTTTATCCGCGGCGTTGAAATGGCAGCCTTCGCGGTCGCCCGAGTGGTTCAGCGGGAACAGCACCTCTTGCGTGAACTTCGCGCCTTCTTCGAGCACCTGGTTGATGATGTCGGCATCGATCTCCGAGTACTTCGGCAGACTCTTGAATTCTTCGGTGACGTTGAGGAATTCATGCAGAACGAACTGCATATCCCGGATTGGCGCGACGTACTGACCCATGGTTATCTCCTGAACAAGGGTAAAGATGTTGGACGTGGCAGGCGGCTTTACGCCGCCTGATGGTCTTGCGGTAGTTGGGGATTGCGGTAATTCTCGACCAGGCGCTCGAAGGCGGCCCGGGCGCGTTCGACCGCGCCCGGGTTGCGCAGGAAGCGCGCATCGTGGTGCAGGGCCAGGATCAGGCCGTGCATCTCGAATACCAGCTGCTCGGGGTCCAGGTCGCGCCGCAGATGGCCGATCTCGACCGCCTGCTGCACGCTGCGCAGCAGGGCTTCCTGCCAGGCGCGCACCATCGACACCAGCTGCTCGCGGATAGGGCCCTCGCGGTCGTCGTATTCGACTGCCCCGCTGATATAGATGCAGCCCGATGCGATCTCGACCGAGACGCGCTTGACCCAGCGGGTGTACATCGCCACCAGGCGCGGCAGGCCGCGCGCTTCGGTGATGCTCGGGAAAAAGACCTCTTGCTCGAAGCGGTGGTGATAGAGCTTGACCACCTCGAGCTGCAAGTCTTCGCGTGAGCCGAAGTGGGCGAACACACCCGATTTGCTCATGCTCATCCGGTCGGCCAGCAGGCCGATGGTCAAGCCTTCGAGGCCGTTGCGACTGGCGAGCTCGAGCGCGACGTCGAGAATTGCGGCTCGCGTCTGTTCGCCCTTGCGCATGAATTTTGCTGAAGTACTGATGGCTGCCCCTGAATCGAAAAAAATCCGAACGCTCGTACTATTATCTATCAGCCGAGGAATGTCAAACGGGAACTTAGAGGTGGCGTTCTATTGATGCAAGACAACGATCGGTGCCGGGAGATAGCACCGTGAGGCGCTTCCATCCGCTACCGCTGGTGACGAATGGAAGTTTGTTGTTTCAGCCATAAAGGTACAGCATTTTGACGGAACGGGATATCCCGTTGACGAGGGGCATTGCGCCGTCGTCACTCTTCGCCGACGCGCTCCATCGCACGCCGGTCGCGCTTGGTCGGCCGGCCCTTGATCTCCATACTCGGTTCGGGGTACAGGCGGCGTGCCGTCTTGTCGTTCTCGCGCCGGGCGATGCTCTCGTCGGTCTCGAAATACAGGGTGCGCGCCACCGGCGCCGGGCCGCGCGCGCCCGAGATCGCGGCCACGATCACTTCCCAGCGATCGGAACCGTTGTCGATCAGGATCTTGTCATTCATCTTGACGGCGCGCGCCGGCTTGATTGGCTCGCCGCCGATGCGCACCCGGCCGCGTTCCACCGCGTCCTGGGCCAGCGAACGGGTCTTGAAGAAGCGCGCCGCCCACAGCCATTTATCGATTCGTACGTTCTCTTTTTCCATTTTCTCTTTCTACTTACCCTAGGTGTAGCCGAACGTGACCACCCGCATCACCAGCTTGTAGGCCATATACGCCATGCCATAGGTGGCGCGGCGCAGCCAGCCGGTGTGGGCGAATTCCTGCGGACAGACCTCCTTGCCGTCCAGGATGCCGCGCTCGATGTGCTCGCGCATGGTGGCGGCGAACACCGGATCGCTCACCACCACATTGGCCTCCTGGTTCAGGAACAGCGACAGGCCATCGCAGTTGCTGGAACCGACCGTGGCCCAGTCGTCGTCGACCACCGCCACCTTCGCATGCAGCTGGGTCTTGCGGTATTCGACCACCCGCACGCCATCAAGCAGCAACTTGGGATAGAACGAATGCGCGACCGCATCCTGGATCTTGAACTCCCCCACCCCGATCAGCAGCGTCACCTGCACGCCGCGCCGCGCGGCATGCGCCAGCGCCTTGCGGAACTTGCGGCCCGGCGCGAAGTACGGCGTCGCCAGCAGCACGCTGTGGCGCGCATGCCCCAGCGCTTGCAGATAGGCTTTCTGGATCGTGCTGCGGTTACGCAGGTTGTCACGCACCACAAATGCGGCCCGGGCCGGGCTTTCGCAAGAGGGAATGGCTTGATTGCGCATCTCGCGGAACAACTGGAGGCGCTTGCGCAGCCGCAGGCGGCCGCTGCGGGCCCACTGGACTTGCGCCTCGTGGTGGATCTGGGCCACCAGCGGCCCGCGCACGCGCACCGCGAAATCCCAGCGCGGCGCCGGCAGGCGGTGGCCGTCGGCGTGGTCGCACAGCCAGTCGTCGTTGACGTTGATGCCGCCCACGAAAGCGACTTCGCGGTCGATCACGGCGATCTTGCGGTGCGAACGGGCGATGCCGCGCCGGCACCAGGGATTGAAGACGCGGTACTGGGCGCCGGCTTCCAGGAGAGTGGGCCCAAGCCGGCCGCAGCAGCTGTGGCCGGTGCCGAACCAGTCAACCAGCACCCTCACCTTCACGCCGCGCAGGGCGGCGCGCGCGAGGGCGTCGCGCACGGCGGCGCCGGTCTCGTCCTCGGCAAAAATATACGTCTCGAACAAGACCTCGTGCTGGGCGGCGTCGAGCGCTTCGATCAGCGCCGGGAAGAAAGCAATGCCGCTCTGCAGCAGCGCGATGTCATTGTTGTCGACAAAGGTCAGACTGCGCATGGCCCTTGTGTAAGTTCGAGCTCGGCCACGATCGGCGCGTGATCGGACAGCTTGGCCCACAAGGGACCATGCATCACCCTGGCGTTATTGACCTTGAAGCCGCGCACATAGATGCGATCGAGCCTGAACCACGGCAGCATGGCCGGGAAGGTGCGGGCCGGCGCCAGGCGCGGCTGGCGGCCGGCCCAGCTGCGCACCATATCGCCCATCGGCGAGCGCGGCCCCAGTTCGTCGAACACTTCCTTGACGCCCAGGGCGTTGCGCAGCTTGTCGCTGAGGGTGTTGCGCCAGTCGTTGAAATCACCGGCGATGATCACCGGCTCGTCGGGTTTCGCAGAAGCATTGACGGCCTCGATCAGCGAGGCGGTCTGGCGGCCACGGCTGCCCTCGAACAGGCCGAGATGGACCACATAGCAGTGCACGCGGCATTCGGGCGCGCCCAGGATGCAGTGCAGGATGCCGCGCTGCTCGTAGGCATGATCGGAGACGTCGTGGTTGTGCGAATTCTCGATCGGCCAGCAGCTCAGCAGCGCATTGCCGTGGTGGCCGTGGTCATAGACCGCATTCATCCCATAGGCAGTGTGGTGGGCGTCCGGAGCGAAGTAATCGTACTGGGCCGTTTCTGGCCAGTGACGATGCCCGCGGTCCTCCTTGCCGAAGCGCGCCTGGAAGCGGTCGTGCCGCCCTTGCACCTCTTGCAGGAAGACGACGTTGGCGTCGAATTCGGCGATGGCTTTCTTGAGCGCGATCACGCGTGGCGTGCTGCGCAGGGACGAAACGCCCTTATGAATGTTGTAGGTGGCTACACGGATTTTCATGGGAACATTCTACCCGGATCGGACCGTCGTTCTCGTGAAACGGGCCCAATCGTGCGCTTCACAGCTTGGGGCTGGAGCGCGGAGCGCGGCGGTCGGCTAGATGCCGTCGCGCTCTTACTGAATCTGACAATCTGATATTCAGGCAAGCGCCAGCGCCGTGTCGTACACCGCTTCATGCCCCGACACAATCATGCGGCGCGGACGACGCTCTTGCGCGCCCTGCTTTTCCTGGCGCGGCGCCAGCGGACCGCTCAGGCGCAGGCCGTCGAAGAGGTCGATATAGATGCAGTCGTCCCCCAGGGTAATTGCCTTAACTTTCTTGTCGCTATTCAGTTCGAGGTTATCCATTTTATCTCCCAGAATCATCCACTTAAAAGTTGCACATCAAAAATTCACCATGGGTGAACCGTTGACCTTAGTCGACGCAAATACAGCTGTCAAACGTTGATCCTTTTGTGCAAATGCAATACTGCAAAATTTCCTCCTGTTATGAAAAGAACAAATCAACTGTAATCAAATGTATTTTCATAGGAGAGATCGCGTTTGATCGAACTCATATGCGCGGCGACGCACAGACCGTTTTTTGGAAAAAGTACCTACGTACTTTTGTTAAAAAACGTCATTTTATTGCTCATGCATGCCACATTTCAATGCTGATTTTCAGCAAACAACATGCTTTAAGGCAATTTTGTTTGCTGTTCGCAATTTTTAAGCGATTTTGCGGGGCAACTGCAGGATGGCTTCGGCGTTGGATGACGAGAAGCAACGGTCTGCTGCTTCCAGATGCGGCAGCCAGGCATGGCGCAGGTGTTCGCGCGGGCTGAGGAGGATGGGGATGTCGCGCGGCACACAGACCGAGAACACGTGCTCGGTATTGTGGGTCACGCCGGGGGCGTAGCGGTGACGCCAGACGGGATAGATTTCGTAGACGTTCGAGAGCTGCCAGTCGTGCAGGCGAATGCGTTCGCCATCGGCCACGATGCCGGTCTCTTCGAACAGTTCGCGCGCAGCAGTGTGCAGCAAGGGCTCGTCCGGCGCGTCGAGCGAGCCGGTGACCGATTGCCAGAAGCCCGGGCGGTCGGCGCGTTCGAGCACCAGCACTTCCATGTCGGAAGTGTGGATCACGACCAGGACCGATTCCGGGATCTTGTGGGGCTTCATGTCGACAGGCATGGGGTGGATGGTTGCGCCACCCACCCCAGATCCGGGACCGTGTATCAGGCCACTTTCGGCTCGTTACGCAGACGGATATGCAGCTCTTTCAGCTGCTTCTCGTCCACTTCCGACGGCGCGTTGGTCAGCAGGCACTGCGCACGCTGGGTTTTCGGGAAGGCGATCACGTCGCGGATCGACTCGGAGCCGGTCATCAGCGTGATCAGGCGATCCAGGCCGAAGGCCAGGCCACCGTGCGGCGGCGCGCCGTACTGCAGCGCGTCCAACAAGAAACCAAATTTGAGCTGCGCTTCCTCGGCATCGATCTTCAGTGCGCGGAACACCTTGCTCTGGACTTCTTCGCGGTGGATACGGATCGAACCGCCGCCCAGCTCCCAGCCGTTCAGGACCATGTCGTAGGCCTTGGCGATGCAGGCGCCAGGGTTGGTCTCGAGCATGTCTTCGTGGCCGTCCTTCGGTGCGGTGAACGGGTGGTGGGTCGCGGTCCAGCGGTCGCCGTCTTCGTCGTATTCGAACATCGGGAAGTCGATCACCCACAGCGGCGACCAGACCTCGTCGAACAGGCCGGCCTTCTTGCCGAATTCCGAGTGGCCGATCTTCACGCGCAGCGCGCCGATGGCGTCGTTGACGACCTTGGCCTTGTCGGCGCCGAAGAAGATCAGGTCGCCATCTTGCGCGCCCGTCAGTTCCAGGATCTGGACCAGGACTTCGTCCGACAGGTTCTTGACGATCGGCGACTGCAGGCCGTCACGGCCTTTCGCTTTCTCGTTGACCTTGATGTAGGCCAGGCCCTTGGCGCCGTAGATCGCGACGAACTGGGTGTAGGCGTCGATCTCCGAACGCGGCATCGAACCGCCCTGCGGCACGCGCATGCCGACCACGCGGCCGTTCGGCATGTTTGCGGCGCTGTTGAACACCTTGAACTCGACCGACTTCATCAGCTCGGTCAGTTCGGTGAACTGCAGCTTGACGCGCATGTCCGGCTTGTCCGAACCGTAGGTGCCCATGGCGGTGGCGAAGTCCATCACCGGGAACGGGTTCGGCAGCTCGATGCCGGTGGTGTTGCGGAACACGACGCGCATCATCTCTTCGAACAGGTCACGGATCTCCTGTTCGGTCAGGAACGAGGTCTCGCAATCGATCTGGGTGAATTCAGGCTGGCGGTCGGCGCGCAGGTCTTCGTCGCGGAAGCACTTGGTGATCTGGTAGTAACGGTCGAAGTTGGCGACCATCAAGAGCTGCTTGAACAGCTGCGGCGACTGCGGCAGCGCGAAGAAGTTGCCGGCGTTGACGCGCGACGGCACCAGGTAGTCGCGCGCGCCTTCCGGGGTCGACTTGGTCAGCATCGGGGTTTCGATGTCGATGAAGCCCAGGTTGTCCAGGTACTTGCGCACTTCCATCGAGACTTTATAACGCAGCTTCAGGTTGTGCTGCATCTGGCCGCGGCGCAGGTCGAGCACGCGGTGCGTCAGGCGGGTGGTTTCCGACAGGTTGTCGTCGTCCAGCTGGAACGGCACCGGCACCGAGGCGTTCAGCACTTCGACTTCGCTGGCGTTGATTTCGATCTTGCCCGACTTCAGGTTGTTGTTGACCGTGCCTTCGAGGCGGTTGGTCACGGTGCCGACGATGCGCAGGCAGTACTCGTTGCGCACGTGCTCGGCGGCCTTGAAGACGGCGGCGTTGTCCGGATGGCAGACCACCTGCACCAGGCCTTCGCGGTCGCGCAGGTCGATGAAGATCACACCGCCGTGGTCACGGCGGCGGTGCACCCAGCCGCACAGGCTGACGGTTTGGCCCAGCAGTTCCTCGGTCACGAGGCCGCAGTAGTTGGTACGCATGGTGGACATAGTTTTCGTTCCAGGTTGGTTGATTGCTCGCGCCGCCATCGAAGGCGGCCACTATTCGTTGATTCGGTATTACTTGATCGCCGTGGGCGGTGCGCTGGACGGCACTTCAGCCGGCGCGACCACGCCCATCGAGACGATGTACTTCAATGCCGCATCGACCGTCATGTCCAGCTCTTTCACGCGGCTGCGCTCCATCATCAGGAAGAAGCCGGAGGTCGGGTTCGGGGTGGTCGGCACGTAGACGCTGACGTAGTCGCCGCCCAGGTGTCGCGCCACTTCGCCGCCCGGCGCGCCGGTAAGAAAAGCGATGGTGTACGAATCGGCATGCGGATACGGCACCAGCACCGCCTGGCGGAAGGCATTGCCCGACGGCGAGAACAGCGTGTCCGACACCTGCTTGACGCTGCCGTACAGCGAGCTGACCACCGGCACGCGCTTGAGCAGGCGTTCGCCCAGGCGCACGATGTACTTGCCGACCAGGTTGTTGGTGAGCAGGCCGGTCAGGAACACGATCGCCAGGGTCAGCACCGCGCCGAAGCCCGGCACGTCCATGCCGAACATGCTGCGGGGCTGCCAGGCGTCGGGCACGAACAGCAGCGACTGGTCGAGCGTGCTGATGATCAGGTTCAAGACCCAGGCCGTGATCACCAGGGGGACCAGGACCAGCAGGCCGGTGATGAAATATTTGCGCATCGGATTCCCGTTATTCTTGTTGGCGTGCGGCGTCAAGGCCGCGCCCCGATCAGGCGCCGCCCTTGTCGCCGCCGGACGTGCCCGACGTGGGCGGGGCCGCTGGGGCCGCTGCCGGGGCACTGGCCTCGGTCGACGCCGCCGGCGTGGCTGGGGCCGCGCCATTGCCATTGCCGGCCGTGCCGGTCGCGGGCGGCGTGCCGCCGCGGAAATCGGTCACGTACCAGCCGCTGCCCTTGAGCTGGAAGCCGGCAGCAGTCACTTGTTTCTTGAAGGACGGCTTGGCACAGGACGGGCAGACGGTCAGGACCGGATCCGAAATCTTTTGCAGTACATCTTTGGTAAAACCGCATTCTTCGCAGCGGTAGGCGTAAATCGGCATGCTGTGTGCTCCGCAAAAATCTTCAAAACCCTGAATTATAAAGCTTTTACAGGGGAATTGACCGTTTGCGGCCTACCGCGACTGGCATAGACACGGCAGATGGGCAAGCGCGCACGATACGATGTTGTTTTTCACCATCGTCAACAGGTGTTTCGTTTGCTCAAGGATGGCGCAGATGTTTTAATACGGCCTGCTCCACCGAATGTTGGTAGCAGGAAACTCCTGTCACCCGCTGTACAGAAGAAACAGAAGACTGCGCGATGCCTGCATCAGCGCGGTCCGTACAAGAACACTAGCTTGCCAAGCCCGCTTATGCGGGCTTTTTCTTTGGCGGGTCTTACAGCAAATACATCGCCACCAGCCCGACCCCGAAGCCCGCCGCCATGCAGGTCAGGAAGGCCAGCATGCGATTGGTGCGGCGCTGTTCGAGCAGCACCATGGCCAGCATGTCGCTACTGCCGCCGTGCGGGTGCATCATCTGCCCTTTCGATTCGCGCTCCAGCACCTGGAATACCAGGCGCGGCAGCTGCGGGAAGATCTGGGCGTAGCGCGGCGCTTCGGCGCGCAGGCGCTCGGTCAGGCCTTTCCAGCCGACCTGTTCCGTCATCCAGCGCTCGAGGTGCGGCCTGGCGGTCTTCCACAGGTCCAGGTCGGGATCGAGCTGGCGTCCCAGTCCTTCGATATTGAGCAGGGTCTTTTGCAGCAGCACGAGCTGCGGCTGCACCTCGACATTGAAGCGGCGCGAAGTCTGGAACAGGCGCAGCAGCACCTGGCCGAACGAAATATCTTTCAGCGGGCGGTCGAAGATCGGTTCGCAGCAGGCGCGCACCGCGGCTTCCAGCTCGTCCACGCGGGTGGTCGAGGGCGCCCAGCCCGATTCGATGTGGGCCTCGGCCACGCGCTTGTAGTCGCGGCGGAAGAAGGCCAGGAAGTTCTGCGACAGGTAATCCTTGTCGAAATCGTTCAGCGTGCCGACGATGCCGAAGTCCAGCGCGATATAGCGGCCCAGGGTCTCCGGCGCGGTCGAGACCAGGATGTTCCCCGGATGCATATCGGCGTGAAAGAAGCCGTCTCGGAACACCTGGGTGAAGAAAATCTCCACGCCATCGCTCGACAGCTTCTTGAGGTCGACGCCGGCGGCGGCCAGGCGGTCGATCTGCGAGATCGGGATGCCGTACATGCGCTCCATCACGATCACGCTGCTCGAGCAGTAATCCCAGTACATCTCGGGCACCATCAGCAGGTCGGAACCGGCGAAGTTGCGGCGCAGCTGGCTGGCATTGGCGGCCTCGCGCATCAGGTCCAGCTCGTCGTGCAGGTATTTGTCGAACTCGGCCACGACTTCGCGCGGCTTCAGGCGCCGCGCTTCTCCCCACACGCGCTCGATCAGGCTGGCCGCCAGGCGCATCAGCGCCATGTCTTCGTCGATCAGCTTCTTCATGCCGGGACGCAGCACCTTGACCGCGACCTCCTTGCCATCCTTGAGTTGGGCGAAGTGGACCTGGGCGATCGAGGCCGAGGCCACCGGCTCGCGGTCGAAGCGGGCGAACAGCTGGTCGGGATGGGCGCCCAGCGAGCGGGTGATCTGGGCCACCGCCAGGTCGGAGCCGAAGGGCGGCACGCGGTCTTGCAGCAGCGCCAGCTCGTCGGCAATATCGGGCGGCACCAGGTCGCGCCGGGTCGACAGCACCTGGCCGAACTTCACGAAGATCGGGCCCAATTCTTCCAGCGCCTGGCGCAGGCGGATCGCGCGCGGCGAGGTGATCGTGCGCCAGAAGAAGAAGGTGTTCATCAGGCGCGCGGTGCGCGGGGCGTTGATGCTGGTGACGGCGATCTCATCCAGGCCGTACCTGGTGAAGACGGTGAGGATGCGCAGCAGGCGCAGGAATTTCAATATCATCGACGATCCGGGTGGTGGTCTGCGCGGGTAGGAATGATGGAAGGTGTGGCGGCATCGCGCTGGGCCAGCACTTGCTCGAGTCTTGCTACGCGTTTGGCCGTGCGCTCGACGTCGTCGCGCAGGCGCACCACGTCGGCGGCGAACGCTTCGCGCTGCACCGGCCGCACCAGCACCGGCCTTTCCTCGGCCAGGAACTCGGCCAGGTTCTCGGCCAGGCGCCGTCCCGCCTCGGTCGCGCCGCCGGCGGTGCGGCGCGCGGTCTTGACCAGGCGATGGGCGCCCAGCGGCCCCACCACCCGCTCGAGGTCATGCTCGGCATCCCAGCGCAGGCCGTTGGCCAGCTGCGAGATCACGTTGGCGAACTCGGCGTCGCCTTCGACCTTCACGTACGACAGCGCGCGCGTGCGGTCCTGGGCGATCAGCGGCAGGTCGGCCGGTTTCACGCGGATCGTGACGCTGGCCGCGGCATCGCCCTGGCCGGCTTCGAGCAGGCCATCGCGCCCGACCAGCAGGCGCAGGCGGGCCAGGCCGGCGTCGATGCAGGCGTCCTTGCCGGCATGGCGCATGAGCAAGGCCCTGGCCCAGGCTTCCTGGGCCAGCAAGTGGTTGATCGCGGCGACCGCGGGCAGCGTGAGAATGTGCTGAGGCGACAGTGAGGAAAGACTAGGAAACATGAAAGGACAACCCTCAAAAAACAAAACCGCCCGGGTTGATGCGGGCGGTTTTGATCTTACCAGTTTGCCGGGCGCAAACCCGGTGACACGGAATGTTTATCGAAAAATAATTCCGCCAAAACTAAAGGCTTAGTTCGTCTGCTGGATACCGGCCAGCACCCAGCCGCCCGAGCCCGACAGCGGCTTCGACATATTCCAGACTTCGACGAACGGTTCCGGCAGCGCGTCCTTGGCGCTACGGATCATGGCGTTGAACTGCACGCTCGCCAGGTAGTCGGTCGCGGTCTTCTCGATGCCCAGCAGCTGGGCGTCGATGTTGACGACGTCGGTGTAGTCGGCCACGCCGCCGCGTTCCTGGATCTGCATCTTCAGTTCGGCGAACACTTCAGGCGCGGTGAATTCGCGCAGGTCGTCGGTGTCGCCGCGATCCCAGGCCGCCTGCATGCGGATGAAGGACGATTTCGCATGGCGCAGGAAGCTTTCGCTGTCGAAGTCGCCCGGCACGCCCCATTGCTGGTAATTGGTCGCGGCGGCAGCGCCACCGACACCGGCTGCGGTGCCTTTATCCAGGCCTACATTGCCCTGGAAAGCGGCAGGCTGATTGCGCAGGCCGGAACCGATCTCGGGCGTGGCGCTCGAACCGGCGGCAGGCGGCTGGAAGCCACCGAAGCCGCCCGCGGTCGCCGCGACCGGATTGGCCGGCGTGTCCTTGCGGCGCACCATGCGCACGATGAACATGATCACCAGGCCGACCAGCGCGACCATCAGGATGGTCGAGATGATGCTGGCCAGGGCGCCGCCGATGCCCAGGTGCGACAGCAGCGCGCCCAGGCCCAGGCCCAGCAGTGCGCCACCAAGGATATTGCGCATCATGCTAGGTTTCTTGGCGGCGGCAGCCGCACCCGCGGCGCCTGCGCCGGCGGCAGCCGGCGCCGCCGAATTAGGCGTCTGGCGCTGCATGTTCTGGGCTGGCGCCGGGGCCGGGCCCTGCTGCTGTACGGACTGCGATTGCCGTCCGATCGAGCGCTTGCCGCCCATTGGTCGGGCGAAGGCGTCCGCCACCATCGCGAACGCGGTGACTGCCAACATCGTCGTGACCAGGAATTTTTTCATCGTCTCCGTCCTTAGCGTTGAAACTACAGTTTGATACCGGTGTGTAATGCGGCCACACCCGCCGTCAGGTTGAAATACTGGACCCGCTCCAGTCCTGCGTCTTGCATCATCCCCTTCAGGGTGTCCTGGTCGGGATGCATGCGGATCGATTCGGCCAGGTAGCGATAGCTCTCGGCATCGCCGGCGATCTTCTGGCCCAGCCACGGCAGCACCGAGAACGAATACACATCGTACGGCTTCTGCAGCGGCGCGATCACTTTCGAGAATTCCAGCACCAGCAGCTTGCCGCCCGGCTTGAGCACCCGGCGCATCTCGGCCAGGGCCTGGTCTTTATGGGTCATATTGCGCAAGCCGAAGGCGACGCTGACCCGATCGAAGTAATTGTCTGGGAACGGCAATTTTTCGGCGTTACACAGCATGGTTGGGGTGACAAGCCCTTTATTCAAGAGACGATCGCGCCCCACGCGCAGCATCGACTCGTTGATGTCGGTAAGCCAGACCTCGCCGGTCTTGCCCGCCTGCTTCGCGAATGCCTTGGCCAGGTCGCCGGTGCCACCGGCGATGTCGAGCACCTTGAAGCCGGGACGCACGCCCGCCTGGGCGATCGTGAACATCTTCCAGGCGCGGTGCAGGCCGGCCGACATCAGGTCGTTCATGACGTCGTACTTCGAGGCGACCGAGTGGAAAACCTTGGCGACTTCCTGGACCTTCTGGTCCTCGGCGACAGTCTTGTAGCCGAAGTGAGTGGTATTGGTCATATGTGCGAAACGGTTGGGTGTTGCCGCATTATACAAGCAGGCCGACAGTGAGCCGCCTCATTGGCGATCGGGTCGCCGCACCGGCCCGACCGATGCCATTTGCTGCGCCATGGCATCGATTCAGTGTCCTTGTTGGACGGGCACAACGCTTGCAGCGGTAACAAGCTGCTCAGCAGCGACAGATTGTCGGGAGAGCCCTTCCCGGCCACAGATGGTGCCGGTAAGATCGATAGCAGGCAACTAACAAAATTTCCGACCTTGCCATGCAAAAAAGCAAACAATACATTCACCCTTGCACATGTCATTAAACTTCTATTAATGTTTGTGCGACACGAGGATGGCATTTAAGGTTTAATGGAACAATACTTTTCGCGTCAGCAATCCACAGAGCGGGATTAGTTGTCGCATGGATGCATGAGGCGCATCGCGCCCGGACTCATAACAACGAAACTGGCGAAGCTCCAGTGATAAAGAGGGCAACGGTGTCTGTAAAACGTCTCTTATGCATTTCGGGTGAAGGCAGCGCGCGCGCACGCGCCTGCCACGGAGAACTACCCGGCTGGGATGTGTGCGTGGTCGAGAACATCGCCGCGGCACGCAAGGTCTTGTCGCAGCAGCACTACGGCGTCGGCCTGCTGCTCGACCGCAGCGACGGCGCGGGCGATGCCGAGATCGAACGCTTCGTACGCCAGCACCACCACACGCGCTGGATCGGCGTGTTCGATGCGCCGCGCCTCGACCAGCCGGCGCTGCGCGAGCTGATCGCCGCCCATCTGGTCGATTTCCATACCCGTCCGGTCGACGCGCTGCGGCTGAAGCATTCGCTCGGCCACGCCCACGGCATGGCGACGCTGGCCAAGACCACCCCGCCGCACCGGCGCCAGGCGTCGGAGCGGGCCAGCCACATCGATGGCGCCTCGCGCGCCATCGTGCGCCTGCGCGCCCACATCGACAAGATCGCCGCGATCGACGCGCCGGTACTGATCTCGGGCGAAAGCGGTAGCGGCAAGGAACTCGCGGCCCAGGAAGTCCACCTGCGCTCGCAGCGCGCCAGCGGTCCCTTCATCGCCATCAATTGCGCGGCGGTGTCGCCAGCCCTGATCCACTCCGAACTGTTCGGCCACGAGCGCGGTTCCTTCACCGGCGCTACCCGCGACAAGCAGGGCCTGCTCGAGGCGGCGTCCGGCGGCAGCATCTTCCTGGACGAGATCGGCGACCTGCCGCTCGACCTGCAAGCCAGCCTGCTGCGCTTTTTGCAGGAACGCGTGATCTACCGCGTCGGCGGCACGCGCACCATCGCGGTCGATGCACGCGTGATCACCGCCACCCACGTCAACCTGCCACAGGCCGTGGCAGAGGGACGCTTCCGCGAAGACTTGTACTACCGCCTCAGCGTGTTCCCGATCCGGGTGCCGCCGCTGCGCGAGCGCAAGGAAGACTTGCCGCTGCTGACCGACCTCATCTTCAACAAGTATGCCGCCGAACGTAGCCCGCAGCTCAAGGGCGTCAGCCGCGAAGCGCTGCTGGCGATGGCGCGCTACGAATGGCCGGGCAATGTGCGCGAACTCATCAACCGGGTGCGGCGCGCCATGGTGCTGGCCGAACAGCGGCTGATCATGCCGGAAGACCTCGATCTGCCCAGCGCCGGTCCGATTTGCCCGGTGAAGGAAGGCCTCGGCAATTCGCGCCTGTCGGCCGAACGCGTTGCCATCGGCGAGAGCCTGGCGCGCAGCGGCAACAACATCAGCCAGGCCGCGCGTGACCTGGGTGTCTCGCGCATGACGCTGTATCGCCTGATGGCCAAGCACGCGATTTCTCCGTAAGTCCCCGCCCTTCCCTGCCGTCGGCCTCTTCCTACGGCTTCTCCCCTTGATTTGACAGGCTTTTTCCACCAGCGCGCTTGCCACACGGCAGCGCGCTGCAGAACAGCGTTCACTCTGCACGGCTCTCCTTCGGTGACATTTTGATACAGTTTGATGGCCTTTTTGTTCACTTTGTCACGGGTCTGAGACACTTTGTTCTTTAGCTATTGTTCCGCTTCATTTCCCTCTGTAATCCCACCGGAACTCATCAAAATAGTCCTACATAATCAAGGACTTGAAAAAAGCACATTCATCTGGCATGGGAACTGCTAATAGACGGTTGGACCGGGCGTCATGGGACCCCGGGAATTCAACTCAGTGACAATTAGGGGAGCAACAATGAAGCGCACTATCCTGGCAACCGCGATCGCCCTGGCATTCAGCATGGCTCACGCACAAGAAAATTCCGTCAACGACGTCCGCGGCGGCAACACCCAGACTTCGTCGGTGAGCACGAACACCGACAACAGCACTGTCACTGATACCCGCAACAGCGGCAACACCTCGACCAACTCGTCGACCAACACCGACAGCTCGAACAGCAACAACCAGGCAACGAACACGAATACGAACACCAACACGAACACGAATACCTCGACCAGCACCAACAACAGCCAGGCCAACAGCAACAACCAGGCGACCAACACGAACACGAATACGAACACCAACACCGACAACAGCCAGGCCAACAACAGCAGCACCAACACCTCGGACAGCAACAACCAGTCGACCAGCACCAACACGACGACCAATACCAACAACAGCCAGGCCAACAACAACAGCCAGCAAAACAACAATAGCCAGCAGAACGACAACAGCACGACCAACAACAACAACCAGGTGGACCGTTCGGACAACCGTACCGCGACCAACACCAACACGAACACCCAGTCGGACACCCGCACCAACACCACGACGATCGACAGCAACGACACGATCACCTCGACCACCACCAACGACAGCAGCCAGGACAGCTCGGGCCAGAACAACAGCTCGGGTGACTCGCGCGCGGCAGCCGCCGGCGCCGCAGCCGCCAACAACGGTGGCAGCGCCAACTCGTCGGTCGCCAACTCGTTCAACACCTCGTCGGCCAACGCGACCAGCTCGCTGACCGGCACCGTGTCGGGCAATAACATCAGCAACATCGGCAACACCGCTGCGAACACCGGCGGCGCCAACGGCGCGGCCGGCACCGGCTCGGCCGGCGGCACCGGCTACGGCGGCTCGACCTCGGCCACCGGCGCAGCCGGCGGCTCGGCTTCGGGCGCCGCGGG